>JAHDWH010000080.1 GCA_023384455.1 Caldilineaceae bacterium | reverse complement strand
CCCCTTGGACGCCCCCTACTCGCCGGGGACGACCCTCCAAAGAGACCTTAAAACTTATCGAAAAGTGGTGCTCATGACTCCACGCTATTGTGCAGTGCTACCCCCCCATTTTTGAATAGAAACCGCCTCTGTTTGCATGAGTTTTGGCGGATAGAATAGAAACACCCTCTGTTTGCGCAAAAATAAGGTGATACATATGGTGCGGTTTGCAACCGCACTTTCACCCGAAGAAGTGCGGTTGCAAACCGCACCTACTCCATACGCTAAAAAAATCGACCCTATGGTTCGTAGACCTGTTCGCTGGTTTCACTTCGACAGGCTCAGTACAAGCGATACGCCTCGAAGACTCGGCTACCCTTCGACAGGCTCAGGCGGCGTCCTGAGTTTATCGAAGGGACATCGCTCAACCGACGCTCACTGGTCCGATCCGAACGCAACACTTGTGGCTTTGCCACCCTATTCCGTACCAGCGAGGAACTAACGCACAAGCGTTAGCCGGTCGGCCAACCATCTGAAACGTGAAACGTGAGGTGTCGTCACCCGATCTCACGTCTCACGTCTTCACGTCTCACGTCTTCACGTCTCACGTCTTCACGTTTCCCCACGCAAATCGTGGCTGCGCCACCTTACGTTTTACGGCATCACAGTACGCTGGAAGATCAGCTTCACATTCGTATGGATGGTGTGGAAGGGTTGATCCGGTGTGCCTAGCCCCATCCCCTGCATAATATCGCTGGGCAATCCCTCAATTTTGGCGTTGTAGGCATTGCCTGCCATATACATCGGATAGTTATAGGCGTAGTCCGGGGGCGTTTTGTCCTCGGTAACACCAGAAGCGCTGCCGCCTTCCCACAAAATCGTCACAGGCGCGCCCACTATCCGGTTGCCGCCCTCGTCCACGGCTTCCACGTAAATGTGATGCTTGCCGCCGCCCTCCTGCTCGTTTTCCCACTTGGCCTCGATCAGCCGCCAGAAGGGCTGACCCGGCGCGACGCTGGCGTCGGCCACATTCATCCCCAATTGACTCAGACGCCCATCCCAGGCCCGGGGTGGCAGGGCAGGCATAGAGGCAGCCTGCGCCTCCTGCTTCTGCGCTGCTGGCTCGGCCTGCCGCTGCACAATCACAGGCACGGGCGTGGGCGGAAGCGGCGTGTTGGTGGGCACGAGTGTAGGCGTCGATGTGGGGGTCACAGTTGGCGTGGCCGAAGGAATCGGTGTATTGGTGGGATAGGGTGTGTAAGTAGCAGTCGGCTGGACACCTTCCAGGGCCAGGGAAATCACCTG
This sequence comes from Caldilineaceae bacterium, assembly GCA_023384455.1. GTDB lineage: Bacteria > Chloroflexota > Anaerolineae > Caldilineales > Caldilineaceae > JACQGT01. The sequence goes on along the minus strand of JAHDWH010000080.1, from coordinate 24,066 downwards.
ATTGTCACCTTCTGTGCTGCGCAGTGTGACCAGCGCGCCCTCATTGCCCCGCTGCTCCAGCGCCCCAGCCACACTGGACGAGATGCTGGCCGCGTCGCCTTCACTCACCTCACCCGCGCTCAACAGACGACCCAAGGCCGCCGGCGCAGCCACCCCAAAGAGATAGATGAGAATCAGCACCAGCAGAGCCAGACGCAATTTGGCCCCCAAACTCAGACCCGTAAACCAGAGACCAATCCCCCCGGTGCGCGGGCCTTCCTCTGCCTGGGGACGATAGGCCGCGGCCCGCCGCCGCTGGGTGGAGAGGGTGGGCGGCTGGTTGTAGCCAGCCTGGGGTTGGCCCTCGCCGGGGAAAGGCGTCGCGGGGGTCATGCCCGGATCACCCATGCGCTGACTCAACAGACGGCTCAAACTCATCGAGAGAGAGGGGATGCGCATCATCAGCGCTTCCAAATCCTCCCGGCCAATAGTCAGCAGATCGACTTCCGTCTCGGCGTAGGCGCTCTGCCCTTGCAATTGATTGCTCAGCACAGACTGTTCGCCCAGAATCTCGCCTTCGCCCAGCACCCAACTATTGCTGCCGGCCAGGGGCTGCATACGCACATGTCCCCGCTCCACCAGATAGAGCATCTCGCCCGGTGTGCCCGCCCGGAAGATCATCTCGCCGGGGCGGAAGCGGGTGGGGCGCAGACTGGACACAACCGCCTTCAGGTCGTGGCTGCTCAGGTTTGCCAGCAGAGGGAAGCGGCGGTAATGGTTTTCGTCCACAGAATCTTCCTGGGCCGAAAGCCGGGAAGCAACCACCTGATTCAGTGTCGAACCGATGGCCGGGTACAGCCCTACCAGTTCGTCCAGGTCTGTCTTGTAGAGAACCCACAGGTTCGTGTTGCGGGTAGCGACGGCGTTGTCTGTGCGATTTCTGCCCGTCAGCAGACTTATCTCGCCAAAATAGCCCCCTGCGCCAACCCGGTCCAACTCCTCCACAATGCCGTGGGCATTTTCAATCGTCATCTCCGCTTCGCCCGCGTCCACCAGATAGAGCGCGTCCCCCGGCTCACCGGTCCGGTAGATGGGTTCCCCCGCGGGGACGTGATTCAGCACCAACCGTTGGGCAATGGCCTGGAGATTCTCCGGCGACATCTGGGCAAAGATGGGCGTCTGGGCCAGCCGAATCACTGCCTGGGTCTGGTCGCTGCGGCTCAGACGGCTGCGCACACGGCGGCCCAGTGCCCGGCGCAAGGCGGGAAAGTGGCTGCCCAGGCGGTGATAATCCTGGGTAGGCAAGACCCACACCAGACTGGGCCGCGCCGCATAGGCGCTTTCGGTATAATTTTTGTTGGTCAGCAGAGGCAGGATGCCGAGGATGTCCCCGTTCTGTACGGGCTGGGCCTCTGCGCCGGGCTGTTCCGGGCGAATCTCCAGGCTGCCTTCTTCCATCAGCAGCAGACCCACAGGTGGCTCGCCGGCGCGGAAGAGAAATCCACCGGCCTCCACCGGGCGGGGATGCAGGGCCCGGGCCAGGGCGCGCAGCACATTGCGCGGCAGATCGCCCAGCAGTGGGCTCTCGGCCAGACGCCCCACCAGATAGTCTTCCATCTGGACCAGATGCTCGCCAAAGTTGCGGCTCAGGGTAATGCCGATCTTCGGCTTCTGTTTGAGCAGCCCCCGCAGCGCGTCATCCCGCAGACTCCACAGTTCCAATTCTGTGGCCGCCTGGGCACCCATTGTGTGGTCCAGCCCGCGCAGAAATTCGGCTTCGCCCAGCAGACTGCCTGGGCCGAGGGTTGCCAGCGCCATGCCACTATCGGACAGCAGACGCACAAATCCGCTCTGCACCATCAATAGCGCTTCGCTGGCTTCTCCCGCGCTGTAAACCTTGCCGCCTTTGGCTTTGCTCTCCTGACGCAGGACACCGGCAATCTGGGCCAGTTCCTCCTCCGTCAGGTCCGCAAAGAGCGGCACATTACGAATGAAATCGATCTTCACGCGATCTCCTTATGGGTCGAGCGGTTTTGATTCCGGCAGCCCTTTGGAGGACCCAGGCCGCACATCCAGACCATTGTACCCCAACTTTCCCTACCCGATTCTACCGATTCCCCGACAAAAAGCAGACGATTGGCTGTCTGCATGAGAGAATTCTCAATAAGTGCGCTGGAAAATAACCGTCCAGCTAAAATGGCCGTAGCAGCCATTGGCCTTGATAAAGGCGTCGCAGGTGGGTCCATCTTTGCAGAAGCGCCCCTGAATCAAAAAGTGATGGGGAATGGCATAGGGCTTGGCGGTCAACCCTTTGGCCAGATCGCTGGAAACCTCCCGGCCATCTGTATCTTTGGCAACCACAATATCGTCCCCATCCACATTAATGTCGTATTGCGCCACGCCAGGGCCTTTTTCCCCGGTCACATGAAATTCGTTGCGATAGACGCCCCGTACCGTCACCCCATCCAGCCGGTTGCCCGCCGCGTCCAGTGTAATGACGTGCAGCTCCTGCTTTTCACCGCAATTGACCGACTCCCCGCTCAGGAAGCCGCCATTCTCCTCCACATCCCACAGGTGTTGCTCCACCAGCCGGAAATCGACGCCGGACGGCGCAGGGACGGGTGTATTGGTTGGCTGGGCCGGCGCGGCTGTGGCTGTGGGCGGCGCAGCCGGCGCTTCGGCCACGGCAATGGCGCTGGTGTCCCCACTCGTCGTGACCAGCGGACCGTAGACCCATCCGTTCCCGCCGCTGACAAGGGCGATCTGCCACCAGTCCCCGCCCCCATTCTTGCCGGTTATGCGGGCGGCCTCCCCGGCGTTCAGCGCGCCCACAACGGGATAGTTCGTCCCTGGCCCGCCGCGCACATTCATCGCCGACTGGCTGCGCACTTCGGCAGCCGGCACAGGCGTCGCCGTAGCCGGTTCTGGGGTGGCAGTGGGCGCTTCGGCTGTGGCTGTCGCAACTTCGGGCGTAGGCGTCGGCTTTTCCGGCTGGGGTGTGGGGGTGGGCTGGGCCTGGGCCACAGGTGGGGCCGTGGGCTGGGCCTGCTGAAGTAGCCCCCGCGAGCGGGCATAGCGCTCAATCGAGGCGGAGTTCAGCCCCAAAGCCAGGGCCAACCGGGTCAGGGCATCCCCATTGGCAGTATCCCCACCACTGATGGTAGTTTCGGCAGTCAGAATCAGCAACTGATTGGGGTTGGGCGCTGGCAGATTATCCAGGCTGGCCCGCGCCCCGGCCAGGTCACCGCTGGACTGATACTCCTGGGCGATGCGTTGGGTGGCCCTGGTTAAATCCTGATTGCCCGATTCTGCGCTGGACGGACCACACCCAGCGAGCAAACCGAGCATCAACAGCAGTATAAGCAGGGGGGAGAGCCGGGCCAGGAGGGGGTATCTGGCCGACTGTACATCCGCAACAGCCTCTTTTCCCGATAGCCAGGAAAGAGCCGTCTGGTGGATTCTATCTTTCATTAGGTTTTTCTTGCCACTCGTAGCCCGCACCCGAACGGCGGGCCAAACAGATAACCGCCTGATGATAGCAAAGCCCGCCAGAATCCGGGAGTTTTCAGAGGACGGGTTTTCAAATCCGCCGCCATATTTCCCGACAACCAACTCTCTGCTATAATCCATTCAGGTCGGGCACAACAACGGCCTGCCATCGCTGAGCAGACCGTTGCTTGCCATTCAGTGCCGAAGGTGGGACTCGAACCCACACGGGTCACCCCACACGAGTTTGAGTCGTGCGCGTCTGCCAGTTCCGCCACTTCGGCATCCCGGACAGTATACGTTCGATGGCCGAAATCGTCAAATCTGACCCTGAAATCATTCAACAAAGAGAAGATGGATCAGGAACTTCTGATTGAACGCTCGCTCAATGGCGATCTGGAGTCGTTCAATCATCTCATTTTGGAATACCAGAATCTGGCCTATAGCGTCGCCTATCGGCTGCTGACCGATGCAGAATCGGCAGCCGACGCGGTGCAGGACAGCTTCATCAAGGCATACCGGGCACTGGAGAGCTTTCGCGGGGGCAGCTTTAAAAGCTGGCTGATGCGGATCGTCACCAACACCTGTTATGATGTCCTGCGCGCCCGCAAACGGCGACGGACAGTGAGCCTGGATGATCTGCCCGTGGAAGAAGAGTATGTCAGCCAGTTGATCGATGGCCGGGAATCGCCGGAGCAGGCAGTGGAGCGCCAAGAGCTGCAACAGCTACTCGAAGCCGCCATCCGTTCCTTGCCCGACGATCAGCGCACGGTGATTGTCCTGTGTGATGTCCACGGCTACGCCTACGAAGAGATTGCCGAGATGACCGGCGTGGCAATGGGGACTGTCAAATCGCGTATCAGCCGGGCCAGAGGCAGGGTGCGCGGCTACCTGGCAGAGCATCCGGAACTTTTGCCCCCTGCCTTTCGTCCTAAAATTGAGTAGTCCATTGCGGGATTCCAGCCGCATACCCGCCGGGGGTGGCGGTGAAACCCAGTCTTATTGAGCTATGAATCGCTTTTCGCACACACCAATTGATGACGAACTGCTGTCGGCCTATATCGATGGCCTGCTAACAGCCGAGGAAACGGCCCGGGTAGAAGCGGCTGTATTGGCTGATCCTGTCCTGGCTTGGGAGATGGAGAGCTTACGTCAGACGGTTAAGCTGGTCCGGGATCTGCCGCCGATTGCCCTTCCCCGTTCATTCGTTCTGGCCGAGGAGCAGGTGGCCGATGTGCTGGCTGAACGTCGCGCCCGCCACGCCGCGTCGGCCCCTGTGCCTGCGCCTCGTCGCCCCGCCCCGCCGCCCCGCCCCACTGGCTGGCAGGATTTTCTGGCCTTCTTTAATGCAGGCAATCTGCTGCTGCGTAATGCAGCCGCGGTGGCCGCGCTTTTGCTTGTGGTGGTGCTGGTCACCTCTCCAGCCGGCCCGGCGATGCGGGGGGATAGCGCGACGCCGCCAGCCATTCAACAGCCCCCAGCCGGGGTGGCCAGCCAGACCGAGCCAGCGGCCCTGTCGAGAGCCGAGGCCAACCCCAGCGCCGCTGCGTCCGATAGCGCGGCCAAAGCGGCCCCCGTTGCCCAGACAGAACCAGCCGGGGAGCCTGCCGGGGAGCCTGCGGGTGCCGCCCCGGCGGAAACTGTGGCCCAGCCCGCGCCCAAGCAGCCTGAATCTGCGGCAATGGAGAGCAGTGCTCCATCCGCTATGCGCTCGGCCCCCGCGGCAGGGGGTATTGGTGGCGGGCTGGATTCCGGCCCGATGGCAATACAGGCGCTCCCCGCCAATGAGTTCCCCCCCCCAGAGAGCGGTGTGGCTGCTGCTCCCCGGACGAGTGACCCGAACTTTGCGGCCCAGCGCGCCGGTGAACCGGCGGCCTTTGAGGCCGCGCCTATGGACGCAGCCCCAGATGCGCCTGTGGCAGAAGAGAGCGCTGCTGACGCAGCCCCCCAGGAGGAAGTTGTGGTGGCCGAATCTGTGGCAGAGCCAGCGGTTGAGCCAGTGGCAGAGCCATTAGAAGAGGCTGTAATTGAGGAAGCCCCAGACCCGCAGCCGCAGTCGGTGGCTGATATGAGCCGGTGGTCTTTCTGGTTTCTGGCCCAGGCTGCACTTGGCGGGCTGGTTGTACTGCTGGGTATTTTCTGGCTGCGTAGCCGATAGTCACCCCTCCCATATTCACGGATTCTCCATGCCCGAACTGCCCGAAGTTGAAACGTATGTGCGGGAGCTGAAGCCCCAGTTAGTTGGCAAACAGATTGTGGGAGGTCAGGTTTTCTGGCCGCGCATCATCGCCCAGTCGGACCCACCCCTCTTTCTGCAACTGATCCGGGGAGAGCGCTTTGACACTTTTGGGCGTCGGGGCAAGTATATGCTCCTGGGGCTGGAGAGTGGCGATACGCTGATCATCCACCTGCGTATGACCGGCGAAGTCCGGGTACATCCCCCCCAGGTGGAAGCCGACAAGCATACCCACCTCTTGCTGGAACTGGAGAGCGGCGAGCGGCTGCACTACCGGGACCCGCGCAAATTTGGCCGTCTCTGGCTGGTGGCGGATGTGGAAGGTGTGGTAGGCAAACTGGGGCCAGAACCCCTCGGCCCGGAGTTTAGCCCTACCGCTCTGGCGGGGAAGTTGGCCGGGCGGGGGGCATCTATCAAAGCGCTGTTGCTGAACCAGACTCTGCTGGCCGGGGTGGGCAATATCTATGCGGACGAAGCGCTCTTTCTGGCTGGGATCGATCCCCGGCGGGCAGGGGGGGAACTCTCGTCGGTGGAGGTGGAACGCCTGCACGGGGCGGTGATCGCTGTGCTGCGGGCCGGTATCGAAGGCCGGGGCAGCAGCCTGCAAAACTATGCACCGCCCAGCGGGGAAAAGGGGGCGTTTCAGGAGCAGCATCAGGTCTTTCGGCGCACAGAGCAGCCCTGCCTGCATTGCGGCACCCCCATCCGGCGGATTGTGTTGGCCCAACGCAGCACCCACTTCTGCCCCCGTTGCCAGGTCTAGCGAGGAAGGCTTTCCCCCGCCAGCCCCTGAAATTTGACGCTCCTCTTCTCTCTCTGCTATACTATTTTTTATGTCTGTGACCGGAAGTTATGTGGTCGCAGATTCCTGGGGCTGTAGCTCAGCTGGGAGAGCGCTACAATCGCACTGTAGAGGCCAAGGGTTCGAATCCCTTCAGCTCCACTCATAGAGACGGTATGCGGTAGAGAAAAAATGTAAGTGATGCGGCGCAAAAGGCCGTAAATTTGACAAAAATTTCCGCGTCAACGATACTATACCCGACACGGGTATAAACTGACATTTTTCCGCCCTGTCACCCGGTCATTTTGTCACCTTGTCAAGTATAAATACTTGGGGCTATAGCTCAGCTGGGAGAGCGCTACAATGGCATTGTAGAGGTCAAGGGTTCGAATCCCTTTAGCTCCACTCAGGAAACCGCTCTTTAAGGAGCGGTTTTTTGTTCTGTTCTCTGTTTGCGTCAAAAGGCCTCCCCCGGTTATGATGGGCGTAGCCGACCTAAACTGTTTAGGCAGTTGCTTCCCCCGCCCCAGTCAACCACAACTGCTGAACCGGCCCAGAAAGGATCCCCCGATTGAGTATCCGAACCCGCCGCGCACCGGATCAGTTGCGTCCGTGCGCATTTGAACTGGACTATCTTCTGCATCCTGCCGGCTCTGTGTTGATCAGTATGGGCAATACGAAAGTCCTCTGTTCCGCCTCCATCGACGAGATGCTGCCGCGTTGGCTGCACAAATCCACTGCCCGCCACGGCTGGGTGACTGCCGAATATGCCATGCTCCCCGGCAGCACAACTGAACGTACCCAACGGGAAACTACCCGGCCCAAAGGAAGAACCCAGGAGATCACCCGACTGATCGGGCGCAGTCTGCGTTCGTCGGTGGACCTGGAGAAGTTGGGGCAGCGCCAGATTATTGTAGATTGCGACGTTTTGCAGGCCGATGGGGGCACCCGCACCGCGTCGGTCACCGGTGGCTTTGTGGCGCTGGCTCTGGCTATCCATCAATTGCAGAAGAAGGGGACTGTCCCGCCGGGAACACTCAAACGGGCTGTGGCGGCTGTCAGCGTGGGCCTGGTGGATGGCAAGGCCATTCTGGACCTGGACTACGCGCTGGACAGCAACGCGGATGTAGACCTGAATGTGGTGATGACCAGTCGAGGCGAGTTCATTGAAATGCAAGGGACAGCCGAAGGAAACCCGTTTAGCCGTAATGCCTTGAATGGGATGTTATTGTTGGCCGAGACAGGAATCAACGAACTCCTTGCCAAACAACAGGACGCTTTGCTTTCCCGGGGTATTGTGTGGCCGGGGGTTGCTTGATCGGGCAGTTTCATCGGATCTTTTCAGCGGTATTGGAGCTTTGTTTTGAGCAAAAAGAAGCGAGTCACCCTGCGCGACGTGGCGCGGCAGGCCGGGGTCTCCCCGACGGCTGTCTCCTTCGCCTACAACGCCCCCCATCAATTGAGCCAAATCACTCGAGAACGGATTCTGGAGACTGCCGACGCATTGGGCTATCAGCCCCACCCCGTGGCCCGAACCCTGGCCACAGGGCGCACCAATACCATCGGGCTGGTGATGCCCACGGGTCTGGACTGGATTCTGCACGATCCCCTCTTTAGCCTGATTTTGGGCGAAATCGGGAGCGTGTGCGATGAAGAGAAGATGCGTATTCTGATTGTGCCCGCGGCTGGAGATATTTCGCCGGGGATGTTGGCAACGATTGCTGCGGATGGTTTTGTGCTCTTCAGCATTCACCGGGACCACCCCCTGGGCAGAGTGGTGGAGCGCACCAACCGCCCGCTGGTGATGATCAACGGCGACGAAAACCTGGCCGCACCGATGTTCAATGTGGATGATGTGAAGGGTGCTTACATAGCCTGCCAGCATTTGCTGGAGAAGGGCCATCGGCGGATCGCTGTGGGGACGATTGGCCCTCGGGAGGATGGGGTGGTCATTCCCGTCTATGAACGGCGTATGCAGGGCTACCAGGCAGCTGTTCGGGATGCCGGACTGCCGCCTTCTACCCTGCGCCCGGTCTTTATTCGTGGGCTGATGTCTATGGGCACCGAATCCTTCGAGAAAATCTGGTCATTGAATCCTCGCCCGACCGCCGCGCTCTGCGTGAGCGATGTGCGGGCACTGGCTGTCCTCAACGGGGCGCGCAAGGCCGGTGTCTCTGTGCCAAATGATCTGGCCGTAGTAGGCTTTGATAACCTCCCGGAGTCGGCCGTCTCTACCCCACCCCTGACGACGCTTAGCCAGGACCTGCCTGGCCGGGTGCGGCTGGCCTTAAGCACGCTTTTTGCGCTGATTAACGACGAGAACGCCGATGATTCTCCGCCGCCCCCCCACATCAATCCGCTGGAATTGCTGGTGCGGGAGAGTACATAAAAAATGGGATGATGGGATGATACCTGTCACCCCATCATCTCGTCACCCCATCCCCGTTTCCTTCCCCAGAGCGCCACTCCACCGGCCAGCATCCCCGGCAGCCAGATGGTTGCCACCACCAGCCCGGTCAACCCAATCACAGAAATAATCATCACCGGCAGGCGCGCGAGGGTATCAGCGATGATATTGGCTGCCAGGGGCCCCAGGCAGACGAAGGGCAGCACCCAGCGGGTAAAGCGGCTCCAGGGGAGCAGGCTGGCGGGCAACACAGCCCAGAGCACGTACCAGTGCTGAAACCAGAAGCTGCCTACGGTCAGATAGAGCATTGCCACCAGCAGCGCCAGCCCCCACAATTGCGGGTTTGCTCCCTGGCGGACCAGGCGATTGCGCCAGAGCAGCCAGGCCGGGACAAGCACCCCCAGCAGGCCATAGGCATAGGTGGGCATCTGAATAATATAGAAGCGCACAAACTCTTTGGGCAGCCGATAGCCCAGAAGAGGCAGCAGCCGATCCACAAATTGGGAGGGGGAATTTGCCACGTACAAGACCCGCTCGCCGAGCATCCGCGGCAGGGTCTGCCAGCCGCCCAACGGCTGATAGAGTAGCCAGGAGAGCGGCAAGAGCAGGACCCCAGCGCCCAACCCCGCCAGCAACGCCCGCTTCAGACCGATCTGCCGCCAGAGCCACAGCCCCAGCACGGGTGCCCAAATCAGGCTGGTCAGTTTGACGTGGGCGCTCAACCCCAGGAGCAGAAAAGCCAATACCCAGCGCTGCCGTTGGGCTGCCCAGAAGGTGAGCAGCAGCAGCAGCAGCATTGGCCCGTCGTTGTGCCCCCCCACAGCCGAAGAGAGCAGCATTGCCGGGTTCCACAGCCAGACCAGCAGCGCGCACAAGCCCCAGCCCGGTCGCTCTCTTTGAACCAGCCCGTAGATCAGCCAGCCTGTCAGCCCGGCCAGCAGAATCCCCAGCAGCCGGTAGCCCGTCACCCAGGCCATCAGCGCCCGGCAGGCCACCGGCGATTGCGGGCAATCGGATGCCCCCACGGGGAGGGCGCGGTTGGCCCCCAGCCAGCGGTTGACCAGCCAGGAGACGCCGGCGCTGGGGTATTCCCAGAGAGGGCCGTAGGTGTCCACATTCTCCTTCCAGGCGGTGTAGGCGTAGAAGGCCATGCGGGGCGCCTCTTTCGGCGTCACCGCCAGGGGAGAGAGACCCTTCTCCACCTGCAAACGCCCCCGATAGATGTAATCGTAGATGTCGTGGGAATCACCGCTGGGGGTGGCCCACAGGAGGAGAAGCGACGCCGCCAGCCAGACAAAAACAACGACAAGCGGAAGTAGGACCGCAGATTTCGCAGAGGTCGCAGATTTACGCAGAATAAATCCCTTCGACAGGCTCAGGACGCCGCCGTGCAAATCCTTCCCATCCGTGTCAATCCGTGTTCCCTTTTCTGGCTCACAACTCTCCGCGCTTCCTCCGCTTCTGTGCTGTGAAACTTTTCCCAGCGCCAGCAGATACGCGCCAAAGAGCAGCCCGTAGACCGCCAGATGAACCCACAAATTGGAGAGGATTGCTTGCTGGGGAGGATACCAGCCGCCCCGGGGCCATTGCAGACTGGCCCCCAGAGGATAGCGCCAGGCCAGCCAGCCATAGGCCAGGAGGGAGAGCAGCCCCAGCCCGCCCAACCGGGCCAGGGGAGAGAGACGGGCGGGTTTCACAGACTCCACCGCACGCCGCAGTGTTGACAGGGCCAGGGCGCCGGGCTTTCCCCGGAGACAGCCCCGCGCAACGCCTGATAGCGCTCCCCGTGCCAGACTTCGGCCAGGGGCTTTTCAAAGACATTGCCCAGCACAATCCCTGGATAGTCGGGCGCGGCAAAGGGGGCGATGCAGCAGGGCAGGGCGTTGCCGTTGGCGGTAATATACATCAGCGTCCACGGACGCAGACAGCCCTGCCAGGGGTGATTCCCTTTGACGGCCACACTTTCGTGGGGCGTCGTCGCGCCGGAAGCCCGGAAGGTCATCCCAAAGGATTGGGCCATCTCTTCACATTGCAGAATCAGCCCGGCCTGCACCTCTTCCAGCGTGCCGTAGAGGGATTGCTCAACGGTCATCGTTGTATCCTCGGCCAGATGCTCGCCGCTGCCAAAGTAGACCAGCCGCTGCAAATAGACTTCGGCCACGCCGATCTCTGCGCCCAGCCGCACAAAATCGGGCAACTGGTGGATGTTCTCCTGCATCCCCACCAGCCAGAGCGAGAGCCGGGGGGTGGTCCGTCCGCCGTGGCGCTGGACAAAGGCGCGCAGATTCTCCAGGATGCGGGGCAGGGCGTCGATCCCGCGCAGCTTTGCATAGAGTTCCGGTGTCACCCCGTCGATGGAGACCCGCAGCTCATCCAGCCCGGCTTCCACCAGCGCATCGCCCCGCTTCTGGTCCAGCAGCACCCCATTTGTGTTAAAGAGGACGTGGCTGCCCCGCTCTTTCAGATGGCGCACAAAACGGGGCAGTTCCCGGTTGAGCAGGGGTTCGCCGATGCCGTGGAGAACCGCCCGTTCGATGTGGGGCACCTGATCCACAATGCGCCGGAAGTCGTCCCACTTCAGATGATTTTTTGCTTCGAAGGGCAAAAAGTGGTCGTAGGTGAGGGGGCACGAAATACAGAAAGAGTTGCAGCGGTTCGTGACTTCGATATACAGCTGGTCGGGTGGAGGCGGTGTAGCCGTGCGCGTCTTCAGTTCGATGATTTCCATAGGATAGAGTTTTCTCCGGGCGACCCGTTTCGGAAAGGTGAGTCGTGAACAGGTGCGATTGACCGAATCACCGCACGTTTCACCTTTCATGCCTCCTCCACCAACCCTCACGCCTCGGGCAGATACCACCCCACTGTCTTGCGTTTGGGCAGAAGCCACTCCTGGGCCACCCGCTGCACATCCGCCCCGGTGACCGCCACCAGATTGTCCAGCCAGGCGGCGAACCAGTCCGTGTCGGCAATCATATCGCTGAAACCCAGCCAGGCCGCCTGGTTGCTTACACTTTCGCTGCTATAGGCAAACTGGGCTTTGGTCTGTTTGATGGCTTTTTCCAATTCCGCAGCGGTCACGCCGTCGGTCTGGATTTTTTGAATTTCGCTCCAGATGGCATCTTCCACCTGCTGATGGGTGACATTGCGGGCCAGTGTGGCCCGGAAGGAGACGAGATAGGGGTCGATGGTGGGCATAAAGCTACAACCCACACCCACAGCCAGTTCCTTGTCCACCAGGGCCCGGTAGAGCCGGTTGCTGCGGTTGGAAGAGCTGCCCCCAAAGAGACCCATTCCCTTAGCTCCGCCCAGAATCGCGTCCAGCACAGTCATCGGGAAGAAGTCCGGGTGGCGGGCGTTGGGGCCGGGGAAGACCATTTGCAGATAGCTGGTGCGATCCGCCCCGCGCAGAAGGACACGGCGCTCGGCCAGCTGAGCCGGTTCGCGCGCGCGCAAAGGGGTCAAATCCGGTCCCCGTTCCAGGCTGCCGAAGTACTGCTCAATTTTTGCCAGCATCTCGGCTGTATTGAAGTCACCCACAGCCACGGCGGTGGCGTTGTTGGGGGTGTAAAAAGTGCGGTAGTGGCTGTAGAGATCGTCCCGTGTCATCGTCAACAGGTCTTCCCGCCAGCCGATAATTGGGTGCTGGTAGCTGTGGGCCTGAAAAGCCACGGCCTGCACTTCTGTGTCCAGCAGCCAGCGGTAGCTGTTCTCGCTGCCCTCCCGCTCGCTGATGATGACCGTGCGTTCAGGTTCGATCTCCTCCGGGTCGAAGATCGCATTGGCCATGCGGTCGCTCTCCACGTCCAGGGCCAGTTCGATCCGATCCGACGGAAAAGTCTCAAAATAGGTGGTCCAGTCCTGCCCGGTCATCCCGTTGAAGTGGCCGCCGGCCCGGGCCACTACTTTGTCAAATTCGCCCTGGGGGTAGCGTTCGCTGCCTTTGAAGAGCATATGCTCCACCCAATGGCTGATGCCGGTCAAGCCCGGCGTCTCGTTGCGGCTGCCCACCCGGTAGAATACCCAAAAGCTGGCGACCGGGGCCTGGTGGGTCTCCTGCAAAATCACCCGCAGCCCGTTGTCCAGGGCCGTAATCGTCAAGCCATTTTCATTCGTTGTAGCCATTGCTTCCATTTCCTCGGCCCACAGCCCGATAGATAAAACCCAACCCTGTCATCTGGTCGGGGTTGTAGATGTTGCGCCCGTCCACCAGAATCGGCTGGGCCATTGCCTCTTTGACCCGGCGCATATCCAAATGTTTGAATTCGTCCCATTCGGTGACGACGAGCAGGGCATCCACACCTTCGGCCAATTCGTAGACATCCTCAGCCAGCCGCAGCCGGGGATTCATTTTGCCGGCGTGGACCATCGCCACCGGGTCGTAGCCGCTGACGTGTGCGCCCTCGTTCTGCAACAGATGGGCGATCTCCATAGCCGGGGCCTCGCGCAGGTCGTCGGTGTTGGGTTTGAAGGCCAGCCCCAGCAGACCGATGCGTTTGTCCTCCAGTTTGCCACCCAGGAGGTTGCGCAGGGTAATCACCGCCCAGCGCCGGGCGTCCCGGTTGATCTCCATCACCGCCCGCAGGAGGGAGGGGTGGCTGCCCTGGACCAAGGCCATATGTTCCAGCGCCTTCACATCTTTGGGAAAACAGCTTCCGCCATAGCCCAGCCCGGCGTTGAGAAAGTGGGGGCCGATGCGCTTGTCGTAGCCCATCCCCGCGGCCACCTCGCGCACATCCGCGCCCAGCTTTTCGCAGATGGTGGCGATTTCGTTGATGAAGCTGATACGGGTCGCCAGAAAGGCGTTGCTGGCGTATTTGATCATTTCGGCGGTGCGCAGGTCGGTGACGAGTATGGGTGCGCGCAGAGGCAGGTGCAGTTGGGCCACTTTCTCGGCAGCTTCCGGGTTCAGGCTGCCCAGCACCACCCGGTCCGCGGCCATAAAGTCGGCGATAGCCGAGCCTTCCTTCAGAAATTCCGGGCAACTGACCACGGCAAAGTCGATGGGCGACAGCTGCTTGCGGCTGATGATGTCGGCCACCCAGTCGCCTGTGCCCACCGGGACAGTGCTTTTGTTGACGACGATCAGCGGGTGGTCCATCGTCTCGGCGATGCTCTCGGCGGCCATGCGCACATAGCGCAGGTCCGCCTCGCCGTCCACACCGCTGGGCGTGCCCACGCAGATAAAGACGAAATCGGCGTCGGCCAGGGCTTCGTCGTAGCTGGTGGTAAAGTGCAGACGGCCCGCCTTTACATTGCGCTGGATCAGTTCGCTCAGCCCCGGCTCGTAGATGGGCGTCTCGCCCCGTTTCAGCATCGCGATCTTCTCTGCGCTGATGTCGATGCAGGTGATTTTGTTGCCCAGATTGGCAAAACAGGTGCCGGTGACAAGACCGACGTAACCGGTGCCGGCGACGGCGATATTCTTCATTGGATATCCTCTACATTTTCCTCGTTGGGTCTGGCAAGCTGGGCAGCCAACTCTTCCACCTGGGCCAATGGCAGCGACGTCACATCGGCGATCAGAGCGTTATCAAAGCCCCGTCCTAGCATAGCAAGCGCGATCCCCCGCGTGCGGGCTTCTTCTTGCAAACGCGCTTCCTCACGTATTTCCTTACGCACCTCCTCACGTATTTCCTTACGCGCTTCCTCACGTGCTTCCGCGTAAATTTTCTGCCTCTCCCGTTCTCGTGCGGCAACCAACATACTTTTTACCTCCTCGCTTGAGCGATAGACCTCTTCCCAAGAGGCGTATTCGTCGGGTTGAATATAGCCACGAAAGGCCAACTGTCTGAACCAATTAAAAAAGAACGCCGCCGCCTGCTTATCCTCCTCGTTATCGAAGAGATCTCGAAATTCCTGGGTCAACAGGTCAATGTCGTAATGGGATTCGGCCAGAAAAAGAGTAGAAACGATATTGCCTATCCCCAGCAACTGCTCCTCGCTGTACTCGTTCTCGGCAATTTTGAAATAGCGATAGTGCAGGGCATAGTCGCCCAGGGCGGGGACAGGCTCAATGAGATCGTTCATATCCAGAGCGGCGCTCCAGCGTCCTTCCCCATTGTACAACACAATCGGGAAAATAGGAGGCAATTTGCGTACATTTTTGCCCGCAGCCACCAAATCCATATAGAAATTGGTGACGTAATTGAGTACGCGCAGGGCCATCATCCGGTCCACCGTAGACTGAAACTCCAGCAGGATGTAGATGTAGAGTTCGCCTTTGCCAAAGGGCAGCCGGTAGATAAGATCGCTCTCGCTCTCTTTGTAATGTTCCGAGACGAAGGATTTGTCCACTCTCTCGGCCTGGGAAAAATCCACCTGCCGCACCCAGGGCTGATCGACAAAGCTTTCCATCAACTGGCGGAAGATCGTTGGGTTGGAAAAGAGCCGTTTGTAGCCGCTGTCGTGCATCGTCGCCATCGCTTCCCTACTCCTTTGGAATCTGGCCTGCTGCCTCTTTGGCCGCGCCAAAATCTCCCCACGACAACTGCTCGCGCCAGAAAAACCAGGCGCCCACGGCTGTCACAGGAACCCAAAGGGCTACGTGCAAGACGGCGGTGTAGGCCGCGGCCAGGTCCCGGCCCACCCCGTAGGCGACGAGGGTTTCGATACCCGGCGTGTCAAATGTGCCCACATAACCCGGCGCAGAGGGCAGGGTCGTCGCCAGATTGACAATGCCGTTCATCAGCATCAGGGCCAGAAAGCTGACGCTGAAATCGAAGGCGTGCATCACAAACCAATATTTCACCGTCTCCATCAGCCAGACGAAGATACTGGTCAGAAAGATCATCCCCACATCTCGCGGGCTGCTCAGGCTGCGAATCCCCTCCATAAAACGCTGGAAGATATCGTCGGTGCGGGCACGCAGCGCGTCGGGCAGCAGCCGACCGGCGAACCAGCCATAGAGCCGGGTCATTAGCGCGGGCTGGCTGGCCATCCAGATAAAAACAGCCGTTGCCAGCACCAGCAGCACTGTCAACACCACCACAAACTGGCTGTAGGCCGCGGGGATGGGGGCAAAGGGCAGGGCCAGGAAGACGAAAAGCAGCATCACCAGCCCGTCAAAGATGCGCTCGATGATGACCGTCGTCAGGCTGGACGCCATCGGGACATCCTCTTTGCGCTTCAGCACATAGGAGCGGATGACCTCGCCCGCCCGGAAGGGATAGACATTGTTGCCAAAATAGCCGATGCAGACCACCGGAAAGAGGCGGCCCAGGGGGATTGATTTCAGGTGGCGCAGCATATAGTGCCAGCGCCAGGTGCGCGCACCCAGCCCGACAAAATAGACGGCCACCCCCGGCACAATCCACCAGTAGTTGGCCCCAGCCAGGGCATCCCCCACTTCATCCAGTTTCAGGCCCGGCAGCAGGTAATAGATAAAAAGGGCGCTGATGCCAAAGCCGATCAGAAGTTGGAGATGTTGTCGCTTCATATTCGCCTATGGGGGCGACGCGCTCGCCACCTGATCTTTGTCTCAACAATATGCCTGGCGAGTGTATCGCACCAGAGCAGCCACGCCACAAAAAATCGACAGCCACCGCCGCCTATTATCGCACAGGCCCGGATAGGCTCGAAATCATTGGGCATTAACGTAAAGAGCGTCGGAATCGATCCCGACGCTCTCCCTACTCTTTATTTAATTTTCGATTCTGTCAAGCAGCCACCAGTGCCGGCTGCACAGAGTCGCCCATAATCTCTTCCATCGCCATAATATGGGCACAGATACCCCGGCGAATTGACTCTTCGCAGTCACATTCCCATTCGCCCCGGTTATAGCTGACCTGGTGATTAGCGTTGTCGCCGTCGATTTGCACTTCAAAACTGATGACGTGGATGCGCTGATCCCGCTCTGCGGCATATTGGCGGGCTTTGATAATGCGGCTTGCAATTGCGTCCATTCTCTGTTCCTTTCTGGATGAGCCACCCGTTCAAATTTTGGGGGTGACAGTACGAGATGTGGCGGCACAATGGCCTGGGGATACTTAATCGGTAAAAATAAAAACACCCAAGCAACAAGACGCGCCTGGGTGTTTCTTCACGAGAGTATGCTCTTGCACCCATCGGGTGCCTTATGTGGAATCGTTCGATCCGCCAAGATGATACTCAACTTTGAGATAGTGTATTTCACAGACGCCTGTCCCGTGGAAATAATCAGCGTGACTACAGTATAAAACTCTCCGCCCGATGTGTCAACCGACGTTTTCCCCACGTAGCAGACCACTCACCTACGCACCGGCTATGAAAACAGGACGCTGATGACGCTGAAAAGACAGATTGTCGCAGCGCTCTCCTGAGCTTGTCGAAGGGATAAAATCAGCGCAAATCAACTGTTTCTGCCCAATCTGCGTCCGCTTTTTGCCCTTAGGACTCGTCAAGAAATAAGTTCCATCCGGTGCGTCGCACTGTCCACGAAATGACTCTAGTCCGCAACCTCATCTGGACAGTGCGACGCACCAAAACGGGAAGTTATTCTTTGACAAGCCCTTACTCATAGCGCCGGGCAATACGAAAACCCGCCGGGCTGGCCCCCCCATCATAGAAAAGCGGCAGGTCGGGCGGGCTGTTCACTCTTTCCAGTTCGGCCTGGGTTCTCTCCATCTGACTGCTCAGTTCGCCCAAAGGCGCGTGGGGATAGAAGCCCAATTCGGCCTGGAAAGCCAGCCACTGAAGCGTCTCCAAACGCAGAACCGCCTGACTGAGAGGGTCCGGATCTTCGGCTACCTGGGCGGAGAGCAGTGCGTTCATCTCGCCCATCACCCATCCCAGGCTCTGGCGAATCGCCTCCTGCTGCCCTTCCCACTCCTCCACCAGACGAAGACCAAAGCCACCTTCCGCCACCTGGGCTTTGACGAGCAGCCAGTTGCGATAGTCCAGCAATAGCTCGTGGCGTTGGGCCAGCTGCAGGGCCGAATCGTTCCACCCCCCATAGATTTCCGTACGTAGCCGATCCTCGGCCCGCAGAGCATCGGCCAGGGCCGCGCGTTCCAGGTCAATGTCCTGTCCGCTGGTCAGCAGGAGGCGGTCGATCAGCATCCGCGCAGCCTCTATGCGTTGATTGCGCAGATCCGTCAGGAGTGCCGGGGACGGATATTCCTGGCGCAATTGGGCCAGACGGCTGATGGGCGTCACCCG
The DNA here is from genome assembly GCA_023384455.1 of Caldilineaceae bacterium. Taxonomy (GTDB): domain Bacteria; phylum Chloroflexota; class Anaerolineae; order Caldilineales; family Caldilineaceae; genus JACQGT01. The sequence goes on along the minus strand of JAHDWH010000080.1, from coordinate 6,042 downwards.
TTCTGGCGTCTGCCCCGGCGCGGCCAGCAGCTCATTCAACTGCTGTATCTGCTCTGGGCTGCCCTGGCTGCGCAGAATGGGCAGCACTGCCTGCAAAATCTGTCCCCGCTGGGCTGGGAGCAGACCCGCGGCCTGGGCGGCTACGTGCTGGGCTTGCAGCCCTGTCTCCAGCGCGCCATTGCCATTGCCCGCCTGCCACAGCCCATCGGCGGCCCGGGCCAGCAGCTGGCCCCGTTCCAGGGGGGGCATAGGCAGGGCAAAGAGGGCGGCAGCGCGGGCACGCTCGAAGGCTGCCACGGCGCGCAGCTGATCCTTCTGCGCCAGAAACTGGCGGCCCACCCGCAACAGTTCACTGGCCTGGCGGGAAGGGGTAAGGGTGCCATCGTAGAGCAGAATGCTGTAGGCCAGCGTGCTTTCGCCAGCCGTAGCCGCCTGGCGCACCAGCGCATCGCTCTCGGCACCCGCCAACTGAAGCAGTGCCAGATGGGGCGGAATCCGCGCCGGCTCCACCAGCAGAAGCGGGTCCGTAGCGACCAGCGCTGTCTCTTCTTCCAGATCGGGCAGCAGATAGACCCCGGCCAGCGCCAGCAATCCGATGAGCAGACTCAGCAAAAAGCCTGTCCAGAGCAGCAATTGCAGCCAGGTGCGGCTGGGGGGAGATGGAGTTTTTTCTGTCGAAAGTCGAAAAGTCATGCTATGCGATCGCTACGTAGGAAAAGCGTTGCAGAAACGTTGACGTATGGACCGGGAAAATACTCAACTTTGCCGACAATCCATATCTGACGGGAGTCAGTATAGCACGCAGACCCGCAGGCTAAGAAAGGATTGGCAGCCTGTGTTGCTCTGTATCTTCCTGTGCGAGAGCGGGAGCGTAGAGGTAATACTCTTTTTTAGGGAGAAGTAAAGGCAACGAAAGCGAGTCGTTTTTGCCTGCCTTCTCGACTGTGCTATGATATGGAGCGTGCATTTTTCCCACCAGCGGCAGGAGATCGCCTGTTCGAAGTGGCTGGGAAGTAGAGGAAAACCGAACAATTATGCAACGAATGAACTACGATGAACGCCCGGGCTTTGGCAGAGGTCTGGCCTCGCTGCTGGAAGGATCCGCAGCGACGGTTGTCAGTCTGATTCTGATCCCGGCCCTCCTGGCCGTGGCATTGTTGTTGCCGCCCGTCAGCCTGCTGGATCGTATCCAGGGGTTGGCTTTTACCAGTGTAAGCGATGCCGGCGGTACGTTGACAGACCCCGATGGCACTGCGCTGATCTTTCCCGCCGAAGCAGTGGACAGCGGCTTTCGGGCTTCCTTCCAGAGCATTCCCCGGGCCGATTTTGTCAGCGGCAACGGGGGGGAAGAGTGGCGCAGCGCGATTGCGTCCCTGCCCAATTCCCTCCAACCCAAGAGTCCGCTCTATCATTTGACGTTGCGTGGCGATGAACCGCAGAAAGCGGTTCTACAAATGCCTATCCCCAACGACAGCGAACCCTACGAGACGCTCGATCTCTATACCTGGACCGGCGACAAATGGGCCTACCTGCCCAGCACTGTTGTCCGGACCGAAGACCGGGTGTTTGCGGACTTTGCGCCAGACATTCCCGCTAATTTTGTCCTGATGCAGAGCGCTGCCCCCTTGCCCCGGGTGGGTGTAAATGTGGGTCTCTCCGGCCAACTTCCTGCCTTTTCTGATAGCGCAGTAGCTACGGTGGCCGTGGCTGGCCTCTATCTGCGGGGGGATGGCGCGCTGGATGGGGAGACTCGGGGTGTGCCCCCGGGCAACTATGACATTCTGCCTGTGGTGCGCAATTGGATGGCCGGTGAGATGCCCCGCATCGATCTGCTGAATAATATGCTGGTGGATGCGGGCTTGCAGGAGAACCAGATTAACGCAGTGGCCGACCGGCTGCTGGCCAACAATCTGCCCGGTGTCATTATCGACTACCGGGGCGTGGACGCGGAACCCGGGGCCAGGGCCGACTTTGCCGCCTTTGTGACCCGGCTGGCCGAGCGGCTGCATTCCCCAGAGATCAACAAAAGTCTGGCCGTTCGGGTGGAGACACCCCGCCAGATTTCTGCGGAAGAGTGGGAAACGGCCGGCTACGATTGGTTGGCCCTGGCCGCAGCGGTCGACCGGCTGATTGTTCCGGCCCCGGTTGATCCCCGGGCCTATCAGCCCGGCGGCGAAATGGACGCACTGCTGGCCTGGGCTACGGATCACATTGACCGCAATAAATTACAGATCGAATTGCCCAGCCAGTCAGTGGAGCGCAGCGGTAACTATCTGTTGCTTAAGGGCTATCAGGAGGCCCTGCAACCCCTCGTGGCCCAGATTCAGAGCAGCACAGACAACGCGGCCCCCGGCGAAGTGGTCAATATCAGCCTGGACAACCCGCGCATTCTTAGCAGCCTGACATTTGAAGAGAAGATGGGGAGTTACTGGTATAGCTACGTCGATGACCAGGGCTTTGAGCGCACCGTCTATCTGGAACACGCGGGCAGTTTTGCCCACAAGCTGAATCTGCTTCAGCGCTATAATGTGACCCAGGCCATCCTACGGGACGCGGATTCGGGGGACATCGACCCCAACCTGTGGGATGTGGCCCGCCAGTTTCAGGTCGGCCCGGTGAGCGGCGGCGCAACCCTGGCGGTGGCTTATACGGTCATCAACCCGGATGGTTCTGTGTTGGCCCAGGAAACCCGCCCCCTGGACAACACCGGTCTTTCCTTTGCCGCGCCAGCGGGCCAGGGCGCGCTGCGGATAGAAGCCCAAATCGTGGAAAACAACCGTCCGGTCAGCGGGGTCAGCAGCCGCACTGTCACCCTGGGACCCGGGGCGGTGGGCGGCGGTGTACCGGAGCCGGAAGCGGCCAAAGCGCCCGAAGCGGAGACAGCCAACCTGAGCAGCGACCAGATTGTCAATGTACGCCAGGGGCCCGGCACCCAATATCCAATTGTAGGCACTGTGGATCCCGGCGTCACCTATCGGGTGTTGGGCAAGAATCAGGCCCAGGACTGGTGGCAGATCGAACTGAAGAATGGGACGGTGGGCTGGGCTATCGGTAGCCTGACCAGCGCCAATGGCGCGGCCAATAGTGTGGCTGTGGTCACCGACATTCCCGCACCGCCCGAACCAGTGGCAGCCGCGCCGGCCGCAGCCGCCGCGGCCGCGGCCCCCGCGCCTGCCGCGGCACCTGTGGCTGTCAGCGGCCCCGCCCCCACAGGCGGTGGCAGCTTTGGCTATGGGGTCCAGGCCCATATGGTTCATAACGACCAGGCCGGCCAGGTGATGAATATGACCAAAGGTATGGGCTTTGGCTGGGTGAAGCAGCAGGTGGAGTGGAAGGTCTTTGAACCCAACCCCGGTGACTTCCAGTGGGGCGCGCTGGATGGGATTATCAACGCGGCCAATAGCTCGGGTGTCAGCCTGCTCTTCAGTACAGTGAACTCGCCGCCCTGGGCACGGGAGCCGGGTTTTGATGGCAGCGTGGGCGGGCCACCCCAAGACCCCCAGACCTTTGCCAATTTCAACGGCGCCCTGGCGGGCAAGTATTGCGGCTCTGCCCTGAAAGCCATCGAAGTCTGGAACGAACAGAACCTGCACTACGAATGGGGCAACAAACCCCTGAACCCCGGCGAATATGTGCGCCTGTTGGCGGCCTCTTATGCCAGCATTAAAGCGGCCTGTCCGTCGATGCTGGTGATCAGCGGCGCGTTGACCCCGGCGGGCAACAATGGCAATCTGGCAATGGACGACTTTGCCTATCTGGACGGGATGTTTGCCGCCGGGGTGAACAACTACGCCGACGGTATCGGCGCCCATCCCAGCGGCTACAATGTACCCCCATCCCAGACAGGCGAGACGGCCTGTGCTGCCATTCAGGTCTCTGGCAACAGCTTCAACGGCGCTTGTGACAGCCCCCACCATTCGTGGAGCTTCCGCAGTACAATGGAAGGCTACCGGCAGCGGGCGGTGAACGCGGGGGCCAGCAATAAACTCATCTGGCCCACCGAATTTGGCTGGGCCGCGGGCGGGGCCTATCACCCGGCCTATGCCTATGCCAATGACAACGACTTTGGCGAGCAGGCCGCCTGGACAGTCGAAGCCTATCAGATGATGCGCAACTGGGGCTGGGCGGGTCCGGCCTTCCTGTGGAATCTGAATTTCCGGGTGGTGGCCGACGGCACGGAGAAGGCCCAGTGGGGTATTGTCTCCAACAACTGGTCACCCCTGCCCGTCTACAACGCGCTGCGGGATATGCCAAAGTAGATGCAGGCGGGAGATTGCCAGCAATAGCTTTTCAGAAAAGGGCCGGGCGTTTTTCGCCTGGCCCTTTTTAATACCGTTGTCAGAAGTTCGACTTTCAGAAGTCAGAAGTTCGACTTTTCGGAAAAAGTCGAACTTCTGGCAGACTCAGTTGACGGGATTGTCAGGAGAAATGAGATGTCCTATACCCTCACTGTCGGTGGCCTGCGTTGCCACGTCATCAGCGACGGACACCAGCTGAGCGATGGCGGCGGCTTTTTTGGTCTGGTGCCCCGGGTTCTGTGGGAGCCGGTTATCCGCCCGGATGAGCGCAACCGCATCCCCGTGGCCCTGCGCTCTCTGCTCATCGAATCCGACGCAGGGCTGATTCTGGTGGATACGGGCCAGGGGGATAAATTGGGTGAGCGGGAATACCGGCGGCTGGGTATGTCCCCGCGCCGGGAGCGGCTGATCGGCGAGATGCGTTCGCTTGGCTTTGAACCGGAGGATGTGGCGACGGTTCTCTTCACCCACCTGCACGGGGATCACGCGGGGGGGGCCACCCGCTGGTCGGAGCAGGAGAATCCTGCCAGTCCCCTTCTGCCCACCTTCCCCAACGCCCGCTATCTGGTCCAGCGGCTGGAACTGGCCGACGCCACCTTCCCCAACGAGCGCACCCGGGGCACTTATTTTCCCCAGAATTGGCAGCCGCTCCAGGCCGCGGGCGTGCTGGATGTGGTGGATGGGGATCAGCGATTGGCGACGGGTGTCGGCACAGAGACAGTGCCGGGTCACACAGGCAGCATTCAGGCTGTCTGGCTGGAAAACGGGGGGGAGAGTCTGCTCTTTTTGGGGGATACGTGTAGCTGGGCCGCACATCTGGAACGGCTGGCCTGGGTGCCGGCCTTTGACATCTACCCAATGCAGAGTATTGAGGGCAAACGGCGGCTGCGGGCAAAGGCCCAGGAACGGGAGAGTCTGCTCGTCTTCCAGCACGACGGCCAGGTGGTCACCGCGCGCCTGGCGGCGGGAGAGCGGGGGCCAACTGTACAGCCAGAGATTATAGAAGATGGGTGGGGGATTGTGACGGGTGCTGGGTAAAGGAGACGGTAGCGAAGCCACAAAGTGCGGGATGAAAGGTGAAGACGTGAAGACGTGAAACGTGAGGTGTCGCCACCTACTCTCACGTTTCACATCTTCACCTTTCCGCACGAACCAGTTGGAGGCGGTCAAGCGCCGGTGTATGTGGGTAATGATTTGGTGGGCGATGGGAGCAGGTGGGGTGACGATTTCTTGGCCCAATGGAGTTTCGTATGATGGGCCAGCCGAGAGCAGATCAGCGCCGGTTGAGCGGTCTCCTGGGTTTATCGAAGGGTAGGCGAGGGCTGTTTCCCGCCGGATCGAAACCCAGCGGGTTAACACACAAGATCCGGTTGAGCCAGAATCCGCCTACAGTCTGTGTGGAAGGGGTACAGTTTGTGTGGGGCGCGTACAAAACCTGTGGATGAGATACAGCGTCTGTGTGCGGGGTACAGTCTCTGGGGGGTACGTACAAAACCTGTGGATGAGGTACAGCGCCTGTGCGCGGGGTACAGTCTCTGGGGGGTACGTACAAAACCTGTGGATGAGATACAGCGTCTGTGTGCGGGGCATCCCCCGGTCGATTCCCGGAATCGGTCAGCCCCGCCCCTCCGCAACCCGAATCTCCTGCTCACCCCAACCCCTGCAAAGTCCCGTTTTCTATCGACTTTTGGGCATGGTTCAAATTAGGCACTTGGCATCTTTACAATTGAATGAGGAATTTCTG
>JAHDWH010000079.1:19156-25657 GCA_023384455.1 Caldilineaceae bacterium | reverse complement strand
TCGGACTAACAGTCCGACGTACATTTTCGTCGTTACCGGTGTCAGCCGGTCGTGTGGCCTGTTCTGAAAATAGAACACGGATGGACACGGAAAGAACAGATTCGCACGGATTCAATCTGCGAAAATCTGCGCAATCTGCGTTCTGATTTTCATTGATTATGGGTGTGTTTCCTCGTGTACAACTGATGTGAAAATAGAACACGGATTGACACGGCGGTGTCCTGAGCCTGTCGAAGGGAAAGAACAGATTCACACGGCGCTGTCCCTTCGATGAACTCAGGACAGCGCCTGAGCCTGCGCTGTCCTGAGTCCATCGAAGGGTCGAAGGGATTCAGTCTGCGCCATCTGCGTTCTGATTTTCATTGATTATGGGTGTATTCCCTCGTGTACAACTGGTGTGTACCCGTCGCCGGTCACGGACCGGCGGGGAGCAGGAATTGTAGGTCGATTTCCGTCGGGCTGTACTAGGGAAAGATTTGTGTCACAATGGGCAGCCCGCCAGTCACCTCTTCCACAAAGCGCACTTCCCGCTTCCCTTGGCTCCAACGGTAGCGCAGCCAGCGGTATTGACGGTTGTCGAAGACGAAAAGGGTGTCGTCGTCCATCGAGCGGAAAATCTCTCCGCTGTAATAGCCGCTCAGGTCGGCAATGGAGTCGAAGGTTTTGATCGGCATAGAGAGTCTCCTGCTTGCGGGTGCATCCCAGTGGGGGGCACAGACAGGAAAAGTGCCGGGGACTTGAGAAAGTGCGGGGGCGTTGCCATTCCTGCACGCCTATTTCCCGGCGTGAAAGCCCCCATCACTTGCTTTCCCCGTCTCTGGAACCCGCCCCCGCCTGCTGGCAACTTGTCACCCGTCACCCGCGGTCTTATAATGCACATATGTATCTTGACCGTGACTATAAACCCCGTCGCCCCAAAAGTCGAAATTGGTTCTGGTGGATCGCCATTTTGGGCTTCATCGGCTCTTATTTATATGTCCGGCAGCCCGATTGGCTGATGAACCAACCCCTGCAACCTACCCCCACCCCCACTCGCAGCGCGCTCTCCTGGCAGACCGAAGCCGAGATTTACCACACCGCAGGGGACTATCCGGCTGCCCTGGCCGCCTACCAGCGGGCAGCCCAACTCGAGCCGGAAAACCCGGACCCGTTGGTGGCCCAGGCCGAAATCTATATGACCGACCGGCGCATTAACCAGGCCTATGAATTGGCGGCCCAGGCTGTGGCCGTGGACCCGGAAGATGTGCCCGCCCTGAATATCTATGCGCGCAGTCTGGACTGGCTGGGCCGCTACGAAGAGGCCATCAACGCGGCCTTCGACGCCCTGGACCTGCAAACGGAGAATCCAACAACCCTTGCCATTCTGGGCGAAATCTATAGCGATGTGGGCAACTGGTCTCGCGCCCAAAGTTATATCGACCAGGCCCTGGCTGCGGACCCCCGCCACGTGCTGGCCCTGCGCAACCAGGCGGTTCTCTATGAATTACAGGGCGACTACGAGCGGGCCATCCATATCTTCCAGCAGGCCATTGCCATTGCGCCGGATCAGCCAGACCTGTACATCGAGCAGGGCCGTCAATACCAGGCCCTGAACGATTGGGATAATGCCATTGCCAGCTACACTGCGGCCGTAAATGTGGCCCCTACTGCGATGACTCTGGACGCGCTGGGCTGGGGTCTCTATCTCAGCGGGGATACCCTGCAAGCCCAGCGGGAGCTGCGCAAAGCCGTGGAGCAGGACGGCGAATATGGCCCGGCCCTGGCCCATCTGGGCATGGCCTACTATGCCCGGCGCAACTACGAAGAGGCCGTGCCTACCCTGGAAAAGGCTGTGGCTATTCTGGGAGATGCCTCGCGTATCGAGTATTATTATTCTCTGGGGCTGGCCTACATCTATAAAAAGCCCGAAGAATGCGAAGCCGCCCGGGTCTGGCTGCTCAAATCCCTGGAAATTGATCCGGATACCCCTGCTGCGTTGGAAGGGCTGCGGCTCTGTCCATAAAGTTGATTGGTTGATTTGTCTGCCGGTGACCCGGTCACCCAATCAACTACTCAACCAATCACACAAATTCTCATCCTATGGCCTATCAACGCTCCCGACTCAAATCTTCTCTCCCCCGCCGGGTGACTCTGGGGGAGAACCGGCACTCTTCCGCGCCCCAGCCCGATGACGAGACACCGGGCCATCTGCTGCCACTGGTCGCGCCACCCCGGGATGAGCAGGCCATTCGCAAACGGGCCGCCACCCGCACAGTTGCCAGCAAACGGCGTATCCAGCGCCGGGTGACAACCCTGGAAGTATTGCAACAACCGTTTCAGGCCAGTGTGCGCAAAGTTTTTGACCTGCGCCGTCTGCTGATTGTACTGGGGTTGACCGGGCTGGTTCTGGTCCTGCCCACACCAGAGGGTCTGAGCGACGCGGGCCACCGGGCCTTGGCGCTCTTTGTCTTCACCGGCACAATTTTGGCCCTGGAACCCGCCCCTCTGCCCATCGCGGCGCTGCTCGTTCCCGTGATGCAGATTGCCCTGGGCATCGACACCGTAAACAGAGCCTTTGCGCCCTTTGGCACACCTGTCGTCTTTCTGATTCTGGGCAGCCTCTTTCTGGCCGAGGCTCTGCGCAAGCACGGGTTGACCCGCCGTCTGGCCCTCTATGCGATTGTCGTCAGCCGGGGGCGCTTTGAGTATCTGCTCCTGGGGCTGATGCTGATCACCGGCGGGCTGAGTATGTTTGTGTTGAACACAGCCACCGCGGCCGTGCTGATCCCCGTGGCGATTACGATTGCCCAGCAGGTCCCCCGCCCGGAGGATGGGCGCAAGGCACTGGTTGTACTGCTCCTGGCGATTGGTTACAGCTCCAGCATTGGCGCCATTGCCACAATTATGGGCAGCGGAGAAAATGCCATCGCCAGCGGTCTGCTGGCCCAGAACAGCGCTTTCGGCTTTGTGGATTGGATGAAATATGGCTTGCCGCTTGTTCTGCTCCTGTTGCCGATGGTCTGGCTTCTGCTGCCCCGTATCTTCCACCTGCCCCGGCTCACCATCGATATCCAGCCCGCTGCCCAGGAGATTGACCGGCTGGGACAGTTAAGTACCTCGGAGCGGGAAATCGTCGTGGTTCTCCTGCTTTCGGTGACGCTCTGGGTGACCGGCGCATCCCTGGAGAGTGCTCTGAATCTGCCGCCCACACTGCTGAGCAGCGCGGTGGTGGCGATTGGCGCGGTGGCCCTGCTCTCTCTGGAAGAGATCATCAACTGGAACGATCTGCGGGGGGTGAACTGGGGTGTCTTTTTTGTGATTGGCGCGGGGCTGACCCTGGGCGATGCGCTGACAAAAACTGGAGCCAGCAAATGGTTTGCCAGCCTGCTTGCGCCCACCCTGGAACAGATGCCCTATATGCTGGCCCTGGCAATGCTCATTCTGCTGGCCTTTTCCATCACCCAATTCATCAATAATGTGCCCCTGGGCGCGATTCTGACGCCGGTTCTGATTACCCTGGCCGAGGCCACCGGTATAGCGCCTGCCCGCTTGGTCATCCCGACAATTTTTGCTGTGGCTCTCTCTTTTACCCTGCCCAGCGGCTCCGCCCGTATGACTCTCATCGCTGTCACCGGCACGGTTGAGGGCAAAGAGATGATCCGCTCCGGTCTGATCATCGGTCTGGCTTGTGCCGGTGTTCTCTTACTCTTTTTTGCGATTCTAAATTGGGTCGGTTGGATATAATTGACGGGTCGGGCTGTCTGCCCGACCCGCAGACGGCAAGGAGGCAGTGTATGCGCATTTGGTTGGTCGGAGCAGGCACCATCGGCGCGGCAACCCTGCGTCAGCTTCAAAAACACCCGGACGTAACAGTTGTGGTCAGCGATCTGTCGGCCAATCCCCTGGCCGTGCAGGAAGGGCTGATCGCAAAGGTGGACTATGTGGAGACGGTCAATCCGGTCAATGTGAATCAACTGGCCCGGCGTATTCGCCCGGACCTGATTCTGATCTCTCCGCCCGAAGGAGGGGTAGGGCTGGGCGCGCTGGAAGGGGGACATTCCCTGGCCCAGGCGCTCAACTACGAGATCAGCACCCGCAGCGAGTACCCAGTGATTATTCTATCCCTTTCCAACACCCGCTGATTTGCGCCTATGTCCACCAGACACGCATCCGCTGGTATTTCCATTGCCCATAACCTGGGCGTCTATCGTCTCAACAGCTTTACCGGACGGGCTGGCGAACTGTTGCAGCTACGGAGCTGGCTCACCGACGATGGCGGTCAGGCCGCGCTGGCCATCAGCGGAAATCAGGGCAACGGCAAGAGTACCCTGGCCACCGCCGCGGCCTGGAATGCCATCCACTCCTTTGCAGACGGCGTGATTTGGGTAGGCGCGGCCGGCAACGATAGCTTCCGTCTCTATGACATTGTGCGCACCCTGGATACGGTGCTGGGGACGACCCTGACCCGTGTCAGCCAGGATCGCTGGGGCATCGGTATTCTGGAGCAGCTCTACCGGCGTCGCCGTCTGCTCATTCTGGACGAACTCTCCGGGGCGCGGAATGACGAAATCCGCACACTGGTAGACATTATCGGCCATCTTCACGAATCCGGCGGACGTTCCCGCATTCTGCTCATCGACCGGGATATCGACCCGGAGATTCTGGCCCTGGTCGGCGAGCGTCATCTGCTGCTCGGTGGTCTCTCCCTCGCTGAAACCGTAGAGTTTGTGCGCCGCCGCGCCCCTGTGGATGTGCGGGATACGGCTCTGCGCCACGTGGAAGAACTCCACGCCCGCACGGGTGGGCGTCCCCTGAGTCTGCGGCTGGTGTTGGGGCTGCTGCTGGAGTATGGCGCGTGGGGGGAGCTGAACAGCGCGTTGGGAGAGCTGCCCCTGCATAACAATGCGCTGAGTATGCCGGAAGCTACAGCCTTTGCGGTGGAGAATTTTGCGGCTTTCTGGCCCCAGGCCGGCCCCCTGCTGGATCGGCTGGTGAGCGCGGCCGGTGGGGCTTCCTTTACCGCCCTGCGCGAACTCTTCTGGAGCGATTTGGGCGAGCAGGAGGAATTTCAGGAGACAGTCCAGGCACTGATTCAGCGGGCGCTGGTAGAGGAGAACAATTTTACCCAGCGGCTTTTGGTGCAGCCGGTGGTGCGCCGCTACCTGGCCCAGGGTGCGGTGATGCTGGGGGAGGAGTGGAATCGTAGCCACGCCGCCTATTACCTGCGTTATATCCGCCGTTATCAGCAGATCCCATTACAGCGCTGGCACGAGATCGACCCGGAGTGGGGCAATATCCACCTGGGCGCAGACTGGTTGAGCAACCGGATCGAACGCATCTGGAACAAATCTGCCCAGTCACTGGTGCGGGAACCCCTGGAGGTAGAGGGGCTGCCCGAAATCGTGCTGGATTCGGCAGAGGTACAGAGTGACCTGGTCCTGATGCGAGAGTATGCCCTGGCTCTGGCCCATTACGCCTTCTGGCGTCACCCACCGGGCATCCAGCGCTGGCTTTCTGCCGGGGCTGTGGCGGCTTTCGCCCTGGGCGATATTCGGGATTTTGGCTGGCTGTTGACAAATATAGGCCGTCAGCTCTTCTTCACCGGCCAGGTAGAGGCGGCTATCGAGTGGTTGGAAAGAGGGCTGCGCATCTTTGATCAGAAGGACCTGTTGATGGAAATGGCCTATGTCCATACCGACCTGGGCACTACCTTCCGTGTGCTGGACGAACCCCGGCCCGCGTTGGACCATTTCTGGCTGGCTTTCGAGGCCGTCGCCCAATTGGGGGATCAGCGCTCCCTGGCGACTGCCTACATCAATCTGGGCAGCGCCTATTTCAGTATGAACAACTACGAAAAGGCTGTGGAGCAACAGCGCAAAGCCTTGCGCATCGCCCTGCGGCTGAACAATGCCCAGTTGACCGCCAGCGCGCACAACAATATGGGGCTGGCCCTGGAGGGGATGGAGCGCTACACCGACGCGCACCGGGCCTATCAAAATGCCCTGGCCGTCTTCCGCCAGATGAGCGACGAAGCGGGGATCAGCACCTGCTACAACAATCTCGGCTCCGTGGCCTATGCCCGCCAGGAATTTGACGAAGCCCTGCAATGGTATGAGAAGGACCTGGAACTTTCGGATCGGAGAGGTGCGTGGATGGACAAAGCCGCCACCCTGCACAATTTGGGCCATGTGGCATTGGAACAAAAAAAGAGCGACCAGGCCCGCAGCTACTTTCAGCGCAGCCGGGATCTCTACGCTGCCTTTCAGTTGAGCGATTATGTGAAGGAAGAGGACGATATGCTGGATTATGTAGCGTCGCTGGAGTAGGCGAAGGAGAAGGAAATAATGAATGGTGAATAGTGAATTATGAATTGTAAATGAAATGCCCCCTGTACTCTGTCCCCAGTCCCCAGTCCCCCGTCCCCCGGCCCCCGGCCCCCCCCCCCCCCCCCCCCACCCCCAAAAAAAAAAAAAAACAAAAAATATAAACCCCCCAAAGGCGTGGCCAAGGACCCCCACTCAG
>JAHDWH010000079.1:0-19146 GCA_023384455.1 Caldilineaceae bacterium | reverse complement strand
ATGCCCCCAGTACTCGGTCCCCAGTCCCCAGTCCCCAGTCCCCAGTCCCCAGCCCCCAGTCCCCAGCCCCCAGTCCCCAATCTCTAACACAACGCTTATCATTTCCCCCCCAATCGGTCTTGCCATCTGCACCAAAGTAGGATACACTATGTGGCGGGTTAGCACTCGCGGTATGAGAGTGCTAACTCACTTGTCAGATAAAATGCGTATTTCCACAAATCTGTCAATCGTTCTATTCAATTCCACATTAGTACAGCGTTAGTCAAGGAGGATGATTGTATGAATCTGCGACCCCTGGGTGACCGCCTGGTCATTAAGCCCACCGAGCAGGAAGAAGTAACGAAATCGGGTATTTATCTCCCCGAAACCGCCAAAGAGAAGCCCCAGCAGGGCAGTATCATTGCTGTTGGCCCTGGCGCGCGGGACGAAGATGGCGACCGGATCGCCATGGATGTACAGATTGGCGACATTGTACTGTACGCCAAGTACTCCGGCACGACCATCAAAATCGACGGGACAGAATATCTGATCCTGAAAGAGAATGATGTTCTCGCCATTGTTGAGGGCTAAGGCAAAGTTCGTTGCCGGTATAACTGTCGTTCGCAGTACGATTCGTAAACGTTTGTAGAGTTCTGTCAAGGAGAAATTGTCGATATGGCAAAGCAGCTTGTTTTTCAAGAAGATGCCCGACGCGCCCTGAAAAAGGGTGTTGACGTCCTGGCCAATGCAGTCAAGACCACCCTCGGCCCCAAGGGTCGCAATGTGGCGCTGGACAAAAAATGGGGCAGCCCCACCGTCACCCACGACGGCGTAACCGTTGCCAAAGAGATTGAACTGGAAGATCCCTTCCAGAATATGGGTGCCCAGCTTCTGAAAGAAGCCGCCACCAAGACCAACGATGTGGCCGGCGACGGCACCACCACCGCCACCGTTCTGGCCCAGGCCATTGTCACCGAAGGTCTGAAGAATGTGACCGCCGGCGCCAACCCGATGCTGCTCAAGCGCGGCATCGAAGCCGGTCGCGATGCGATTGTGGCCGCCCTGCGCGAAATGGCTACCCCGGTTGCGGGCAAGGCCGAGATTTCCCAGGTTGCCAGCATCTCCGCCGCGGATAAAGTCATCGGCGATCTGATCGCCGAAGTGATGGACAAAGTGGGCAAGGACGGCGTTATCACCGTCGAAGAGAGCAAGGGCCTTCAGTTCGAGACCGAGTATGTGGAAGGTATGCAGCTCGACCGGGGCTACCTCAGCCCCTACTTCGTCACCAATTCCGAGCGGATGGAAGCCTCGATTGAGAACCCCTACGTCCTGATCACCGACAAGAAGATCAGCAGCGCCCAGGACATCGTGCCTGTATTGGAGAAGCTGGTCCAGTTGGGCAAGCGCGAGATGGTCATCATCGCCGAAGATGTGGACGGCGAAGCCCTGGCCACCCTTGTGTTGAACAAACTGCGCGGTATGTTCAATGTGCTGGCCATCAAAGCCCCTGGCTTTGGCGACCGCCGCAAGGCTATGCTGCGCGACATCGCCACCCTCACGGGTGGACAGGTGATCACCGAAGAGTTGGGCCGCAAACTGGAAACCACTCAGTTGGCCGACCTGGGCCAGGCCGACAAGATCGTCAGCACCAAAGACACCACCACCTTCATCGGTGGCGCTGGCGACACGGGCGCCATCAAGGGCCGCATCGACGAAATCCGGGCCGAGATCGAAGCCAGCACCAGCGATTACGACCGTGAGAAGCTGCAAGAACGTCTGGCTAAACTGGCCGGCGGCGTGGCTATCATCCGTGTGGGTGCTGCCACCGAGACCGAACTGAAAGAGAAGAAGCACCGGGTTGAGGACGCCCTGAGCGCCACCCGCGCCGCTGTGGAAGAGGGCATTGTCCCCGGCGGTGGTGTAGCGCTGATCAACTCCGTGCCTGCCCTGGACGGCGTACATATGGAAGGCGATGCCGGCACCGGCGTGCGCATCCTGCGCCGTGCCCTGGAAGAACCTATGCGTATGATTGCCGCTAACGCCGGTCTTGACGGCGCTGTGGTTGTGGAAAAAGTGCGCGGTCTGCACCTGGAAGGCAAGAAGACCACCGGCTACGACGTGATCGCCAACAACTACGTGGATATGCTGGAAGCCGGTATTATCGACCCGGTGAAGGTCACCCGCAGCGCCGTGGAGAATGCCTGTTCCATCGCCGCGATGATCCTGACCACCGAAGCCCTGATCACCGACATCCCCGAACCCGAGAAGCCAATGGCTGGCGGCGGCGATATGGGCGGTATGGGCGGTATGATGTAATTCCACTGGTGACTGCCAGACGGGAATAGCAAGAAATGAAAGACGCCGGGGGAATCTCCCCCGGCGTCTTTCCATTTTCAGTGGAGTATTTCGGGGCAAAGCGGTTCACTTTTTCAGGAAGTCGAACCGCTTTGCTTCTTTACGTGGCAATCCTATCCGCCCATCACCAGCAGCGTCGGCGCCACGGGATAGTGGCCCGCTTCCTCGCCGTAGAGGGCCAGCCCGCCCGCGCCCTCGGCGGGGACGCTGAAGCGCACCCGCAAGGGAGTGCCCCCGGCCAGAGTCGCCTTTACCGCTGCCAGGGCGTCGGTATTGGCAGAGGCGTCGGTCAGATAGCCGTAGGAGCCGGGTTCGATCCAATTGTGATGGCTGAGCACACCCCGGGCATCAGCGGGGTCGTCGGGCAGGTGGGCGCGGCCGATTTCGACGCCGTTGACGGAAACCGCCACATCTGACGGCGTCTTGCGCTCTACCTCAGTCTGGGGATAGTTGAAGCCCTGGATTTTGGCGGGCCAGTCGATTTTGGCCCGCCCCGCCCGTGCCCCCGCCTCGAAACGCAACTCCAGCCCGCTGATCTGCGCCGCATCCACACCCGCGGGCAGGGACAATTCGTACTCCACCCAACCGCTGCCGGTGGCGCTGAATTTCTGGCGGGAGGGGTCCACCGACGGCTGATCCCAGGAGGAGGCGACGAAATCGCCGGGACGGAAGCGCAGGGCGTGGCCGTAGTCATTCTTCTCCACCGCGGCGCTGTGACCGCCGGAGACTTCCACATTCACGTAATTGCGGGAACGTACCGCGCCCGATTCGTCCACCAGCCAGAGAGCAACTGTCGCCAGCCCGTTTTCGCCGGGCAGGGCGAAGGTCAGATCACCCAGAGAAGTCACGTCAAAGCGGGTGGGCGTGACGGGGATTTCGCCGTTCTGCGTTGTGCTGGGTTGGCCGTAGCGATCCACAAAGTCTACCTGCCAGCGCACTGTGGCGTTGCCGATGGGCGATCCCCAATGGCTGACGAAGAGGGGGGCGCTGAATGCGCTGCCCGGTGGGAGGGTCTGGCAGGGGGGCACGTCCAGCCCGACGAAATCAGCCGCGTTCAGGTCCGCCACGCTCATCCCCGGCACAAAGGCGTCGTAGCCGAACTCTTTGGCGCTGCGGTCGTAGTTGACAAAGCCGTTGTGCTCCCACTCGATGTCGTCCAGTTCGGTGTAGACATAGCCGCAGATTTTGGCGTGGCGGCGCAGCTCGGATGTCTGGTATTTGAAACACCAGGCGATGTCCGTGTCGCCGCTGCGGGCGGCAATGCCGCCGTATTCGCTGTTCATCAGCGGCGCGGTCTTCTGGACGTATTCACCGCCTACGTAATTGAAAGCCGAGCCGGGATAGGTCTCGTCCACCACCCGCTGGACGTGGCGGCGCACCTCAAAATAGTTGTTGATGTAGAAGTGCCAGGAGTTGATGTCCGTCTCGATGTGGTCGTAGCGGCAGGGCGAGTTGTCCTCCACCAGACGGGTAGGGTCGAGCTGCCGGGTCAGTTCCACCATCTCCGCCAGCCAGCGTTGACCGTCGGCGGTGTGATGTTTGGTCAGCCCCCAGGTTTCGTTGAAGATAATCCAGGCGATGATCGACGGGCTGTTGAAGTCCCGTGCAATTGCCCCGCGCAGCGCGGCCTCAAAGGTGCGGCGCATAGACGGCGTGTCCATATCCGGGCTGGGCATATCGTAGAAAATCAGCAGCCCCAGTTTGTCCGCCCAGTAGTAATAGCGGGGGTCGTTGATTTTGATGTGGCAGCGCAGCAGATTCAGCCCCAGTTCTTTGGCAAGCTGAATATCGCCCCGGATGATCTCATCGGTCGGATAGGTGTGCAGCCCGTCCGGGTGGAAGGCCTGATCCAGCGCGCCGCGCAGATAGACCGGTTCGCCGTTGAGGAGAATGTACTCGTACTCTTTGCCATTCCATTTGCCCCGGCTGACTGTGCGCATCCCGAAGTACGTCGTCGCGCTGTCGCCCGCGCCGTCGGCGGCAAGCAACTCCACCCGCACGTCGTAGAGGTGGGGCGACTCCGGCGACCAGAGTTTCGGTTTCGGCACGGCGAAGGTGAGGGCGACGGTCTGACTGCCGGGCTGCAAATTGTGGCTGCTTTCGATGGCGGGGAAGTTGTCGTCGGGCGAGGAGAGGCGCAGACGATAGCTGCCCGCTGTGGCAACGGAAAGATCGACCTGCGCGCTGGCCTGCTGGTTCGCCACATCCGGGCTGATGGCTACGCCGGTGATGTGGCTGGCGGCACGCGGCTCCAGCCAGACGCTCTGCCAGATGCCGCTGCTGTAGGTGTACCAGTGGGGGACCTGCTTGCCGACGAGCGTCGTGGCCTCGGCGATGTCCCAGGCGCGCAGGGTGACGGTGACGGTCTCGCCAGGCTGGGCGTACTCGCTCAGGTCGATGGAGAAGGGCAGGTAGCCGTTGTCGTGCTCCGCCGCCATCTGTCCATTCACCCAGACCCGGGCGCTCCAGTCCACGGCGTTGAAGTTGAGGAAGGGGCGCACGCCCGTCCACTCGGCGGGGATCGTCACCTCCCGCTCGTACCAGCCCGCGCCCCGGTATTCGGGCGCGGCCACGCCGGAGAGGGGCGATTCCCAGGGGAAGGGGACGCTGATCGTCAGCTCTTTGCCGCCGCCGCCTGAGCCTGTCGAAGGGCCACCGCCGCGATGCCAGCCCATCTGCTCGCCGTGGACGTGGGGGTCGAAGGCGAAACGCCAGGGGCCGTTCAGGCTGCGCCATTCGGCCCGGCGCAGGTAGGGGCGTGGGTAGTCGGGGCGTGGATAGTTTTTTTGGGGGGTGTCGGTCATTTGGGTTCTCTTGCTGGTGGGATGGATTTTCAAATACAAGGCGCACCTTTGCGCACCCTTCATTTTCAGCCCAAAGGCCCAAAGACGCAAAACCGAGGCGAAAATAGCTGGCAAACGGCTAAATCAGGCCCAGAAGATGTATGCCCGCCACGGCCATACACTGACCTTTTTCACCCCGTCACCTGGTCACTTTGTCACCGGTCAAGTATAGTAGTCCGCTGGGCCTGTGCTACAATAGTGCTGAAAGCCGCTGGCTATCTTTTGGAAAACGCGTTTACTCCCCACACCAGGACGAGCCGCCATGCAACTCACCGAACGACAGACCCGTCTGTTGCGTAATACTTTTCTGGACTACCAGCAGACCGAGGAATTTCTTAAAAACCCATTGATAGTAAAGCGGGCCCAGGGACTTTACTATTGGGATGTGGAGGGCAAAGAGTATTTCGACGCCATCGGCGGCATTTTCGTCGCATCCCTGGGCCACGGCCACCCCAGGCTGCTGGATGCCATGCGCCAGCAGATGGAGGTGATGAGCTTTGCCCCGCCCCTCCACGGCATCTCCGACGTGACCCTGGAATTTGGCGCACGTCTGGCCGATGTGACCCCGGGCAACCTCAACTTCATCAAACCCTTCAGCGGTGGCTCCGAATCGGTGGAGGCCGCGCTCAAATTTGCCCGCCAATACTTCAAACAGACGGGTCATCCGGGCAAATATAAATTTGTCAGCCGCTACTTTGGCTATCACGGCGGCACGCTGGGCGCGATGTCGGCCAGCGGCACTGGCCCCCGCAAGACCCCCTTCGAGCCGCAGATGGCGGGCTTCGTGAAGGTCTTCCCCCCCACCTGGTATCGGGATCGCTTCGACTCCTGGGAGGAGTGCAACCGCTTCGCCGCCCAGATGTTCGAGGATGTGATCCGCAACGAAGACCCGGAGACTGTTGCCGGGATAATTGTCGAACCCATCGGCAACACCGGCGGCATCATCACCCCCACCGACGAGTATTTCCAGATTTTGCGGGAGATTGCCGACCGCTACAATGTGCTGCTCATCTTCGACGAAATTATCACCGGCTTTGCCCGCACGGGCCGGATGTTCGCCGCCCAGACCTTCGGCGTTACCCCTGACATCATCTGCGGCGGCAAGGGGCTGTCCAGCGGGATGATTCCCCTGGGCGCGCTGATGGCAAAGGAGGAGATGGCCCAGGCCTTTCTCGGCCCGGCAGAGGCCAATGTGAACTTTGCCCACGGCCACACCTTCGCCGGCAATCCGTTGGCCTGTGCGGTGGGCATCGCAGTGATCGATGAGATTGTGGAGAAGAAGCTGGACGAAAAGGCCCAACAGATGGGCGACTATCTGGCCGCCCGGCTGGGAGAACTGGGCAAGTATGGGGTGATCCGGGAGGTGCGGGGGAAGGGGATGTTGCGCGGCGTCGAGCTGACGAAAGACCCGGCCACCCTGGAAGCCTTCCCCGCCCTGGGCACGGCGCTGAAAAAGACGGCTTTGGCCAATGGGCTGATTATGCGCATCGACCCCAACTGGTTTGCGGTTGCGCCTGCGCTCATCGCCGAAAAGTCGGACATCGACGAACTGGTCAACCGCATCGACCGCAGCCTGGGCCAGGCGCTGGAACTGGTGGGGTAGCTCTGGCCGCCAGAGCCATCGCTCATTTGTGCAGGAATCTCCTTTGGCTTCTGGCCTTTTTCGGTCTATACTCAAGGGGAATTTGCGTACTATTCTCAAACCCTCTATCGAATAAATTCCTACAGGAGAAATCCGTCTATGGATCCTGTCATTTTTCGGATCGGCCCCTTTGCTCTTCAGTGGTATGGCCTCTTTATTGTCGGCGGTGCGGTGATCGCTGCCTGGCTCTCCTCCCGCTATGCCGAAAAGGCGGGCGAGAACCCGGATCACATCTGGAATCTGTTGGCCTGGACACTGGTCCTGGGCATTATCGGTGCCCGGCTCTATCACGTCTTCAGCTCCCCGGCGGATGCCCAGGGCTGGTCGCACTACAAAGAAAACCCCATCGACATTATCAACTTTTGGAATGGCGGTTTTCGGGGGCTGGGCATTTATGGCGGGCTGATCGGCGGGCTGATCGCCATCGTCGTCTACACCTGGCGCAACAAACTGAACTTTCTGCACTACCTGGACTATATCGGACCCAATGTGCTGATCGCCCAGGCTATCGGGCGGATGGGGAATTTTGTCAACCAGGAACTTTACGGCCCGCCGACGACCCTGCCCTGGGGCATTTCCATCCACCCGGCCCATCCCTGCCAGCGCCCCCCTAACACCCCGCCCGACATCGGCTATTGCGGCACGGGCAACCTCCTCTCCCAGGCGTCGTTGGATTGGTACGCTGGCAACGGTTTTCACCCCACCTTTTTCTACGAGGCGGGCTGGAATATCCTGATGTTTGTAGTGCTCTATCTGATCATCCGCAACTTCGGCCACAAACTGCGCCAGGGCGACGGTGCGCTGCTCTACTTCATCGCCTACCCTCTGGGGCGGCTGTGGGTAGAGGCCTTCCGCCCGGACGCCTGGGTGATGGGCCAGTTGGCGACAGCCCAATGGATTGCCATCATCAGTATTGTGGTCAGCCTTGCCCTGCTTTTCCTGCGCCACCGCAACTGGCCGGGCAAAGGCAAGCCGTCCGATTCTCTGGCTGATCTGAGCAAATACGGCGCGCAGGCCTAGAGGCAGGGACGAGGGAAACAGGAGCTTTGGCAGGCTGAGGAGTGAAACGTGAAACGTGAGGTCAGGCGGCGATCTCACGTTTCACGTTTCTTTTTGTCCTACTCGATCATCTCAATGTGATAATCGATCATCTCCGCATCCATCCGCCAGCTTTCCACCCGGTTGGCTACATTTTGCATCTGGCGGTGGGCCAATGCCCGGTTGCCGCTGACACAGACAATCTCCAGCACGGCCCGGCTGAGCTGGTCCTGGGCGTCGGCCTCGCAGATGGAGATATTGTACTCCTTGCGCAGCCGGGCAATCAGGGGTCGTAGCACGCTGCGCTTCTCTTTCAGACTGTTGGTAATGGGAAGGTAGAGTTCGATAGTCAGGCGTGCGATTGCCATAGGCTTTGTGGTTAGCGATGTGTCGTCCACACCGGGTCTGCGTAGCGGATACGGATAAGTTCGGCCGCCCGGCGGTTCTCTGCGGAAGTCAGTTGGCCCGGCTGCCAGGTAAGCTGAAGGGTGCGGGCAAGCCCGGCGGCCATAGCCTGGGCCACCCGCGGAAATTCGAGTTGGGGAGAATCGTCGGCCACCCCCAGGGCCTGGGCCAGCGTGCAGGCCCTGGATGCCAGGTGGGTGCGCAGCGCCGCGGCTTCTTCGGCTGACAAAGCCAGCACATCCACCAGACCGGCGATGTCCCCCACCAGCGGCAGGCTGCCGTGTTGCAAAACGTAGCCCTTGCGCCTGCTTTGGGCGCTGCCCATCAGCTTGCGCCCCCCCGCGGTGATCTCGTAGGCGCTGGGCACTTCAAAGCAGGCCGCGGAGACATCCCGCCCGGCCCGCACATCCCCTGAGGCTTTTTGCGCGGCCAGCCCCACATCTTTCAGACCAGCCAGCAGCCCATTGCTCAGCAGCAGATAGGCATCCATTACGCCCCCAGCCATGCGCGGCTCGTCTGTGGGCGCGGCAATGGAATAGGTCAGCTCGTCCGTGTGCAGAATGGCCCGCCCGCCCGTCGTCCGCCGTACCAGATCGTAGCCCCGTTCGGCGATTTTGTCCTGGTCCACCTCGGCCACAGGCTGGTGGCGGCCCAGACTCACCGCGGCCGGCTGCCAGCGGTAGAAGCGCAGGGTGGGCAGCGCATCCCCCGCGGCCACCGATTCGGCCAGGCTCTCGTCCACCGCCATATTGGCCGGGCCAGAACGGGGGGTATCCTCAATAATCAATCGCCAGGTGGAACGGGAAAAATCGGTCATGGAAGCAATCTGCGGGTGGACTCCTGTTGTCCTGCGGAACGGAGTGAGCTACGTAACAGATTTCGATACGGCTGAAAAAGCCCCCTCTACGCAACCGGCGCTGTCATACAACGCGACTTCGCTCCTGTGAAAAGAATATGAAGAAGTGTGGGAGAGGTGGTGAAACTTGGCAGAGTTCTTCTACCCAATCATCTGGGCTACTTCCCGTTCAATACGCGCCCCAGTCTCATCCTCCGCCACATCCAAATCGTAGTCCATCTGCAAACCGAGCCAGAATTGGGGGGAGACAGTGAAATAACGTGCAAGCCGCAGGGCTGTATCGGTGGTGATACGCCGTCTGCCGTGTACAATTTCGTTGATACGTCGCGCCGGCACACGTATAGCCAGAGCCAACTGATTCTGGCTCATATCCATCGGTCTGAGAAATTCTTCCAGCAATACTTCGCCGGGGTGGATTGGGGATAATTTATCGTTCATTTTGTCTACACCTTTAGTGATAATCAACTATCTCCACATTCAAAGCGTCTCCGTCTTGCCAATCAAAACAGATGCGCCATTGATTATTGACCCGAATGCTATATTGACCGACACGATTCCCTGACAATCGCTCTAATCGATTTGCTGGCGGCACGCGCAAATCTTGCAACGACTGTGCCCGATTCAACATTCGCAGCTTCCGCAAAGCCGTCTGCTGGATGTCTGGTGGCAACCGGCGTGAGCGTTCACGTCTAAAGATTTTCTGGGTTTCGTCATCAGAAAAGTTTCGTATCATATCCGAATTTTATACCACCCCACGTTAGACGTCAAGGGTTATAAACTGGTTGCTACGTTTAGCCTTCTGGGTTGTTTATACGCTTAACTGCGCCCGCTGCGCCTTCGTCAGCCCCTTGACCACCAGCCCATAGGACGCGTCGATCATATCCTCCACCTCATCTTCCGGCACTTCCCCGTCCAGCGTCACAGTATTCCAGTGCTTTTTGCTCAGGTGATAGCCGGGCGTGACCGCTGCGTAGGTGTCCCGCAATAGCAGGGCCAGGTTGGGGTCACATTTCAGGCTGATGGAGAGGGGTGTCTCGTGCCAGGCGACCAGGGCGAACATTTTGCCCAGGACTTTGAAGACGAGGGCGTCCGGGCCAAAAGGGAGTTCTTCGGTCGTGCCGGGTTTGGCGAGCAGGTAGGCGCGCAGGGGTTCGAGTTGGGTGATGGGCATAGTTTATTTATCCGTTTCCGAATTTACGGCAATGTGGAATGGGGCGTGGGTACAGATCGTCACGCAGGTGACACAATAGCTGCCCTGTGCTGACTTTCAGAATACACCCATTACCGCACACTGACAAATCTGCTTTTCTGTCAGGCCATCCCATTCCGCCCAACCCCAGCCCCTGTGCTACAATTTCCCAATGCCTACCAACGCCCCCACCCAACCTGCCCCCGACCGGGGCCTGGCCCGCAGCGCTACCCTCCTCTCTATCGGCAATATCGCCAGCCGTGCTCTGGGACTTCTGCGTGAGATGGTCATCAACACGATTTTTGGCCCCAGCGGTCTGGTCAGCGCCTTTACGGTTGCCAGTTTTGTGCCCACAATGCTCTACGATTTCCTCATCGGCGGGATGCTGAGCGCGGCGCTTGTGCCCGTATTGAGCGACTATTCCCGGCCCGAACGACGGGAGGAGCTAATACGGCTGATCGGCGCGCTGATCAGCCTGCTGGCCGTAACCCTGGCGGGTATCGTCCTGCTCTTGCAAATCAGCGCGCCCCAGGTAGCCTGGCTGCTGGCTGGCGGCTTCGACCAGTTGGACCCCACCCTTTTGCCCCTCACTGTGCAGATGATCCGCCTGATCTCTCCCGCGGTCTGGTTTTTCAGTATGGCTGGGCTGCTCACCGCAATTCTCTACAGCCTGCAACGCTTTACCTTTCCGGCCATTGCTACGGCCATTTACAACCTGGGCATTATTCTGGCTGCCCCTCTGCTGGTGGAGCGTTTGGGCATCACCAGTCTGGTAGTCGGCGTGCTGGGGGGGAGTATTGCCCAGTTTGCTCTGATGGCCTGGGATGTGCGCCGGGCCGGGCTGGGCTTTCGGGTGCAATGGAGCCACCCCGCGCTGGGGCGCATTCTGCGTCTCTATCTGCCCATTGCCGCGGGGCTGGTGGTGGCCCAATTTCAGGTAGGGCTGGACAGGCGGCTGGCCAGCGGGACCGGCGAACAGTCCATCGCCTGGATGCGCAGCGCCACGACGTTACAGCAGCTTCCCCTGGGGCTGATCAGCGTAGCCATCTCCCTGGCCAGCCTGCCCCGGCTCAGCCAACACTTCGCCCGCCAGGACGAGACGGCCTATCGGCAAACGCTGAGCCGGGGGCTGCGGATGGTTGTTCTGCTCATTGCGCCCGTATTGGTGGCGCTCTGGCTGCTGGGCGAACCGGCCATCCGCCTGCTCTTTCAGCGGGGGGCCTTTACCCCGGCGGACACGGCCGAGGTAGCCCAGGCCCTGCGCATCTATCTGGTGGGCGCGCTCTTTGCCGCGGTGGATTTTCCCCTCAACTACGCCTTCTATGCCCGCAACAATACACTGCTACCCTCGCTGGTGGGTGTGCTGAGTGTGGGAGTCTACGCGGCTGCGGCCTTTGCTCTGCTGCCGGGGCTGAGTTATCTGGGGCTGGTTTGGGCAGATACAGCCAAACAGGCCAGCCACGCGCTGGTGATGATCGGGCTGCTGCTCTGGGTGGTGGGGCGGCTGGAAAGCGGGATGGGGCGGGACCTGCTCAAAATGGCCGCGGCCGCCGGGCTGATGGCGTTGACTGTCTGGACGGTGGCGGGGTGGACAGGCCCAGGGCTGCTTGCCGTCTCTCCCTGGCTGGGCGATCTGTTCCTGTTGACAGTCGCCGGGGGCAGCGGGGCAGGGGTCTATGCAGCCATTCTCCTCCTGCTGCGTCTGCCCGAAGCAGAGATGATCCGGGCACGGCTCTTGCGGAAGTAAGAGCCTGTTGAATAATTCAGGCTCTTACAAAGAAGATGCAATTCAATCTGCGTCCTCTGGGCAATCTGTCTTCCTGCGTAACTGCTTACCCCCACCCAACCTCCCCCACAGTGGGGGAGGAGTCGATCCAGTTCCCTCCCTGGAATGGGGAGGGGTAGGGTGGGGTGGCTGAACAGTTACCTTCCTACTCCATCCGCGGTGATCCGTCTTCATCCGCGGCTATTTTATGGGAAATCAGCTTGCCGTGTTCCAAATAGAGCACCTGATCCGCGTATTTGGTAATCTGCGGGTCGTGGGTCGCCATAATCAGCGTCTTGCCCGCGCCCCGGGTCAATTCCAGCAGCAGATTCAGCACCGCATCCCCCGTCCCCTCGTCCAGATTGCCCGTGGGTTCATCGGCCAGAAGCAGCACCGGGTCGTGGACCAGGGCACGGGCGATGGCAACCCGCTGCTGCTCGCCCCCACTCAGCCGGTCCGGGTAGGTATCCAGCCGGTTGCCCAGCCCCACCCGCTCCAGCAGCGCCTCGGCCCGGCGATGCCCCTTGCGCTCCTCCCCGGCCAGTTCCACGGGCAGGGCCACATTTTCCCGGACGGTCAGGGTGGGGATGAGGTTGAAGAACTGGAAGACGATACCGATATTGCGGCGGCGAAAGAGGGTGCGGTTGTGTTCGCTCAGACCGGTCAACTCCACATCCCCACCGTTTTCCCGCACAAAGACCTGCCCCCCGCTGGGCTTGTCGATGCCTGATATCAAATTCAGCAGTGTGCTCTTGCCGCTGCCCGAACGCCCAAAGAGACCGGTGAACTGGCCGGCGGGAAAGGACCAGTCGATGGCTTGCAGCACAGCCCGCTCCTGCCCCGCTTCGGTATAGGATTTGCTCAGCCCGACCAGACGTACCAGCGGTTTCATTGGCGATACCCCCTGAAAAAATGTAGGGCGGATTGACAATCCGCCCGCAAGAAGTTACCGGGATTATAGACTGAATGGGCCCCTCTCACGAACTGGCGGGGGGGCCGATCTCAATCGCCACCCGATTCCTGCCCCGCCGGCTCAGCTTACCTATCACCCGAAAAAGATGAAATAGCAGCCCGTATTTGGCGGCGATGCGTTTCGCTGTCGCTTCCACATGGGCTAACTGATCCAATACCCGTGCCTGGGCATCCATCCAATCCCCTTCCGGCGTGCCCCGCGCATCGCTGGCGCGCCGCCCTGGGCTCCCGTGCGGTCCATAGCCCCGGCAAAGCGCGCCCCAATCTCCTCCATCCGCGCCCGGTTGACCCCCATATCCCCATAGCCCAGCCGGGACGCCGAGCGGAAGTGGAGCAGCCCCTCTGCTTCGTCAAAGGCAAACTCCACATCATCCACAAAACCCAGCCGGCTGGTAGCTTCGGCGTGGATGTACCCCGGCTCTGCCCCCACAATCTCCACCCGATCCATCTCCCCCAAGAGCGCGTGGAGGGCGGCCTGGGCCTCCGCTACCGGCAAGGCCAGGGGCAGGGCCTCCATCCGCTGGGTATCGCTGGCGGCCTGGCTCGAAACACAATTGGGCGAGTCCGGGCAATCGGCCAGATGCCCATCGGTCAAGCCAAGACCGTCGGGCCGGCTGCCCCCACATCCCGCCAACCCCAGGGTTGCCAGACACAGGGCCAGTGACCACATCTTCCGCAAAATCACAATTTTTCTCCTCGATTGGGCAAACCAAAACGGGTAGTCCACAAAAACGACGGTCAGCAGTTTGCCGCTTGCCAACCAGCCCTCTATACTACTATAATCCGTACCAGCGGGAAACTAACGCATATGCGTTAGTTCCTCGGTCAGACCGGTGAAACGTGAAACGTGAGGTGTCGTCACCTGATCTCACGTTTCACATCTTCACGTTTCCCCACGCAAATCGTGGCTTCGTCACCCTATACCGTGCCAATATGTGAAAAAATTCTCATTCTATGCAATTAGACATCGATTTACAACCAGAAGAATACCGCCGGGCAATGATCTGGCATCAATTTGCCAGCACGCCGGGCAAACGGCTGAACGACTGGGCGGCCTGGGCAATTTTGTTCGCCGTACCGCTGACAGTCGTCCTGTTGCTGCTCTTTGCCCCGGATGCTCTCTCGTTCTGGTTCTGGCCCGTGGCCCTGCTGGCCCTGCTCTATTCGCTCTATAGCACGCTGATCATCCGTCGCCAGATCGGGCAGCAGGCCGCCACCCTCTGGCAGACCAATCCGGCCCTGGCCGCCAGCCGCTACCACATCCACGAAAAAGGTATAAAAGTAAGCGCAGGGGCCGAGGACGCGGAGACAAAGAGCCTCTTTCTGCCCTGGAAAGAGATCGAGCGGGTGGCCGAATCGGGGGAGAGCTTCCTCCTTTTCGTCACTGATGAAAATATCCTGATTCTGCCCAAGCGTTGCGTTGCCGATATCCCCGGTCTGCGTCAATTTCTGGCCCAGGCAGGAAAGAGAGCCGAATGAGCCGTTCTGCGCCAGAGCCGAAGAACGCCCAAAGCAAAGGAGAAACAGACCCCCCAGCCCTGTGGCGGCTGATCCCCGTGGCCGATTTCAAGCCGCCGGCTGGGGCAGCGCCGGAAGCCGTGCGCACGGGTCTGGCCGATCTGTGGAAGCGGCTGGCAGGGCGCGGCCACCGGGAGAGCACGACCGATGGAGAGTTGGAGCTGGCCCCGCCCTCCCAGGAGTTGCTGGATTGGGCCGCGCCTGAGCCAGCCTGCCCGGTGGAAGAGATCACCGCTCCCCACTCGGCCCTGGCCGCCTGGCTGGGGAGAGAAGAATCCACGGCTGGCGTGATGGCTCTGATCGATGGACCCGTGGCGAATCTCTCCGGGGTCCTGCCCGAATGGGCCAGCCAGACGGGTTACGGGTTGATTCAGCCGCCTTCGACCGCGCAGATTCTGGCGGGGGGGCGGGAATGGCTGGACGCTCTTCCCCTGGGGCAGGGCCAACGGCTTCTGCTGCCCGCGTTGGAAGGCTGTTTTCTGCGCCACCACAACGGGCTGGAGCTTCTGCGCCGTCTGCTGGACCGGCTGGAGCAGGAGCGCCCCAGCCTGCTGTTCGTCTGCCAAAGCTGGGCCTGGCGCTATCTCTGCCAGGCGGCCCAGATTGATGGGGTGTGCGGCCCGCCCCTGGCCCTGGCCCCCTTTGGCAGCGATGAGTTGAACCGCTGGCTGGGCCAGACCACCGACGATTCCAGCCCCTACGCTTTTGTCTTCCGGGAGGCGGCCACAGGCAAGACAGTGCTGGAGACCGCCGATCTGGAAGGTACGGTCGATCCAAACCGCTCGGCCTTTCTGACACACCTGGCCGCCCGCAGCCGGGGCAATCCCCGGTTGGCCTGGCACATCTGGCGGCGCAGTCTGCTGACGACCAGGACAGAAGAGGTGGACGATACGGCCCGCAAAGCAGCGGACGACGACCCGGGCTACACCATTTGGGTGCGCCCCTGGGAAGACATCTCCCTGCCCGATCTCACTGGGCGGGCAAGCAAAGAGGATGGAATGGTCCTGTATACGCTGCTCCTGCACGGAACTTTGCCCCGGCATCTGCTGGCCGAGTTGCTGCCCTTGCCCCCGACCAGAATTATCCGCTCCCTCCAGCATCTGCGCCAGGAAGGGGTGGCCCAACGGGCCGGGGATATCTGGTCGGTGGCAGCGTTGGGCTACCCCGCAGCCCGGCGCTGGTTGCAGGATGAGGGCTATCTGGTGGACGAGTTATGATGACCGATTTTCTGCAAAGTGTTGTGGGTGATCTGAACATTCAGCCGCTGATTTGGATTGCGCTGCTGCTGCTGGGCGGATGGACAGTTACCGCGCTGCTGCAACGCTATCTGCCCCAGCTGGCGAATCGGCTGCCCGCCCGTACCCGCTCCCGGCTGCTCTCGGCCATTCCGGGGGTAAGCATCCTCCTCAATCTGTCCGTGATTCTGACCAGTTTGGTGATTCTGCTGGGCAGCTACGAGACATCGGGGATTGTCTCGCTGGTGGGCGCGGCCGGTCTGGGAATCGGTCTGGCCCTGAACCCGCTGGTGGCGGGGATTGTGGCCGGGGTGATGGCGATCTACGAGCGGGCCTACCGCACGGGTGATTGGGTGGAGGTGGGCGGCCACTACGGGGTGGTCACGTCGGTTGGGCTGCGCTCCTTCAAACTGGTCACGCCCGACGACACGGAAGTCACTGTACCCCACAGCCGGCTGTGGAGTGACAACATTGCCAACGCCAATTCTGGCAGCCCGGACCATCTGGTGGTGGCAGATTTCTACCTGGCCCCGGCCCACGACGCCCGCCAGGTGCGCCAGAAGCTGTGGGATGTGGGGATCACCAGCCCCTATACCCACCTGAGCAGACCGGTGGTGGTTGTCCTGCGCGAGAAGCCCTGGGCAACCCACTACCGGCTGAAAGCCTATCCGCTGGATGGGCGGGATGAATTTCAGTTTATCAGCGACCTGACCGTACGGGGCAAAGCTGCCCTGGCCGAGTTGGGCACAGAGCCAGCCCAGGCGCTGCCCGTACCCGATCATCTGTAGGGCGGATTGGCAATCCGCCCGGAACGAAAGTACCTGTTCAGCTACCCCACCCTACCCCTCCCCATTCCAGGGAGGGAACTGGATCGACTCCTCCCCCACAGTGGGGGAGGTTGGGTGGGGGTGAGCAGTTACGAACAAAGTACATTCTACACAGGCGGATTGCCAATCCGCCCTATCCTATTCACATCCCACGGAGTCAATCAAATGTCGCAATTGAGCAATCTTTCCCCCTATGAGCAATTTCTGCGCGATACTTTTCATGCAGACGATCCGGCCCTGGAACAATTGCAAGTCCAGGCCGAGAAGGCCGGGCTGCCCGCCATCAGCATCGGCCCAGAGCAGGGCAAATTTTTACAGGTGTTGATTCAGCTGACCGGGGCGCGCAAAGTGCTGGAAATCGGCTGCCTGGGCGGTTACAGCGGTGCGTGGATGGCCCGGGCACTGCCCGCGGACGGCAAATTGATCGGGCTGGAGTTGGACGAGAAGCACGCGGCCTTCACCCGCGGCCAGTGGGCCAGCCTGGGCTTTGATGGCAAGACGGAGGTGCGGGTCGGCCCCGCCCTGGAGACTCTGCCCGGTCTGGCCGACGAAGCCCCCTTTGACCTGATTTTCATCGACGCGGACAAGAACAACTACCCGGCCTATCTGGAGTGGGCCTTGCGCTATAGCCGACCCGGCACAGTCATTCTGGGCGACAATGTAAGTATGGGCGGCGGATTGGTGGACCCGGATCGTCAGCAGAACGGGGGGATTCGGGGGATGCGCAACTTTGCCGAGCAGATGGGCAGAGATGAGCGGCTGGTGAGTACGGTGATTCCCTATCCCGACGGCATCGCGATGGCGGTCGTCAAATGAAAATCGCTATCCACTCCATCTACATCGGCCAGCCCCAGACGATCAACGACCCATCGGGCATCTGGCGTTCGTCCATCTTTCGGGAGATGGTAGAGGGGCCGGTGGCATTGACCCGCCAGGGTCTTGCCGGGGATCAGGTCACAGACACAGACAATCACGGGCGGTTGGGCTATCAGCAGGTCTGCTGCCATTCGATGGACCACTACACCTATTGGAATGAACGGCTGGGGCTGCGCCTGGGTCCCGGCAATGTGGGTGAGAATTGGACGCTGGAAAATGCGGACGAGGCGGCAATCTGCCTGGAGGATATCTACCGGGTGGGGACAGCCACTGTGCAGGTGAGCATCCCCCGGGTGCCTTGCAGCAAACAGGCCAAGCGCATAGGCCGTTCGGATTGGACAAAACTGACGATTGACGAGCTGCGCACAGGCTTCTATCTGCGGGTGCTGGAGGAAGGCTTTGTCCAGGCCGGGGACGAATGGGAATTGGTCGAGCGCAAGTATCCCTGGGCAACGGTCTATGCCCTCAACGAACTGAGCTATCGGGGTGGGGAGCAGGCATTGGCCGAACAATTCTTGTCGATTCCTAACTTCCACCCCAGCGCGGTTGTGCGCATGAAACGCCTGATTCAAGAGCGGACAGGCGTCCTGTAGGGCAACCAATAGGGGTGAACAGCGGACGCAGAGTCTTCCCACGCAGAGCGATGGGAACAAGCGACGCTGGACGTTGGACTCTGGACTATTTCAAAACAGGAGTATACAAATGCAGATCGGTGTGAGTTCCTATAGCTTTGTCCGTCTGGTGCGTTCCGGCCAGATGGCCCAGATCGATGTGATCCGCCAGGCCAAAGAGATGGGTTTTGATGCGATTGAGTTTTCTACGATTGCCCTGCCCGAAGGCAAGAGCCTGCCCGCTTTTGCCGCGGAATTGCGCGAGGAGTCAGAACGGGTTGGGCTGCCGATTGTCAATTACACTATCGGCGCCGATTTCCTGCGGGGAAGCAGCGGGGATTTGCGGGCCGAGATCGCCCGGGTGCTGACCGAAGTGGATGTGGCGGAGATTCTGGGCGTGCCGGGGATGCGTCATGACGCTTCGGCTGGCTGGCCCGCGGGTCACCCGGGACCCCGCAGCTTTGCCGCGGCCCTGCCCCGGCTGGCCGCGGGCTGCCGGGCAGTGACGGAATATGCCGGGGCCAAAGGGATTCGGACAATGGTGGAGAATCACGGCTTCTTCTGCCAGGAGAGCGCACGGGTGGAGCAGCTTGTCACCGCGGTGGATCACCCCAACTTTGGCGTGTTGGTGGATATGGGCAATTTTCTCTGTGCCGACGACGAACCCACCGGGGCCGTAGGGCGGCTGATGCCCCACGCCTTCCATTGCCACGCCAAAGATTTCCACGTCAAGGCCGGCACAGAGTTTGCCCCCGGCCAGGGCTGGTTTCAGAGCCGGGCGGGCAACTATCTGCGCGGGGCCATCATCGGCCACGGCAATGTGCCGGTTGTCCAGTGCCTGGGGGTAATGCGTCGGGGCGGCTACAACGGCGTGCTTTCCATCGAGTACGAGGGGATTGAGGATGTGCTGATGGGCCTTGCCATCGGCCAGGAGAACCTGCGCCGGATGGTGGAGATGGTGGGATAGGAAGATGACAGGGTGAGAGTGTTGCAGAATTCGGAATGAGATGATTCAGCCTGGGGACATCTTTACAA
>JAHDWH010000078.1 GCA_023384455.1 Caldilineaceae bacterium | reverse complement strand
GCGGACTAACAGTCCGCTGTACATTCCACCACCGACCCGAGAGAACGGAGAGGAGAGAAATCCACGTTGCGGTAAGAGACGTGAAACGTAAAACGTGAGATCGCCGTCCGATCTCACATTTTACGTTTCACGTTTCTCAGGGAAAACATTCACCCCCGCAGAGCCACTACTTTATCTCACGCTTGACAGTATTGAGCAGCGTATCCGCCCGCAGATCGGGCAGATTGTGACAGACACCGCCCATGTGGTCGGCCAGGGCTTGGGCCAGCCCCCGGTCAAAGGCCATATGCTCCATATTAATCACAATCGAGCGCACATCGCCCTGATCGAACAACTCGGCCATGCGCATAGCCTCCTCCTGCGCGGGCATCCCGGTCATACTCACATTGCCCGCGCCGTCGGTGAGCAGAATCACCAGCGGGCGCATCTCTGCGTCCTTGCGTTTGGCCGCTTCCACCACCTGCCAGGCCGCCAGCAGACCGCTGCTCAGGGGTGTTTTGCCGCCTACGGGCAGGTCCTTCAGCGCCCGCTCGGCCAGGTCCACACTGCTGGTGGGGGGCAGCACCACCCGGGCTTTGTCCCGCTGGAAGACGACCAGCCCCACCTGATCCCGGCGCTGGTAGGCGTCGACGAGCAGGCTGAAGATGGCCCCCTTCGTGGCCTCCATTCGCTCGCTGGCCGCCATGGACCAGCTTGCATCCACCACAAAAAGAATCAGATTGCCCGTGCGCCGCACCCGCACTTTGCGTTGCAGGTCCGACATACGCAACTTCAGGGCCAGATTGTTGTCGCTGGTCTTGGCCCGCTCTTTCTGATATATTGAGGCCGCGCGCAACGTAGCATCAAAAGCGATGTCGTCGGTCTTGTCCCCCGCGGGCCGGGCTTTGATGTAGCGTCCCCGCTTGCGGTCCGTTTGACTATA
The DNA here is from genome assembly GCA_023384455.1 of Caldilineaceae bacterium. Taxonomy (GTDB): domain Bacteria; phylum Chloroflexota; class Anaerolineae; order Caldilineales; family Caldilineaceae; genus JACQGT01. The sequence goes on along the minus strand of JAHDWH010000078.1, from coordinate 24,838 downwards.
CGAACGTTTGCCCGTCTGTTCACGGGTCACTTTGTCCAGGGGCGTGTCGAATTTGCGCGCCTCGAAGACGTCCCCCACATTGATCGGTTTGCGTGCGCCTTTGTCGTCTCCGGGTGATGAACTCTGCTGAGGAGCAGCGTTGGGTTCAGCAACACCCCCTTCGCCCCCCTCCGGCGACCCGTCTAGGTCGTCGGATTCATCACCCTCTGTGCTTTTTTTTCCGCTGATGCCCCGCTGGCTTCGGCTTCTTCCATCGCCTCGTCATCTTTGAAGGCTTCCTCGGCCTCGGCCCGGGCCTGACGCATATTAGATTCCAACTGTTCCGGGCGCAGGGCCGCGTCCTGGAAGGGCTGCTTCTTCATCCGGTGGGGCAGGGCCAGCTCCGCGGCCAGGAGAATGTCCCGGTCGGTGATGCTTGTGCGACCCTCAAAGGCGGCCTGGGCACGGGCAGTTTTCAGAATCACAATATCCGCCCGGTGGCCGTCCACGTGGAAGCTGGAGGTGAGGGCAGCGATTGTGTAGAGGTCTTTGTCTGTGTAGGTCACTTTGTCGTAGAGACGGCGGGCGGCGATGATACGCTCGCCCAGTGTACCCGCGTCTGAGGCAAAATCAGCGCCGAAACGGGCCGCGTCCTGCTCGAAACGGGTGCGTCGGCGCAGAATCTCCACCCGCTCCTTGGGCGTGTGGATACCCACCACATCCACCGAATGGGCGAAACGGTCCAGCAATTGGGGGCGCAGGTCGCCCTCTTCCGGGTTCATCGAGCCGACCAGCACAAAACGGGAGGGGTGTTGCACGCTGATACCTTCCCGCTCGACGACATTGACGCCCATCGCGGCGCTGTCCAGCAGCAGGTCCACCACGTGATCGTCCAGCAGATTCACCTCGTCCACGTAGAGAACGCCCCGGTTGGCCGCGGCCAGAATGCCCGGCTCGAAGTGGCGCTCGCCCTTTTGGATGGCCTTTTCAATGTCCAGGGTGCCAACCACCCGGTCTTCTGTGGCCGAGACGGGCAGATCGACAAAAGGCGTGTCCCGCAGACTGACGGGCATTTCCCCCGTCTCCGCGGCCCGGCGGCAAGAGGAGCAGAGGCCAGCGGTCTGGTCTGGCCGACAGGCAAAGGGGCAGCCTTCCACCGCCTGGATAGAGGGGAGCAGCGCGGCCAGGCCCCGGGCCGCCGTCGATTTGGCCGTGCCTCGCTCACCCCTGATGAGTACGCCGCCGATGAGCGGATGGACGGCGTTCAGCAGAAGCGCCCGTTTCATCTTTTCCTGGCCGACGATGGCGGTGAATGGATAAGTTACTCGCATAATCGTTTCCTTTGGGGCTGAGGCAGAAAATTCGGGAGAGTTGTCAGCGCCCGGTCAGAGTCCGGGCAGGAAGTGTTAGTGAAAATCGATATACTCACACTGTGAGCAGAGCATCTGTTCATTATACCCGACAGGCAAAGGCAAAATCAAACCAAAGCGGCTTTGTGGCGGCGTAAGACCTGACAGATGCGCCATCCTGTCAGTCGGTCGGCCCGACTTGCCACTTGGCGCACCTGTCAGGTCTTGCCAATCTCACTTCACCCGTTTGGCGAAACTTTCAGATTTCGCCTGCGTATTGCACAATAGAGTCACGTGACCATTGAGGTTATTGCGATGAACGAACAGGAACAGCGCTGGTTGGAACTGGCCCGCAAGGGCGACCAGCAAGCCTTTTGCCGTCTGGTAGATGCCTACCAGCGGCCCGTGATGAGTTTGACCTATCGAATGCTGGGCGATTTGGAGGAAGCCGAAGACGCCGCGCAGGAGACATTTCTGCGCGCCTGGTCCCGGCTGCACCAGTACAACCCGGAACACAAATTCAGCACGTGGGTCTTTTCCATCGCCAATCACCACTGCATCGACCGTCTGCGCAAGCGGCGGGTGAAGGTGGTGGGGCTGGACGATACGCCCCTCGCCTATTCGATTCAAGACGAGCGAGCCAGACCGGAAGATTCTTTGCTCAGCCAGGAGAACGCGGAGGAGATGCAGGCGCTGGTGGAGCTGCTCCCCCCCGACTACCGCACACCGCTGGTTCTGCGTTATTGGCAGGAGTGCAGCTATCAGGAGATCGGCGAAGTGATGGGACTGAGCCTGCCTGCGGTCAAGAGCCGTCTCTTTCGTGCCCGGCAAAAGCTGGCCGAGGAGTACGAACGCTCCCAGGCCACGGTGCGGGGAAAATATCAGACAGCCACGTCTGTCTATGCGACGGAACCCACCCGCGTCAAACCGTCTCTGCGCCAGAGCATCGGCACTCCCTTGCGGGCCGCGCTGGCGGGCGGATAATCGCCGTAGGTCACGCTTGTAGAGGGACTTGAGTGCATTGAATATTGCTTGTCACTCTTGTGGAGTGACCTACGATTACCACCTGCCACTTGCCACTCGCACTGGTGACACCAATGACAGTACTGCAACCACAGCCGCTCGTTCCTATGGAGGACGAAGCCGAAATGAACAACCACGACGAATACGGGATGCTGATGTCCCTGGCCCTGGACAATCTATTGGATGGGGGGGAGCAGGCCCAGTTGGACGCCCATTTGGCCGACTGCGCCCGCTGCCGCGCCCAGTGGAATCTGTGGCAGTCTCTGGACGCCGCGCTCCACGCCGCGCCGCTGACCGCGCCCTCCCCGGCTTTTGCGCGCAATTTCAGCCAACGGCTGGCGGCCCAGGATCGACGTCGGCAGGTGCGCCTGGGCATTCTCCTGGGCGCACTGACGCTGGTGATGTGGCTGATCGGCGTGGCGGGCGTGGCGCTGGTGATCAGCGCGCTGGTTTACAATCAGGTGGGCTGGTTCACCGAATCCCTGCACTGGCTGGCCTACGTCTGGACAGCCGTCTCGGTCATCGGCAGTTCGCTGCTGGCCCTGCTGGGCGGTGTGACCGAAGAACCCTCGGCGATGGGGGTGCTGGCGGGCTATGTGGTGCTGACAGGCGGCGTGCTGGTCATCTGGTCGCGCTATCTGCGCCGGTCGCTACAAACTGTGGACGCGATCTAATCTTCCATTGGGAATGAAGGCAGGATGCGAATTGTTGCACGCAGGACATTACGCGAGTTTTCTACCTCCCACCCTCGTAGCCGGCAGCCTTTAGACGACTGGTATACTTTGGCAGCCGCATCAGACTGGACATCGCCTGCGGACGTGAAACAATTGTTCAGAAGTGCTGACTTTTTGCCCGACAATCGAGTTGTATTCAATATCGCGGGAAATGCCTACAGGCTTGTAGCCAAAATCGAATACCGTTTCCGAACGGTATACATTCGTTTCATAGGGACACACGCAGAATATGACCACATCGATGCCAAAACTATCTGAGCCGATCCACATTCGGCCCATAAAAACAGAGGCTGATTACGAAGCAGCGCTGGCGGAGATCAGCGAACTGATGGGGACGGTTGCACCCAATACACCCGGTGGTGACAAGCTGGAACTTCTCGTCACACTGGTGGAAGCCTATGAGGATACGACTTTTCCTATGGGCGAAAGTTCGGATCCGATCACACTGATTAAGTTTGTTCTGGATCAGCAGAGTTTATCACTCAAAGATTTAGAGCCATTTATCGGCCCCCGCCAACGCGTCTGGGATGTGATGGAACGGCGACGGCCTCTCTCCCTGGCGATGATTCGTCGCCTGGAAAAGGGATTGCATATTCCTGCCCATCTGCTTATTCAGGAATATCCACTGCAACGAGTGGCTGCTTAAGAGTATCGAACAGACAAAGCGAAGAAAACCCAATGAAACAGATCAAACAGAACACCCGCTGGCTACTGGCAGCCGCCCTCATCACACTCGCCACTTTGGGCATCCTCTTTGCCCCGGCAGCCCAGGCCGCCGAGAGCGCAGACTCCGCCGCATGGAGCTTGTCCCTGACCGGTCTCAACCCCGAGCAGCGCGTCTTCAACGAAGACCTGCTGGTGGCGGACGGCCAGGTGATCAACGACAATGTGGCCGTCCTCAACGGGGACGTGACCATCCGCGCCGGGGGTATCATCAACGGCAACCTGTCGGTGGTGCGGGGGGATGTGGACGTGGCCGGGCAGATTCGGGGCGATCTGGCGGTGGTGCAGGGGGACGCCAAGCTCCGCGCCAGCGCTCAGATTGGCGGGGATGTAAGCATTGTCGGCGGCGAGGTGGAACGGGCCGAGGGCGCACGGGTGGGTGGCAATTTTGTGGGCGGGCCAAGCGGAGAGTGGCAGAAGTGGTTTAAGGGAAACGAAGGCGCGGATGTGGAAAATGCGCCCCAATTCCGGGCACGGGGGGAGCAGCGCCCCTGGCTGGTCGCCTTCTTTTGGCGGATGGTGCAGGCCCTGCTCTGGACGCTGCTTGTCACCGGGCTGGTGCTGCTGATTGTCTGGCTGGCCCCGGCCCAGGTGAAGCAGGTGGCCGCGACCGCCGAAGCTGAACCGGCCCTCTCCTTTGCCGTGGGCGCTGTGGTTACACTGGTCATTACTTTTCTTTCGATGGGGCTATTCGCCACCATCTGTCTGGCCCCGGCAGGCTTTTTGCTGACCGGGATGCTGGCAATTGCCGGATTGGTCGGCTGGGCCGCGACCGCCCAATGGATTGGCACGCGTCTGGCTGCCCTGGGCGGTGATGGCGCTACCGCGCGCATCCCCAATTTGGCATTTGTCGGGGTGACAGCGCTGGTTCTGACGGGATTGATCTCTTTCTCCTGGGCGCTGCTGGCCTGCATCGGTTTTGTGGTCGCGCTGCTTCTGATTTCGCCGGGGCTGGGCGGCGTGCTGGTGAATCTGGCCCGGCGTACCCGCCACAACGCCTCACCCCCCAGCGCCACCGGCAGGGGGGTGACAGTGGGGGATAGTGATACGGATATGTCCCCCCAATCCCCCGGGGAAGATGTCACCGATATTGTGACCGGGGACGATTTGGAGTTGACCGACGAGGAGCGGGCGGCTTTGCAGAGAGGTGCGGGATCGTCAGTCACAGAACAAAACGGCGATGACGACGCCCGTCCCTTTGTCAGCGGGGACGATCTGGGCCTGAGCGACGGGGAACGCAGGGCTTTGCAGGCGGGCATCACTGCTCCCAGCGACACACCAGCCGACTTTACCCAATTGAAGGGAATCGGTCCCGCATTTGATCTGCGGCTGAAAGAGGCGGGTATTACCACTTTTGCCGCCCTGGCCGGCCTGACAGCAGAGGAAGTATCGGCCATCATCGGCTGGCCGCCAGAACGGGTGGTGCGGGACGAACTGCTGGAGCAGGCCGCGGCCCTGGCTGGCGGATGACGGGGGGAAGGGGTGACAGGATGACAGGGGGATTTTCCCCCCAATCCCCAGTTCCCAGTCCCCAGTCCCCGGTCTCTATACCCTCTCTTCTGGATCGAAGAGGCGTTTGTATTCCAGCACGGCAAAGCGGTCCGTCATCCCTGCGATGTAATCGCAGACCACCCGGTGCAGACCGCCGGGCTGGGTCTCTACCCGCTGTTGGGTGGCCGTGGGTAGCTGCTCCGGTTCGGTGACAAAGGCGTCGAAGAGTCGGCGCACAATGCGATCCGCTTTGGAGGCCATCCGCACCACCCGGTAGTGGCGGTAGAAGTTGTTGTAGAGAAAGCTCTTAAGCGCCCGATTCTCCTCGGCCAGTTGGGCCGAATAGCAGGCCACATTCTCCGGCAGGCTACGCAACTCTTCCAGACTCCCCACATTCTGCTGCGCCAACCCGGCGGCGGTGGCAGCGATAGCGTCGCTGATTTCGATCCCCACCAGGCGACGGATGAAACGGTGGCGGGTCAACTCGTCGTTCAGGTCCACGCCCCCGGCCATCCCCAAACTGGCAACCACCCGTTGGGCCAGGGCCAATTCCAGCACAGCATCCGCCTTCAAAATCCCTGCCCGCAGCCCGTCGTCCAGATCGCTGGTGTTATAGGCGATCTCGTCGGCCAGGTTGCTCAACTGGCATTCCAGCGTGCCCTTTTCGTCCGGGCAATAGTCCCGGGCGTCCACCACATCATACGAAGTGTCGTGTTTGACAACCCCCTCCCGCACTTCGTAGGTCAAGTTCAGCCCGGGATGCTCCGGGTAGCGCCGTTCCAGTTCTGTGATGATGCGATAGGTCTGTTTCTGGTGATCGTAGCCGCCGTGGGCCGCCATCAGACTGTTGAGGGTTGTCTCGCCCGTGTGACCGAAGGGGGGGTGGCCCAGGTCGTGGGCCAGACAGATGGCTTCGTTCAGGTCTTCGTTGCAGCCCAGAGAGCGGGCCAGGGTGCGCCCGATCTGGGCTACTTCGATGCTGTGGGTCAGCCGGTTGCGGTAGTGGTCGCCCTCGGAGTAGACAAAAACCTGGGTTTTGTATTCCAGACGGCGAAAGGCGGTGGTGTGAATAATGCGGTCGCGGTCCCGCTGATAGGCCGTGCGGTAGGGATGTTCGTCTTCGGGATAGAGCCGCCCACGAGACTGGCTGTTACGCATGGCAAAGGGGGAAAGAGCCGCTTCCTCCCGACGCTCCAATATGTGGCGTGTGATTTGCATAGGGTCTCCTTTCCTGTCTACAGTAACTGCCCGCCCTTAATTAGGCTTGGTGGTCAAATAAGTGGTCGATTTCGACCTTCCGGGAAGGGGTCACAAGCTGGCTGCACTTACCCAATCTGCTTGACCCCTTCCCGGAAGGCTGCATACGTTATTTAATCGTCATTCCTTAGGATTGGTGGTCAAATAAGTGGTCGATTTCGACCTTCCGGGAAGGGGTCACAAGCTGGCTGCACTTACCCAATCTGCTTGACCCCTTCCCGGAAGGCTGCATACGTTATTTAATCGTCATTCCTTAGGATTGGTGGTCAAATAAGTGGTCGATTGTGACCTTCCGGGAAGGGGTCACAAGTTGGCTGCACTTGCCCAATCTGCTTGACCCCTTCCCGGAAGGCTACATACGTTATTTAATCGCCATTCCTTAGCGGTTTCGTCGCCAAGATTCCGGGAATCCGATCACCCAAGTTGTATACGCACAGTTCCTAAGTGTAGGCGGTGGGCGCGCCTCCTTGCCCGTCCTCCTACAGTATACTCGAATTTTGGATGAGTTCCTGAATTGGCGGAATTTGACAAGAAAATCAGACCGATCCTATAATTGGTGCAATCGGTTGCACGAAGTAAGTCGCGGGTTTGATTCCGGGAATCGGCCACAACCTCTTTCGGCTTTCCCCGTATCGTCTGGCCGATTCCCGGAATCTCGTCTGCGAAACCCCTACGTTATTCCTTGACGCTTACTTAGCAGACCGCAATACGCTCAGACTTGGCTCAGGACTGGCGACTGCGGACGGCTTATTTTCTTTCCCCCAATGAACATAGCCCGGAATATACAGTGAGCAGCTCTTTTTCTGTGTCTACCATTCGAGATGTCGCCGCGCAGGCTGAAGTACATCCAAGTACGGTCAGCCGCGTCTTTTCGGGCAATGCGCAGATCAGCGAAACCACCCGTCAGCGGGTGTTGGAGGCGGCCCGGGATCTCAACTTTCAGCCCAACGCCATTGCCCGTTCGCTCAGCGTGCGGCGTACAAAGACGATTGGGGTGATTGTTCCCCACGTCTACGACGGCTATTTTACCGACAGCTTCTTCCCCCAATTGATGGCGGGGCTGCTGGAAGTGAGCTACGCGCGGGGCTACCGGCTGCTGGTGGGTGGCTGCAATGGCTATCAGGACGAGCACGTGCAGGCCCTGGACATTCTGGCTACCCGGCAGGCCGACGGCATTGTAGTCACCAGCAGCAGGCTGGATGTGGATACAGTGGGGGAATTGCGGCGTCAGAACACGCCCCTCGTCCTTATCGGCCATCCGCCGGCCCAGCACGCGGATGTGGCCTGGGTGGATGCGGACAACCGCAGCGCCACCTGTCAGGTGATCGACTATCTGGTGGGCCGGGGTCACCGGCGCATTGCCTATGTGGGGGGCGACCCGGACAGCAGTGTTGTCAAAGAGCGGCTGGAAGGCTACCGGGAAGGGATGGCAGCGGCGGGTCTGGCTGTGTCGGAGGCGTGGATCGACTATGGCTATTTTGCCGAAGATGGTGGCTATCAGGCCGTGGAGCGCACCCGTCGCGATGAAGCCAATGCTCCCACCGCCTACTATGCGGCCAACGATCTGATGGCAATCGGCCTTCTGCGCGGACTACGTGAACGGGGCATCGACGTGCCGGGGCAGGTTTCCGTCGTCGGCACGAACGATTCGCCCGAGGCAGCGCATCTGTTGCCCCCCCTCAGCAGTCTGCGGGTGCCCTACCGGGCTATCGCGGCCACAGCCGCCACGCTGCTCATCGATGCCATCGAAAGCGGAGAACAGCCCCAGGGACAGAGGGTTTGGGCCTCCTGTTTGATAGAACGAGAATCCGTACAATCATTCCCGGATGGGTTTTCGCCGAAGAACTGACGCTTGATGCTAACCCGGTGACCAACGCCCGGCACGCCGAATTTGTGACCGGGGGCGGCTATGGCCGGGCCGATTTCTGGCCCGAAGCCATCGCCGCCGAGCGTTGGCGCGAAGGACTCTTCAAAGGACTCTTCAAAGGGATTTTCGATAGCACCGGGCGCAATCGACCCCTGGATGTTGGCCTGCCCTTCACCTATGGCGGAAAGCACGGAAAAAACCGGATTTTTCTCGATTTTATCCGCGAAAATCAGCTCTTTCCGCGTCATCCGCGTTCTATTTCTTCTCTCTCCGACAGGCTGCTAGAATGGAGAAGGGTAGGGTGGGGTGGCTCAACAGATACCTTTTGAACACACCCAATCGATTTGGCGGGCATACCCGACCCCATTTCTGGGATATACCCGCGGGGTAGAAATGATGTGATTTTCTGCCTGCTTCGTGCTACAATACCCCAGTTGTTACCTACCCAATCAATGACAGCAACCGCAAAGAAGAAACAAAACGGGCAAAGACGCTTTCCTTTGCGTCTTCGTGCCTCTGTGGTGGCTGTTCTGTCAAGCGAAAGAGTCCTATGAGCGATACCCGAATCATCTATTCAATGCACAGAGTGGGCAAGACCTATCCGCCCCAAAACAAAGTCCTGCGCGACATCAGCCTCTCCTTTTATTACGGCGCCAAAATCGGCGTGCTGGGGCTGAACGGCGCGGGCAAATCTACACTGCTCAAAATTATGGCCGGGCTGATGGACGACGAGCACGAGGGCGAGACGACCCTCCTGGAAGGCTTCAGCCGGGGCTATCTGCCCCAGGAGCCGGTGCTGGACGACAGCAAAACCGTGCGCCAGATTGTGGAAGAGGGCGCACAGGAGACTGTGGACGCCCTGGCTGAGTTCGATGAAATCAATATGCGCTTCGGCGAAGAATTGACCCCGGACGAGATGGACGCCCTCATCCAGCGCCAGGGGGAAGTGCAGGACAAACTGGACGCGCTCAACGCCTGGGACCTGGACAGCCGTCTGGAACTGGCGATGGACGCCCTGCGCTGTCCCCCGCCCGAGACATCCATTGCCATCCTCTCCGGCGGCGAGCGGCGGCGGGTGGCCCTGACCCGGCTGCTGCTGCAAAAACCGGATATTCTGCTCCTGGACGAACCGACCAACCATCTGGACGCTGAGTCCGTGGCCTGGCTGGAACGCCATTTGCAGGACTACGAGGGCACGGTTATCGCCATCACCCACGACCGCTACTTTCTGGACAATGTGGCGGGCTGGATTCTGGAGTTGGACCGGGGCTACGGCATCCCCTGGAAGGGCAACTACACCTCCTGGCTGGAGCAGAAGCAGCAGCGGCTGGCCCAGGAGGAGAAGACCGAAAGCACCCGTCAGAAGACATTGCAGCGGGAGCTGGCCTGGACAAAAATGTCGCCCCAGGCCCAGCAGACCAAACGCAAATCCCGTATCACCGCCTATAACGACCTGCTCTCCCAAGAGGTGGAGCGGGCGCGGGAGGAGCGGGAAATCTACATCCCGCCCGGCCCCCGCTTGGGCGATGTGGTCATCCACGCCGAGGGGCTTGCCAAAGGCTACGGCGACCGGCTGCTCTACGAGAATGTGACTTTCGACGTGCCCGCCGGCGCGATTATCGGCATTATCGGTCCCAACGGCGCGGGCAAGACGACCCTCTTTCGGATGATCACCGGCCAGGAGCAGCCCGACAAGGGCACAATGACCGTCGGCAGTACGGTGCAACTGGCCCACGTGGACCAGAGCCGGGACGATCTGGACCCCAACAAGACCGTCTGGCAGGAGATTTCCGAGGGCAACGAGCAGATGAAGCTGGGGGATCGGCTGGTGAACAGCCGGGCCTACGTCTCCCGCTTCACCTTTGGCGGCACAGACCAGCAGAAGAAAGTCGGCACCCTCTCCGGCGGCGAGCGCAACCGGGTACACCTGGCGAAGCTGCTCAAAAGCGGAGCCAATGTGATTCTGTTGGATGAGCCGAGCAACGACTTGGACGTGAATACCCTGCGCGCCCTGGAAGACGCCCTGGAGACCTTCGCCGGTACGGCGCTGGTCATCTCCCATGACCGCTGGTTTCTCGACCGCATCGCCACCCACATCATCGCCTTTGAGGGGGAGAGCGAAGTGCGCTGGTTCCCCGGCAACTACAGCGAATACGAGGAAGATCGGCGCAAACGTCTCGGACCGGCAGCGGATCGACCGCATCGATTGACCTATCGCAAGTTGAATCGGGCGTAGGGTATTTCGTATAGCGTATTGCGTAGGTTGGGTGAATGTCCGGCACCAAACAGGGAATACACGGCTGGTTGGCCGGGCATTCACCCAACATTCGACAGATTTGGAGACGGTGAAATGAAGCTGAAAGTAGTCATTCACGAAGCCGAAGAAGGCGGATACTGGGCAGAAGTTCCAGCGATTCAGGGCTGTGCCACTCAGGGCGAGACATTTGACGAATTGCTCGAAAATCTCTATGAGGCTGTGGAGGGTTGTTTATCTGTCGATCTCGAATAGAGAAAATGGTGACAGTCTGTGGTTTTGACTTGTGATGCGAAATGAGGAAGTTCAATGGATACAAAATCAATGCCTGTGGAAGTCGGAATCTCTGTCCAGATCGGCCAGCCGGTCGTTTTGGAACAGAACGGGAATCCGGTTGCCGTCTTAATTAGTGTCTCTGATTTTGAGCGCTATCAGCAGTTACGTTCTATCCAGACGCCGATCTCCGCATCCCAGGCCCGGCGCGCCGCCAACCGACGAGTGTTCGGTGATCTGGTGGGGTGCGCTCTCTCTTGCGACGAGCCAGTGTGGGTTCCCAACCCAGAACCCCGCTGGCGTATTCCCTACCGTCTTTTTGATGGAACGCTTGTCCAGGTCGTAGAAGTCGATGGATATACGGGACAGGTCTCTTTGACCGACGAACGCAGGGTAGAACTTTTGGGGAAAGTTGCTGCGTGGGCCGAACAATATGGAAATGTATCCACCGATGCCGGTTAAACACATCGAGCAAAGGGGAATCGGATATTGTCTACCCGCGTGCGCAGAGATGGCACTTGCCCAATTTGGCGTGGAGATTCCTCAATCCACGCTTGCAAGAAATCTCGGCACAATTCCCGGCGTGGGAACCCCATTTTCCGCAATCGGACGGCTTGCTGAACAGGGCTTCACAGTCAAAATGAACGAATGGTTGGGTATGGGTGCATTGGGTTCAGCTTTGTCGGCGGGAACGGTTGTGGTGACAGCGATTCTTACTTCCCACGATTTGCCTGGGTGGGAGACTTTGAGTACCCAACACACGGTTTTGGTGATAGCAGTTGAAAAAGGTCGGGTGTATTATCACGACCCCTCCCTCTCTTGGGGGCCAGTTGACGTTTCCGAAGACGCTTTCGGTCTGGCTTGGAGCGAAATATCAGAACTGACTGCACTGATTACTCGGACTCTATAGAACATACGAAGTTTGCCACCATCAATCGAGCTTCGACCACCACCTACGCAACACGAAATACCCAATACAAATGATCGCCCTCCACCTCGACAACGTTTCCGTCACTTATATCGCCGTTCCCATCTTCACCGGCCTCTCGTGGGAGATCCACGACGACCGCTGCGTGGGGCTGGTGGGACCCAACGGCGCGGGCAAGAGTACCCTTCTGCGGTTGATGGCCGGGCAACTCACCAGTGATTCCGGCTATCTCAAGCGCAAGAGCGGGCTGACCGTCGGCTATCTGCGCCAGGAGCCGGACTTTGCCGACGGGAAAACCCTCTGGGAGGAGGCGATGACCGCCTCGGCGGGGCTGGCCGGGGTGGAGGCAAAGCTGGACGCCTGCGAGAAGCGGCTGGGTGATCCGGATGTCTACGGCGACGAAGCGAAGCTGGCGACAGTGCTGGCCGAGCAGGAGAAGCTGCTGGCCCAATTCGCCGAATTGGGCGGCCCGGCCTACGAGGGCAAAGTGCGCTCTGTCCTGGCCCGGCTGGGGCTGGGCGACGAGGCCAGTCACTCCCTTTCTACCGACGTTCTCAGCGGCGGCCAGAAGAAGCTGCTGGGGCTGGCAAAATTGCTGATTGTGGAGCCGGACCTGCTCCTGCTGGACGAGCCGGACAACCACCTGGACCTGGCGGGCAAGACTTTTCTGGAAGGGCTGATCCGGGGCTACAAAGGCGGCGTCGTCATCGTCTCCCACGACCGCTATCTGCTGGATGTGGTGGCCGACGAAATCGCCGATCTGGAAGACGGGCGCATAAACGTCTATCCCGGCAATTATTCGGAATTTGCCTTTGAAAAACGGATGCGTCTGCTGCGCCAGCAGCAGATGTTCCAGATTCAGCAGCGGGAGATTACCCGGCTGGAAGAGGCGTCCAAGCGACTGCTGATTTGGGGGCGCACCTATGACAATCCCAAACTGATCATCCGGGGCAAGGCCATCCAGAAGCGCATCGACCGCATCGAGCGTATCGACAAACCGGTGTTGGAGCGGAAGCGGATGGGGCTGGAGTTGGAAGGCTGGCGGGGCAGCAACAAAGTTTTGCAAATTCGGGATTTGGACAAAATTTTCCCGGCTGCCGATGGGATGGACGAGAAGATTGTCCTGGCCGGGCTGGAGCTACTCATCTGGCACGGGGAGCGGGTGGGGCTGGTGGGTCCGAATGGCGCGGGAAAGTCCGTCCTCTTTCGCCTGCTCCTGGGCCAGGACGCGCCGACCGGCGGCGAAATCGTCATCGGACCCAGCGTGCGCACAGGCCACTACGCCCAGGAGCACGAAACCCTCGACTACAACGCCACCCTGCTGGAGAGCATACGCCGGGCCGCGCCCCTCACCGAATCCACCGCGGTCAGTATGCTTACGACATTTCTCTTTACCTACGAGCAGATTCGCTCGAAGGTCTCCACCCTCTCCGGCGGGGAGCGCAGCCGTCTGCAAATGGCCCTCCTCACCCTGACCGGGGCCAACTTCCTGCTGCTGGACGAGCCGACCAACAATCTGGACATCGCCGCCGCGGAGGTACTTGAAGAATCTCTGGCCGACTTCGAGGGGACAGTCTTTGTCATCTCCCACGACCGCTACTTCCTGGACCGGGTGGTGGGCCGCATCGTCGAACTGGACGAGGGAACGCTGACCGACTATCCGGGGAATTACAGCGATTATCAGGCGCAGAAGGCGTGAAACGTGAAACGTGAAATCACTCGGACCTTCTCACGTTTCACGTTTCACGCCTCCTCGACGAATCTCTCAATCTCCAATCTCGCAATCTCTCTGGAGGACCCCAAATGTTCATCTACCCCCTACTCGCCCAACGCGCCGCGCAGAACAAACCCATCCGCGTCGGCATTATCGGCACAGGCAAATTCGGCGCGGGGCTGGTGGCGCAGATTTCCCAGATGCGCGGGATGGAAGTATCCGTCATCGCCGACATCAACCTGGCCCACGCCCGCCACGCCTACACCTCCAGCCGGGTCCCCGCCGACGAAATCCGCGCCGCCGAGACGCTGGACGAGATGGAGGACGCCATCCGCGCTGGCAAACCGACGGTTGTAGAGGATGGCCTGCTCCTGGCCGCCTCCGAATCCGTGGATGTGATTGTGGAGGCCACGGGCATCCCGGAGGTGGGGGCGAAGATGGCCTGGCACGCCCTTTCCAACCGCAAGCACGTCGTAATGGTGAATGTGGAAGCCGATGTGACCGTCGGCGGCATTCTGCGCCGTCAGGCTGACGCTGCCGGGGTGGTCTATTCGATGGTGGACGGGGACCAGCCCGCCTGCACAATACATATGATCGACTGGGCGCGCAGCCTAGGCTTCGAGATTGTGGCCGCGGGCCGGGGCACAATCCTCTACGCCGACGACCCGGAGGGCACGCCGGACACGGTTCCCCAGCGCTTTGGCTTCAGCGACGAAGTGCTGGAGCGGCGCACCATCAATCTGAAAATGTTCAACTCCTTCCGGGACGGCACGAAAGCCCAGGTGGAGATGACCGCCCTGGCCAACGCCGCCGGTCTTGTGCCGGATGTGCGGGGGATGCACGAGCCGTCGGTCAATCTGGCCGAGATTCCCCAGCGCTTCAGCCTGCGGAGCGAGGGCGGCTTGCTCTCCCAGCACGGGGTGGTGGAGCTTGCCAACAGCATCGCCACCGATGGCAAAACGATGCTGCCCGACCCGCTGAAAATGGGCGTCTTTGCCGTCATCCGCACGGAACACCCCTTCACCGCCGAGGATTTGACCGGCTATATCGGCAAAGTGGGCGGCGACGGTCACAACTTCCTGCTCCATCGCCCCTATCATCTGGTGGCCGTGGAAGCGCCCATCTCCATCGCGGCGGCGGTCCTGCTGGGCCAGGCCACCGGTGCCTGCGCGCCCACCCCCACCGCCGAGTGTATCACCGCGGCCAAGCGAGACTTGAAGGCCGGGGAGATGCTGGACGGAGGCGGCGGCTATACGGTCAGCGGTCTGTGTGAAAAGGCCACCGTCGCCCGGGCCGAGAATCTGCTGCCGTTGGGGTTGGCCCCGGGCGCGGTGCTGAAGCAGGACGTGGCCAAGGGACAGGCCATTACCTACGGGATGGTGGAATTGGTGAAGGAGTCCTTCGTCTATAAACTGCGGCGGATGCAGGACGCGTTGACAGGCTGAACAGACTGAAACGTGAAACGTGAGATCACCCGACCCGAACTCACGTTTCACGTTTCACGCCTTGTCAGCAAAGAATTAAGCCCATTTCACTTCCTTGACCCCTATCCTATGACAACGCCCCCTCTCCTCTCCGTCGAAAATCTCTCCAAACGCTACCCCGGCGTCCAGGCGCTGGACCAGGTATCCCTTTCCGTGCAGCCGGGGGAGATTCTCGGCCTGGTGGGGGAAAACGGCGCGGGCAAATCCACCCTCATCAAAATTCTGGCCGGGGCAGTGGCCGCGGATAGCGGGACGATTCGCTGGGACGGGCAGCCGGTGAATTTGGGCGGTGTGGGTGATGCCCGCAGCTTGGGGCTGGCTTTCATCCATCAGGAACTCAATCTGGTCCCCTATTTCGACGCCGCCGAGAATATCTTTCTGGGCCATCCCTACCCCCGTCGGGCCTGGGGGCAGATTCGCTGGGGGCGTCTGCGCGCCGCCGCGGGCCAGATTCTGGAAGAACTGGGCGTGGAGATTCCGCTGGATGTGGCTGTGGCCCGTCTGCCCAGGGGGCAGCAGACGATGATTTCCATCGCCAGGGCCTTTGCGGCCCAGGCCAGGCTGGTGGTGATGGACGAGCCGACCGCCACCCTGACCGATCAGGAGATCGAGCATCTTTTTGGCGCGGTGGGGCGGCTGCAAAGCCAGGGCGTAAGCGTCGTCTATGTCTCCCACCGGTTGCAAGAAATTTTCGATCTGACCCAGCGGGTGACGGTGATGCGGGACGGAAAGGTCGTCACCACCCGGCCCACGGGCGAGCTGGACCGGGCCGAACTGATCCGGCTGATGACCGGGCGGGGGCAGACGTTGCCAACGGCTGGGGCGGAAGCCGACGGCTCCAGCCGTGCTATCCCACTCCTGCGGGCCGAGGGGCTGGCGGGGGACAGAGTGCGCGACATCTCCTTTACCCTGCACCGGGGCGAGGTGATCGGCGTGGCCGGGCTGGTGGGCGCGGGCCGTTCCGAACTGCTCCATCTGCTCTGCGGCGTGGACCCCATCCGCCGGGGGCAGTTGGCCCTGTGGGAAGGGGCAGACCAGCCCCGGGCCATTCGCCCCGCCTCGCCCCAGGCCGCCTTCCTGCTGGGGATGGCGCTGGTGCCGGAGGAGCGGCGCGGCCAGGGGCTGATCCTCTCCCGGCCCATATTCGAGAATGTGACCCTGACCCATCTGCCCCGCTTTGCCCGGGGCTTTGTGCTGGACAGACGGCGGGAACTGGCCGGGGCCGAGCGGCTGGGCAGCGCACTGGGTCTGCGCGCGGCCAGCCTGCACCAGTCTGTGCAGCAGTTGTCTGGCGGCAATCAGCAAAAGGTGGTTCTGGCCCGCTGCCTGGCCGGGGATGTGCGGGTGTTGCTGCTGGACGAGCCGACCCGGGGTATCGATGTGGGGGCGAAAAATGAACTCTACCAGATTGTGCGCCAGTTGACCGGGCAGGGGGTAGGGGTGATTCTGGTCTCGTCGGAACTGCCCGAACTGCTGGGGCTGGCCGACCGTCTGCTGGTGCTCCACGAGGGGCGGCAGGTGGCGCTGGTGGAGCGTTCGGCGGTGGATGGGGCGGGTCTGCTGCAACTTTGCTATGGCTCGTAGGTAAGGTTGAAAGCCACGCCTGCAGGATTTAGCGTACCGAAGCGCGCGGCGTGATACGAATCTGGCCGGGACCCACTACCACAAAGGCACCGGACAGCTTCTCACCTTCGGTCTGCACCAATTGTAGGAGGGTGTGGGGCAATGTGGCTCTGGCATGGCCGGGGTAGCGAATCAGAATCACACCGGCTGATTCTTCGTGGCTGACATAGACCAGCCAGCCGAAATCTTTGTCTTCGGTTAGCAGAACTCGCTGTTCGGTTGACGCCTGCTGGATCAGGTCCCGGTCTACTGAACGCTGCATCAATTCAGCGACTGCGATGACATCATAGCCCGCGTCGCGCAAGCTGCGCACGACCCCAAAATCACAACTCTCGTCGGCCAGAAAACGCAAAGAAGCCATCAGGCGAAAGCCGGGGTGAGGAGTACCGTTTCGTGGGCAAGAGTAGCCGCGGCGTAGGCCAGGGCCGCGTGGATGGCTGCCTCGTTGAGCCGGGGATAGGCGTCGAGCAAGTCGGTATAGCTGGCCCCTTCGCTCAGTTTGCGCAGAATCAACTCGACCGGAACGCGCGTACCGCGAATTACCGGTTTGCCCAGCATTACGTCGGGGTTGATCTCGATGAGTCCTGACATTACGTATTTTCCTTCATTCGAAGACAACAGAAATAATCGGAAGATGCAGGGGCAATGATTATCCCTTCCCGGATGTCACTGTAACCGATTGAACAGCCTTCTGTCAATAGGAAAACAAAGCGGAAAAAATATCTTTCCCCGGCTTATTGTGGTACACTTCTCCAACTTTTGCATCCCATTCCTGAAATCGAGATTGCACAATGGCTACACCTGATCGCGCGCAGGGGAGTGCCACGCAGAACGGGAAACCTCGGGGCGATTTTGCCTCCTTCGTCACCCACTTCCTGCGCCGCTACGGCACATTTGTGGGTCTGCTGGCAATGGTCGCTGTCTTCGCCCTCCTGCGCCCCGGTGTTTTTCTCAGCGTCAACAATCTGCGCAACATCGCCGAGCAGGTCTCGATTCTGGCGATTGTGGCGATGGCGATGACGATTGTGATGGTGGTGGGCGATTTTGATCTTTCTGTGGGGACCCTGGCAAGTCTGGCCGGTGTGGTGGTGGCGGACCTGCTGATTCAGGGCACGGGTCTTTGGCCTGCCCTTGGGGTTGGTCTGGGCGTGGGTGCGCTGGCTGGGTTGCTCAATGGGCTGCTGGTGGCCTATGCCGGTCTCTCCGCTTTCGTGGCAACCCTGGCGACGATGACCGCGTTTCGGGGGCTTTCCCTCTGGTACACCGACGGCGCGACCCTCTTTTCCGGTATCAACGAGGCTTTCCGTCCCATCGGCCAGGGGCGCACGGGGCCAATCCCCAACCCTGTGCTGATTCTGCTGGCCGTGCTGCTCATCACCTGGTTTGTGATGGAGCAGACGACGATTGGCCGCCGCCTTTACGCCATCGGCGGCAATGCAGAGGCGTCGTTTCTGGCCGGAATCAATGTGCGCCGTCTGCGGCTGATCGCTTTCGTCTGCTCCGGGCTGGGCGCGGCCCTGGCGGGAATTGTCCTGACCAGCCGCCTCTTTTCGGCCCACCCCACCGCGGGCGAACCCTTTATGCTTACTTCCATCGCCGCGGTCTTTCTGGGGATGACAATGTTTCGGGAGGGCGAAGCCCACATCCCCGGCACGCTCTTTGGCGTGCTGCTGCTGGGGGTGATGAACAACGGGCTGAACATTCTGGGGGTCAATTCCTACATCCAGAACATTCTGACCGGCACGATTATTATTCTGGCTGTGCTGGTCTCCGGTCTGGCAAGCCGCCGCCGGTAGCCCGGAGATTTTAAGAGAATTTTGAACGCAGATTTTCGCAGATTACGCAGAAAAATTCGTCTTCTTCGTGAAATTCGGACAATTCGTGTTCTTAGAGCCTGAATTATTAAACAGGATCTTGATCTGACCACGGAAAATACAGAATACACAGAAAAAAAGCGAAAGAGAATTTTCTGTGTTTTCCGTGGTTACAAAGCTGCGCGCTAAGAGCCTGAATTATTAAACAGGCTCTGAAGACTTTGCCTGTTTCACCAAGAAAATCCGTGTTCCTTTCCATCCGTGTATACAACTCTGCTCTTTTTTACCCCATTCCAAAGGAGAACTTCAATGATGCAAAAGTTTGTTCGTCTAGCCCTGGCCCTGGCCCTGCTGGTGATGGCAACGGCCTGTGCCGCGCCGCCGCCACCCCAGGTTGCGGGCAGCGCTGCCAAACAGATTACTGTAGCGGTGGTGACGCCCTATATGGCGAACGCCACCACAAAGCTCGTCATCGACCGCTTCCAGGCCTATGGGCAGGAGCAGGGCTGGAATGTGACTGTCACCGACACCAACGCCGACTTCAATGAACTGGTCAGCCGCATCGAAAACGCCGTGACCCAGAATGTGGACGCCATCGTTTTGGGTATGGGCGACCCGGCCCAGATGACAAAAGGGCTGGAATCGGCCCAGGCCGCGGGCATCCCCGTCTTTGGTCTGGACGCAGGAGTAGCCCCCGGTGTCGTCCTCAACATCACATCGGACAACGGCCAACTGGGCCAGGAGACAGCCCACCACCTGGCCGAATCCATCGGCGGCGCGGGCAATGTCATCCTCTTCACCCACGACCCCCACCCCGGCGTGCGGGCACGGGCCGAGGCCGCCGCGGCGGAGTTTGCCAAATACCCCGGCATTACAATCATCGAAAAGAAGCACATCGAAGTCCCCGGCCCGGTGGACTTTGCCCGCAGCCTGGCCCAGGACCTGCTGACCGCCTATCCCAACGACGGCGACATTGCCGGTATCTGGGCGGGCTGGGATGAACCGGCCATGGGCGCTGTCCAGGCTATCGAAGCCGCGGGCCGCACGGGAATTCAGGTGGTCGGCATCGACGGCACGGACTTTGCCAAAGCCGAGATTGTCAAGGGCGGCCCCTTTGTGGGCACAATCGAGCAGGACTTTGACGGGATGGCGAAGCAAATGACCGGCATCATCGCCAAATATCTCTCCGGCGAGAAACCGGCCTCGGACCTGCTGACGATTGCCGGTGTGCTGATCACCGCGGCCAACGCAAAGTAGAAGCAGAGATGGAAGCCATCATTGCGCTGGACATCGGCAGCACTGGGGCCAAAGCCGGTCTGGTCAGCCGGGAGGGGCGTCTGCTGGCGACGGGCTATGCGGGCTATCCCACCCGGACACCGGCCAGCCAGCAGGTGGAGCAATCCCCGGAAGATTGGTGGGCCGCTGTCTGCGTGGCGCTGGGCCAACTGTGGGGGGCGGCGGCGCTCCCCACAGTTGAGATCGCCGGGGTCGCCCTCATCGGTCAGATGCAGGATACGATTCTGCTGGGGCCGGGCGGCGCGCTGGGCAATGCCATCCTCTATTCAGATAGCCGGGCCGGGGCGGAAGCTGGCGAAATTGAACGGCGCATGGGCGCTGCCTGGCTGACCGAGCGGACGGGCAATCTTCAGGGCGGGAGCAGTGTGCTTGCCAAATGGCTCTGGCTGCAAAGGAATGAGCCGGCCCGGTTGGCCGCGGCTGACACCCTTCTGCTGGGCGCGCACGATTACATCGGCTGGCGGCTGTGCGGCGTGGCGGCCAGCGACTTCACCACCGCCTCCACCACCGGTCTGCTCGATCTGGCGGCCAACGACTGGCTGTGGGATGTGATCGATGGGCTGGGGCTGGGACACGAAAAGTTGCCCGCTCTCTTGCCCGCCTCCGCGGTGATGGGCAGTCTCCATCCTGGCGCGGCCCAGGCGACGGGCATTCCCGCGGGGACACCCGTCTTTCACGGCTCGGGGGATCTGGGCGCAACGACTGTGGGCGTGGGTGCGGGTCTGCCGGGCCGGGCCTACTGCTATCTGGGCACAAGCGGCTGGATTGCCGCCAGCTTTGACCGCGCCACGCCCAACCCGGAGGCCGGTCTCTTTACCCTGCGCCATCCCCAACCCAAGCGGCTGATTCAGGTGGCCCCGATGCTGACCGCGGGGGGCAATCTGGAGTGGGTGCGGGGGGTGCTGGGCCAGGGTACACCCCTGGCCTACGCCGAAATGGAGCGTCTGGCCGGGGGGACGTCGCCGGGCAGCCGGGGCGTGCTCTATCTGCCCTATCTGGCCGGGGAGCGCTCGCCTTTTACCGATCCCGACGCCCGGGCCTGTTTTGTGGGGATGGGCGTCGATACCACCAGCGGCGATCTGGCCCGTTCTGTGCTGGAGGGGACCGCCTTGGCCTACCGTTCGCTCTGCCGGGTGCTGGGGCTGGGGGCAGGAGAGCCGTTGCTGCTGGCCGGGGGCGGGGGAAAGTCTGCCCTGTGGAGCCAAATCCTGGCCGATGTGCTGAACCGTCCGATTCAGATTCTGGCTGATCCGGGTAGCGCGGCGGTGGTGGGCGCGGCTATCCTGGCCGGTGCGGGGCTGGGCTGGTACGAGAGCCTTTTCCCCGACGAGAGCTTCTTCCCCATTGCGACGGGCTTTGAACCCAATCTGGCCCACAGCCAGCGCTATGACGATCTCTACGAAATTTTTGATGCGCTCTACCCACACCTGGGGGATAGTTTCGGCGCGCTGGCCCGGCTGCGGCAGGCTCGTTAGGACTCGTCAAGAAATAAGTTCCATCCGGTGCGTCGCACTGTCCACAAAACGGCCCTACTCCGCAACCTGATCTGGACAGTGCGACGCACCGAAACGGGAAGTTATTCTTTGACAAGCCTTGCTGGGGAAGGGGGCAATGGGCAAGGTTTGCTAATTCCTCCGGAAACGATCTATAATTGTTCTGTGGAGCGGGTCAACCCTTGACCCATTCTGCGCAGCGTTTTATGCCCGTAGTTGGACACTTCCCCCTGTAGCGTTACCCAAAAGCACCCCCGGTTGTAGAGCGTTTCAAAACGCTTGGTTGTATTGTTGTTGTACAAAACATAGCAGAGGAGAATGCAAATGAATGGTATTGAAGGAATGTCACGTCGTTCGTTTTTGCGGCTATTGGGCGTCGGTGCAACGATGACTGCTCTGGCCGCGTGTGCGCCTGCGGCTGCCCCCGCCGCGGCCCCGGCTGCTGGTGCGCCTGCTGCGGCAGCGGCTCCTGCTGCCGCTGATGCCGGTAAGTTGGAAATCTTCTCCTGGTGGACCTCTGGCGGTGAGGTAGGTGCGCTCCAAGCTCTGTATGACATCTACAGCAGAGAATATCCTGACGTCGAAGTGATCAATGCGGCTTTGGCTGGCGGCACCGGTCAGGGTGGGGATATGAAGGCCCTGCTCGAAACCCGTATGATGGGTGGACAACCCCCAGAGAGTTTCCAGGTTCACCTGGGCCGGGAACTGATCGACAGCCATGTGGTGGCTGGCCGCATGGATCCCCTGGATGACCTCTTCGCCGAAGCTGGCTTCAATGATGTCTTCCCCAAAGATCTCTTGTCTATTGCCTCTTACGAAGGCCACCCCTGGTCCGTGCCGGTCAATATTCACCGGGCCAATGTGCTCTGGTATCGCCCGTCCAAGCTGGAAGCCGTGGGCGCGACCGAGCCGCCCAAGGATTGGGACGAATTCTTTGTCATGGCTGACAAACTGAAGGAAGCAGGCATTCCGGCCATCGCCATCGCCGGTGCTGACGGCAACTTCAACGGCCATGTGTTGGAGACGATTCTCATTGCCACGATGGGGCCGGATGATTGGCGCGGACTGTTCGATGGCAGCGTAAGCTGGGAGGACGAACGTGTCACCAAGGGTCTGGAGATTCTGAACAAGCTCTGGGACTACACCCTCTCCGATTACCTGAGCATCACCTGGGGCGACATCAACGATCGCTTCGTGGGCGACGAAGGCCCTGCTATGATGATTATGGGCGACTGGACCCACGGCGTGCTCAAGTCTATGGGCTTCACCGATTACAAGTGGGCAGCCAGCCCGGGCACCGACGGCATCTTTGATATGCTGTCCGATTCCTTTGGCCTGCCCAAGGGTGTGCAGTACAGGGACAATGCGGTCAACTGGCTGAAGGTCTGTGGATCGAAAGAGGGCCAGGACGCCTTCAACCCGATCAAAGGCTCGATTCCTGCCCGCACAGATGCTGACCTGTCGGTCTACGACGAGTATCAACTGTCTGCTATGGACGACTGGGCGAGCAACACGCTGGTCCCCAGCCTGCAACACGGTGCTGCGGCCAAGCAGAGCTTCCTGCTCGACTATGACCTTGCTGTCAATAACATGCTTGCGACCCGGGATGTAGCCGTGGCTCAGGCTGATATGGTAACAGCCGCGGAGGAAGCAGAGTTTGGCAAATAGACTCAATGCGTCTGTTTCTGGGGAGGGCGGCTTGGCCGCCCTCTCTTCCAATACCCGGCCCAAGCGACGCCGCTGGCTGCGTAGTGATATGGCGCTTGCCGTGCTGGTGTTGCTCCCGTCGATCATTGCCGTGGCTATCTTTATCTACGGCTTTATCGCCTGGACCTTCTACATTTCGACAGTGGACTGGAAAAGTGTAGTCGTCGACTATACTTTTGTGGGGTTGAAAAATTGGATACGGCTGTTCAATGACCGTCGTTTCCACGCTGATCTGCGCAATCTGCTCTTCTACGCCATCGGCTTTATGAGCCAGTGCATTGTCATCGGCTTCATCCTCGCCTCGCTGTTGGACCAGAAGATCAAAGGGGAGGCATTTTTTCGCACCCTCTTCATCTTCCCCTTTGCGGTCAGCGGAGTTGTGACCGGTGTGGCCTGGCGCTGGTTGATGCAGCCGACGACGGGCATCAATCTGCTCTTTGCCAAAGTTGGTATGGACTGGTTTCAGCCGACCTGGTTTGCAAGTATTGAGTACGGCATCTGGGCGGTGACGATTGCGGCCTCCTGGCAGTTCACCGGCTATGTGATGGCCCTTTATCTGGCCGGTCTGCGCGGAATTCCCAATGAATTGCGTGAGGCAGCCGCCATCGACGGAGCCGGCGCGTGGGCCACCTACCGCTTCATCATCATTCCCCTGCTCATGCCCGTCACCTTCACCGCCCTGGTCTTGACTGGCATGAATTCAATTCGGGTCTTTGATCTGGTAGCGACGATTGGTGGCAGCGGCGCGGGTAATGCCATCGATACGCTGGCCCTCAATATGTTCCAGACTACCTTTGGTGCCAATCGCTTTGCGCTGGGAGCCGCCATCGGCGCGTTTATGCTCATCCTGGCGATTTTCTTGGTTGTGCCTTATCTGATGAGTATGCAGCAGGAGACCGAGCGATGAGTATTCAACGGATTTGGAGTAAGAGTGCCATCTATCTGGTGCTAATCGCCTTCGCCGCCTTCTATGCCATGCCCTTCTACGTGATGCTAATCACCGGCCTGAAGCCCTATCAGGACGTCAATGTGACCCGGATGTGGGAGTTTCCCAAAGGGCTGTATCTGGGCAGTTTCACCCAGGCGTGGACATTGGTGGCCCCCAACTTCTGGAACAGTGTGATGATCACTGTCCCGGCCGCGCTGATTTCGTCGATGATTGGCTCGATTAACGGCTATATCTTTGCTAAGTGGCGTTTTCGCGGGTCGGACACACTCTTCATTCTCTTCCTGGTGGGGATGTTTCTCCCCTATCAGGGCATTCTGATTCCTCTTGTCCAGACACTCATGGCCGTGGGTCTCTATGCCACAATGCCTGGACTGATTCTGGTTCACTGTATCTTTGGGATTCCGATTACGGCCCTGCTTTTCCGTGGCTATTACGCGGGAATTCCTAATGAACTGATGGACGCTGGCAAAATCGACGGCTGCGGCTTCTTCGGTCTCTACCGCTATATTCTGCTGCCCATCTCTATGCCAGCCTTTGCGGTGGTACTGCTCTGGCAGTTTACTTCCATCTGGAACGACTATCTGATCGGGTTGATTGTCCTCAGTAACCCAGTGCTTGCTCCTGTCAACATCGCCGTGAAGAATATCGCCGGTAGTTGGTCTGTGGAGTGGAATGTACAGATGTCAGCGGCGCTGATCGCCGCGTTGCCTACTGTTATCGTCTATCTGCTCCTGGGCAAACTCTTTATGCGCGGTCTGCTGGCCGGTGCGTTGAAGGGGTAATGGCCGGGCGTTGTCGTTGTAAGCCGAGAACTTCTGATAGAAAGGGCGCAGTGCGAAAAATACGGTCAAGAAGCAAGGGCATAAGACGGCGAGAAAGA
>JAHDWH010000077.1:23924-25810 GCA_023384455.1 Caldilineaceae bacterium | reverse complement strand
TCATCTGGACAGTGCGACGCACCAAAACGGGAAGTTATTCTTTGACAAGCCCCTATGTCACACTTTCCCATCATCTCATCATCCCGCTACCTCACCCGTGCCCCACATAAACGGTCTTCGTCCGGGTATAAAACTCAATCGCAGCGGGGCCCTGCTCTTTGAAGGTGTTGGCGCTGGAATGTTTGAAGCCGCCAAAGGGCGCCTGGAGTGCCAGCCCGGAGGAAGACTGGTTGATCTTTACCACACCGGCGTCGATGCGGTTGGCGAACTGGAAAGCCTGCTGCAAATTGTTGGTGACGACTGTGGCCGACAGGCCGAACTCGATAGCGTTGGCCTTTTCCAGGGCGTCGTCGAAGTTCCGGGCCCGGATGATACCGATGACTGGGCCGAAGACCTCCTCCTGGGCAATGCGCATAGAGACATCCACCCCGTCGAAGACGGTGGGCTGGATAAAATAGCCCCCATCCCCGGTGCGGCTGCCCCCGGCCAGCAGTTTCGCCCCCTCCTTCTGGGCGATGTCGATGTAGTCCAAATCGGTCTCCAACTGGCCCGCATCCACCGCCGGACCCATCTGCACACCGGATTCCAGTCCGTGGCCCACCCGCAGATTGCGGGCGGCGTCGGTCAGTGCGGCCGCGAAAGCATCGGCGACCGCATCCTCCACAATCACCCGGCTGGTGGCCGTACACGCCTGGCCGGTGACGCCGAAACCGCCCGCCACAGTCAGGGCCACGGCCTGGCTGATCTCCGCATCCTTCAGCACGACCGTCGGGTTCTTGCCCCCCATCTCCAACTGGACACGGGTCAGATTTTTCATCGCCTGTTCGTAGATGCCCATCCCCACAGAGTAGGAACCGGTGAAACTTACCCCGTCCACATCTGCGCTGCCGACGAGGGTATTGCCCACAGAACGCCCGGAGCCGGTGACAAAATTGAGCACGCCCGGCGGGATGCCTGCCTCGACCAGTGCCTCCACCAGCAGCAGGCCGATGTGAGGGGAGAGGCTGGCCGGTTTGAAGACGACGGTATTGCCGTAGATGAGCGCGGGGGCCATCTTCCAGGCCGGGATGGCCACGGGGAAATTCCAGGGGGTGACGAGGGCGACGACGCCCAACGGCTCCCGCCGGGTGTAGAGCAGCTCGCCGGGAATGTTGCTGGGCAGGGTCTGGCCGCCCATCCGCCAGCCCTCGCCCGCGGCGTAGCTGAAGATGTCCCGTGCCCGGTTGACTTCGCCCCGGGCCTCGGCGAAGGTCTTGCCCTCTTCGCTGGTCAGTGCTCTGGCGAATTCGTCACCCCGGCGGTCGATGATTTTGCTGGCTTTGTCCAGAATAACGGCCCGGGCCGGGGGCGGGGTGTTGGCCCAGCCCTTCTGTGCCTCTTTAGCCGCGGCGATGGCCCGCTGGGTGTCTGCAATTGTAGCGCTGGGAAAGTGGCCCAGCAGTTCGCCGGTGGCCGGGTTGTGGTTCTCAAAAGTTTCGCCGCTGGAGGATTCGATCCACTCGCCGGCGATGAGGTTTTTGTATGTGGTCATTGGGTTTTCCTGTCTGTTGGGTGGTACTGTGTCAGCGTTCCGTTGATGAGGGCGTATTTCGTATTGCGTATTGCGTATTTCGTAGGTAGTGGCGTTGGCGGCGCGGGTTGACCGCGAATGAAAGGATTACGCGAATGGTTGGTCGGTTCGGGTTGCTTTGGGACATCCCGAATTATCGAGTACGCATCAACCATTCGCGCAATCCTCGGTGGTGGCGTTGGCGGCGCGGGTTGACCGCGAATGAAAGGATTACGCGAATGGTTGGTCGGTTCGGGTTGCTTTGGGACATCCCGAATTATCGAGTACGCATCAACCATTCGCGCAATCCTCGGTGGTGGCGTTGGCGGCGCGGGTT
>JAHDWH010000077.1:0-23824 GCA_023384455.1 Caldilineaceae bacterium | reverse complement strand
GCGAATGGTTGGTCGGTTCGGGACGTTCTGGGATACCCCTCATTATGGAGTACGCATCAACCATTCGCGCAATCCTCGGTGGTGGCGTTGGCGGCGCGGGTTGACCGCGAATGAAAGGATTACGCGAATGGTTGGTCGGTTCGGGTTGCTTTGGGACATCCCGAATTATCGAGTACGCATCAACCATTCGCGCAATCCTCGGTGGTGGCGTTGGCGGCGCGGGTTGACCGCGAATGAAAGGATTACGCGAATGGTTGGTCGGTTCGGGACGTTCTGGGATACCCCTCATTATGGAGTACGCGTCAACCATTCGCGCAATCCTCCCATTCGCGGTAAATTCTTCTCGCCATCACACCCGCCAATATCGACTCACGCCCCAAACATCCCAAACCTACGCAATACGAAATACGCAATATCCTCACCCCACCGAATTCTCCAACCCCATCCCCCCAATCGTCACCCGCACCACATCCCCGCTGTGCAGGGTGAAATCATCCGGCGGGACAACGCCCGTGCCTGTCATCAGGAACGCGCCGTGGGGGAAGGCGAGTTCCCGATAGAGCCAGGCGGCCAGATCCGGGAAGGTGCGTTTCATACGGCTGGTGGCCGTGTCACCGGCAAAGACGACCGCGCCGCCCCGGCTGATCTCCAGTTGGATGGGCAGGTCGGTCAGGGCGGTCGCGTCCATCAGGCGGATGGCCGGCCCCACCGCGCAGGAGCCGTTGTATGTTTTGGCCTGGGGCAGGTAGAGGGGGTTTTCGCCTTCGATATCCCGGCTGGACATATCGTTGCCGACAGTATAGCCGACGATCTCACCCGCCGCGTTAATAACCAGCACCAACTCCGGTTCGGGCACATTCCAGGTGGTGTCGGCCCGGATGCGCACCTTCTGGCCGTGGCCGACGGTGCGCCAGCCCACCTGTTTGAAGAATATCTCCGGGCGCTCGGCGTCGTAGACCTGCTGGTAGACATCGGCAGAGGTCTTGGACTCGGCCTTGCGTGCGTCCCGGCTGCGCAGATAGGTGACGCCGCTGCCCCAGACTTCCTGGGCTGGGTCGATAGGGGCGAGCAGGGGGCCACTGGCACTTTCGCTTGTCTTCAATTGGCCGACCAGATGGGCCAAGCCAGCGGCAGGCAGGGTGAGCAGACCGCCCAGGGTTACACCTGTGGGCAAATAGTTTCCATCCACGGCCCAGCGGGGGCCGGATGTGGTGTTGTGACGGGTCAGGTCCATTGGGGATGCTCCTTGTGAAAGGGGGAGGGAGAATGAATGGCGAATTGGGAATTGGGAATGGCGAATGGCGAATGGCGAATGGCGAATGGTGAATGGTGAATGGTGAATGGTGAATGGATGGGGATATAGTACGCCAAAAGTGTGATTGCTGCAAGACGCGCAGAGCCGCCAGATTTGAAAAATCCAGCGGCTCTGGTGGCGGCAACTATGCGATGTTATCGTTCAATGATGGGTTGTCACCGCCGGAGGAAGGCTGATTGTGACGGAAGTGCCCTGATCTTCCGCGCTTTCTATGTGGATTTTGCCATTGTAGGCATCCACAATCTCTTTGACGATAGTCAGGCCCAGCCCTGTGCCAGGGATCGCCATCTCGCCGTGTTTGCCCCGGTAAAAGCGTTCCAGCACGTAGGGCAAATCGTTGGCGGCTATGCCAACGCCTGTATCTGTCACCTGCAAAAAGAGCGCGCCGGGGTTCAGTGTCCGACCGGTGATCACTTCTACCCGGCCACTGTTTGTGTAGTTTATGGCATTGGCGAGTAGATTTGTCACAACCCGGGAGAGTTGATTGCTATCTCCCAGCAACCGGGGAACCGTCAGGTCCGGACGAAAGATCAGCGCCAGTCCACTTGCCTCGGCCCGAGGGCGAAAGACCTCCACCACCTGTTCTGCAACTGTGTTAATGTCAACCAGACGCATGGCCTGGGGTCGGGGAGATTGGGTTTCCAACCGGGAGAGGTCCAGAATGTCTTCTACCAGTTGGGTCAACCGATTGAACATTTGGCGCAGGGCGTGGCGGTATTGATCCCGTTTCTCCGGCTTACCTCGCTCCAGCAATTCCAGATAGAGTTCCATACTGGCCAGGGGTGTGCGCAGTTCGTGGGAAACATCGGAAACAAACTTGGATTTCATCTCGTCCAGCACCTGCAACTCTGCATTGGCTTCGGCCAATTGCCGGGTACGCTCGATGACCCGCTCTTCCAGCAGGGCGGTGTAGTTCAGGCTTTGGGCGTAGAGATCGGCCCGATAGAGCGCGCTGGCGGCAATGTCACCGATAGCTGTGAGAACTTGCAGATCGCCGTCATCGATAGCCAAAGCCCGGCCTGCCCACAATACGCCGATAATCTGCCGCTGGACGATCAACGGCACTGCGGCCACCGCACCCGTCTGTGCTTGTTGGCTGTGGAAACCCAGCAGCGGGTCTCTGGCCGGGTCGTTGTTGACATACGGCTCGCCGGTGGTCATTACATAGCCGGTCACGCTCTCCACTGCCCCCAGACTGCTATGGGCAAGAGTGGCAAAGTCACCTTCTGCGCTGGCTACATAGGCGCTGCTTCCATCTTCTACGGCCAGGGCTATAGCCGTACTGCGGGCATCCAGCAGGAGGCGCACCTGCTCTGATGTGGCTGCCAGAATCTCCTCTTTTGTGTCGGCTTGGCGCAGGGCCGAAGTAATGGCAACCATCGCCTCCCGCTGCCGCTGCAACTGCACTTCGCCGGTTACATTCCGCCGTACAGAGGCAAAGTTGAGAATTTGCCCATACCGATCCATAACCGGGAAAATCGAGGCGGCTTCGTGATAGAGGGTGCCGTCTTTGCGACGATTGATGATTGTGCCACGCCAGGGCAATCCCTTGCGGATTGTCTGCTGTAATTCGGTGTAGAATTCCTGGGAATGCAACCCACTGCGGAAAAGCCGTGGGGTCTTGCCCTTCATTTCCGCCCAGGAATAGCCGCTGCTTCGTTCAGTATAGGGATTGGCATAGACGATTTCATTCTCCAGACTGGTGATCAGTATCCCCTCGGTCGCTTGCTCCATCACAGTAGCCAGGCGCAGATTGTCCATCTCGGCCTCTACCCGCCGGGTCACATCCCGGGTGACGGTCAACACACTTTCCACTTCACCCCTGGCGTTGTATTCGGGGGAGAGCAGCGACTCGAAGTGGCGGAGATCCCCGCGCACTGTCATGGCAAATTCGATCTGAAGTTCTTGTCTCTTTTCAAAGACTTCCACAATAGCCGCGTCCCACAACTGGCGTAATTCGTCCTCCAGGGGTAGCTCTGCATTTGTCCTGCCGATCACATCCGCTGGCTGGAAATTCATCAGATCGCTGACGCGTGGATTGACATAGAGATAGCGCAATTCTTTGCTATGGCGCGCCACTACATCCGGCGTATTTTCCACCAGCGCCCGAAAGGCTTCTTCGCTGCGACGCAGCCGATCTTCGGTGGTTTTGTGCTCAGTGATATCACGCACGATAGAAATCAGATAGTGGGGTGTGCCGTCGGGAAAGGTGAGAACAGAGGCTGTGACCTGAACCCAGACAGGAGTCCCGTCCTTGCGCAGATAGCGTTTTTCGATCCCTGTAGAAGTAATGGGGCCGGTCAGAGGAAGGCTTGTCAAGTCCAGCCCACGGGACATATCATCCGGGTGGGTGATCTCCGACAAAGTGCGCTGCAACAACTCCTCCTCGGAATATCCGAGAATCTCACAAAAGCGCTGGTTGACCCGCAAGTAGCGGCCATTCGGCGCAATGTGGCTGATGCCCACTGCGGCCTGTTCAAAGGTGCTGCGGAAGCGCTCTTCGCTCTGGTGCAGAGCCTCATTGATTGCCATCAGGTCTTCCTGGGCCCGCTTGATGCGAACCGCGGCCCGCACCCGGACCACCAACAGATCTGCGCTAATCGGTTTGAGCAAGTAGTCATCTGCCCCACCGTCCAGACTGCTGACCTGATCCGTCTCTGTTGTCTGCAAACCGGAGATCAGAATGACAAAGATCGATGTGGTAGCCGGGTCTGCCTTGAGTTGTTGGCAAAAGTCGCTACCATCCCCATCGGGCAAAATTCTATCCAGCAGAAGGATATCCGGGCGGGATAGCTGAATCGACTGCGCCGCCTCCTGTAACGACACGACGGAAGCGGTAGAAAAGCCCTCCTTCTCCAGGAGATGGCGGTAAAAGCGGGCTATGCTGCTATTGTCTTCGACGATCAGAACGTGCATTTTATCACCTGTCTGCCCAGCCAATGGATAAGAGTGGCTAGGCTATCTGTCTCAATCGATATTTGTGCGCTTTTTTGTCAGCGCAAGCAACGTCGTAAACAGTCGTTCATTGTCCAGGGTTTTGCTGAAGAAGAAATCCGCACCCAAACGGGTACACTCCATCCGGTACTGATGGTGGCTATAGGCGGTAAAGATCATCACTACGGCCTGGTTGCCCTGGGCGCGCAGGGTCTTCAGAATGTATAACCCGTCCGGCCCAGGCATATGCAGATCGAGAATCACTACATCCGGTCGCAACTCTTCCAGCAGGCGCAGGGCATCCTCGGCATTGCCCGCCCTCCCAACCACTTGCATATCGGCATAGTGTTCAATCACCTGAGTCAGCGCATCCCGAATCAGTTGATTGTCATCCACCACAAGAATACGCAGCACAGATTCCGCATCAGTTCCGTCAGGTGGTTGCCTAGTCATTGGTCGTCCATTCGCGCGTGATGAAGCTGGTAGTTGTTTAATCATCGTAATCACACGTTTTTGTTATGGACAATGCTATGAATCGTCAGGCCAACCCCACTTGTGGGTGTGGTGTGTCAAAGGGTAACTGCTCACCCCCACCCAACCTCCCCCACTGTGGGGGAGGAGTCGCTCCACTTCCCTCCCCGGAATGGGGAGAGCTAGGCTGGGGTGGCTGAACAGGTACGTCAAAAGACACGGCGATTGGGTTTTGCGTCGAAGATGCGCTGTTTGTCCAGAACTTACCAGTAAAGTCTAACATTTTGAAGAGAGAATGTCTGTCAGATAAAAAACAAAACCCGTGTCAGTATTTATCTGACACGGGTCTTCGTTTCTGACACAGGGGCGGGAGGTCTATAAACTGACATTTTGTCACCCTGTCACCCGGTCATTTTGTCGCCTTGTCAAGCATATAGTGTCGGGCTTCGATCCCCTGAAAGCGTTCTGCTTCGATCAGAACCGCGTGTTCCTCCAGCCAGCCGTCCATCAGCCTGCGCCCATCCCAGGAGTTGGCCTCTGCCAAAAGCAGCCACACATAGCCAAAGCCCTCTGTCATCTGTTGCATTGACCTGTCCACCTCGGCCCGGGCCTGCTCATCCGACAGCCCATTGTGGGTCCACAGCCCCTCGGCCCAGGGCGCAAGCCGGGCCTCGCTTGCGACGAAAGGGTCCTTGCCGAAGTCGCTGGTATAGTAGCGATAGGCGTGGTGGGTGTGGGGTATTTGCAGAATCAGAAGCTGATCCGGTTGGCGGCGTTCCGCCACAAAGTGGACAGCCTCGCGCAATTGGGTCTTATTGGGTACAGCGCTCTGTTGCCAGCCATTCAGCCCCCACTGGGCCGCCACAAAGAGCAGCAACGCCCCGGCTATCAGCCGCGCCCAGCGCCCCCCGCTGTGGTGGACCACCCGCAGGCCCAGAGCCAGCAACAATACAAAAGCCGGTCCAATCCAGATCAGATAGCGGTCTACAAAGAGGGGCTTTATGAGGCTTACGCCGTGGAGCAGCAAAACCGGCCCCACCAGCCAGACCGCCAGCATTGCCACCCGCAGAGCAGGCGCAACCGGCAGCAGGGGTGAGGGGCTGGCCTCCACCTCCTGCTCTGAGGGACCCACCAATAGTCCGCCCAACACCAGAAAGACCACCGGCACAATCCAATAGATCGACCGTTGGGCCAGGGCCGCCCCCGCGTGATCCAGCAGCAACACCCGCACCACATCCGTGAAAGGCGTAAAGGCATACCCCGTCGCGTAGTCCAGAGTAGTCAGATAGTGCCACTGCCACCAGAGCAGGGGCAGATAGGGCAGCACAAAACCACTCAGCGCCACCGCGTACCCCCGCCAGCGCTCCCGGTTGAGAGGCCAGGCCAACAGAAACCAGACAAAGTGGACAGGGATAATCAGCGCGCTGAGCAGATGGGTGTAGATGCAGACAGAGGTGAAAAGCAGATAGAGCAGCCAGCGGCGCAGAGTGCCCCGGCGCATGGCCTCCAACCAACTCCAGGTAGAAACCAGCACAAGCGCCACCACCAGCGCGTACATCTTGCCTTCCTGGCTATACCAGAGCTGATAAGGATTCAGCGCCAGCAGAAGGGCGGCCAGGAAGGGTCCATTTGCCAGGTTCAACTGACCGCTGCCGGGCAGCAGGCGGCGGGCCACCTGCCAGAGCAGACCGATGGAGAGCAGGCCAAAGAGGGCCGATGTATAGCGCAGGGCATATTCCGACGAGCCAGCCAGGGCAAACCAGGGCCGCATCAACAAAAAATAGAGCGGGCCATTCTGGGCCGGCGACACAAACATCGAGACTGTCTCCGCCAGGGGGCGGATAGCCAGCCAGATCACATCCACCTCATCCCGCCACAGGCTCTGGCTGGTCAGCCCGTTCAGCCGCCAGCCAAAAGCCGCCAAAAGCAGGAGCAGCAGCCCCACTCTCTCCCTGTCCCCGCTGGGGGGGGTACTCTGTTTGTCATCCACTTGCATCAGCCAATCCGTTTGCCCATATAAATATCGGGCCGTCCACGTCCATTGGCATCAGGCATAACGCCAATAATCGTGTAGCCCTGTTTCTGATAGAATTCGAAGGGATGTCCGTTCAGGTTGCGGATTTCGGCAATCTGCCGCCAGGTATCCCTATAGAGATCGACCCCGGAGAGGCTGGTGGCGTCGGTCACATCATCCGTGCCCAACTGCACAGTCAGTCCACCCCGTTCCTGCACCCGCGCCTCGAAATCGGCCACCAGCGCCCGCCCCACCCCGCGACGCTGCCATTCCGGCGCAACCAGCAGGGGGTGCAGCTCCCATACGTTGCCGCCATATTCTGGAATACCGCCAATCCAGCCAATCACCTGGCCCTGGGCCAGGGCCACCCGCACAAAGCGCGCCGGGTCCAACATCTCGGCCACCTCCTGCTCGGCTTCGGCCAATGTGGCCCAGGACCCCTGAGGCGCAAAAACCCGCTGCAGCAGTATGGCGGCCTGGGCAATCTCCTCTGTCATCTGGGGTGTCAGGTCGCTAATGCGATAATCAGCCATTGTTTGAATCCGTATAGAAGTCCGACTTCTCGGAAGAAGTCGAACTTCTGTCTATATCCCCGACAGCCTGCTAGGGCAGGGACGACGGCCAGGTGTCATCGTCGGACGGCAGACCGGGCCCGTTCCCTTTGCCCTGGCGCGGCCCGCTGTCGTCGGTCTCTTCGGGGACAATCGCGTAGAGATCAAAACGGCGGCGGTTTTGGCGATAGAAACTCAGCCCGGCCACTGTGCCGGCCACAGCAAAAAAGAGCAGGGAGCCGCAGGTGAACCAAATCCACGCGGCCGATGTGAGAGCAGCACCCACCACCTGCCCGGCCAATCCATAGAGCGTCGGCGCCTCTGTCGGTGTGGGGACGACAACCGGGCGCGGGGTCGGTTCGGGGATCGGTGTCTCTGTCGCGGGTGGCAGAGGTGTCAGTGTAGGTTCGGGCGTCGGTGTGTCAGCGGGAACTTCTGTAGGGATGTCTGTCGGAATCTCTGGCGGGGTTTCCGTCGGCACTTCGGGTGTAGGTGGAATGGGCGTATCTGTGGGCGTCGGGGTTGGGATATCCGTGGGTAGTTGGGGCGGCGTCTCCGTCGCCGTCGGCTGGTCTTGGGGCGAAAAAGGCGAATTCTGGGCCAGACCTACAGCCTGGATATGACCCGTGGCCAACCAGGCGACAAGCACCAGCGCAATAGACGCGGCCAGCAGCAGGCCCAGGCGTCGGGGCAAAGAAGGCAGCACAGAGACTTACTCCCGCCGCCGGGCAACGAGCACAACGATAACGAGCACAACCAGCCCTGCCAGCAGCGCGCCCACCAGAATCAAACTGGGCTGGACCTGGGCCGGGTTGCCCAAAGGAATCAACGACTGCTGGGGAGTGCGCTCCCCACTGGAACTCTGGGCGGCAGACGACGAAGGGCCAGACTCGGCCTGGGGTGGTGGCAAGGGCGAAGGGGTATCGGTTGGCAGAACTTGCGGCTGGCTCTGGGGCAGTGGCGTGGCGACGGTCAGCGGCGAGAGGGGGGAAATTTGGGCCGCAACCGCCTGGGGGTGGGCAGCCGGTGCAAGCAGCACAACTGTACACAAAGCCAGAAGACCCGTCAGGATCAACAGACCGGCGCTACGTCGATAAGAGAAAAAACGTGCAAAACCCATAGGCCGATGCCTTCAGACAGAACGTGCGCGTCAAGAAATAATTTCCGGAGATTCAGTACAGCGCCCCCGGTTCATCTTATTTCTCGACACCCATCAGGTGTTCCCGACACGCCGAACACAGATGAAATTATACACAGCAAGAGCGTGAACAAACAAGTAGCGGCTTATCGCCGACGCGTCTTATTCTCGTAACCAGAGACGCTTGGGTGATAGGCCGGGGTGTAACCAGCAGTCAGCATAGCGGCGATAGACCCCGGCGTCAGGAGTCTGAACAGCCCTGGGTCCAGCGCTTCCGTCGGCTGGGCGTAGCCCTCAGGCGTCCACGGCCAGAGAAGATTGTCGAAAAAGAGCAGGGGCTGGTCGCTGGCTTCTCCGATCACAAAGACGCCCTCGGGCAGATTGGCTAACTTTGCTGGGTAACTGCTCACCCCCACCCAACCTCCCCCACAGTGGGGGAGGAGTCGATTCAGTTCCCTCTCTGGAATGGAGAGGGGTAGGGTGGGGTGGCTGAACAGATGCGGTGCTGGAGAGGTAGCTTTGTCGCCCCTTCCATCCAATCGTTCGGCGTGCAAGTGAGCATCCATTTCATTGGCGCTGGGCAACGGACCGCTGCTGGGCAGCCCCGCAGCCACCCACGCCCGGCGAAAGACGTTGTACTCCTCCCGCCGACATTCGGCACAGGGCCGGTGACCCGCGGCCAGGGCTGTCACTTCGTCCAGAAAGAAGAGTTCCGTATAGCGCCCCGGCGTCATCACCGCCCGTCTGCGCCCGCGGAAGTCCAGCAGACAGGCGATCCAGCGCTTGCCCACAAATGGGCGGACGATCTCGCCCCGCTCGTTGTGCAGGCAGCCCCGGTTGCCCATCAGCGTGCCTCTGGCTGGGGTAGCAATCAGTGTAGAAAAGGGGGTGACGCGGTTTTGGTGGGGCATGGGTTGCGAATTACGAATTGCGAGTTGCGAGTTGTGGTCTGCCGTCTATCTTCGGGCAAACCAGCGCTGGAAGATCGCCCGGTCCTCCTCATCCACAATCGCATCACCCGCCGTGCGGGCCTGTTGTAGGGAATGCTCCGCCTCCCCCACATCTCCTGTCAGGCCATAGGCCCGGGCCAGTGCGTCGTAGGCAAAGGCGAAATCCCAATCCTCGAAGGCGTAGGGGCTGTCTTCGAGCAGTTCCTGGCAGCGCCGGGCGTGGCGCAGGGCCGATTCGCCCAAACCCGCCACCGCGTAGACATTCGCCACCAGACACTCGGCCCGGGCGTGGTGGCTGATGTTGCCCACTTCCAGCCAGTGATAGCAGGAAGCGTGGGCGGCGTGGATGTTCTGCTCGGCGTCGTCCGCCGACCAGCGGCCTGCTTCCAGCGCACGCCACAGATTGTTGTTCAATTCCACCGCAAACCAGCGATGGGCAGTGTGGGTATCAAAAGTTGGATTGGGCATTGGGTTTTGTCCTCGTCTGTCTGAATGGTCACTCCAATAATTTATAGTATATGACGGTTGCATCCGGCTGCCCTTTTTCGTCGATGACGTAGGCGGGAATCTCCCCAACCCGGATGTAGCCGCAGCCGGCATAGAGCGGCTCCCCTGCGTCGCCCAGCCGGGTGTCCAGCACAAGCGTCGTACGGTTCAGACGGCGGGCCTCCGCTTCCAGCGCATCCATCAGCGCCCGGCCAATCCCCTGGCGGCGAAAGCTGGAGTGGACCAGCACTTTGGCGACTTCGGCCCGCTTTCTGCCGTTGGGCTTGGGGCTGGGCTGCAATTGGGCTGTCCCCGCCAGTTGACCGTCGGCATAGGCGGCAAAGAGGAGAACCCGGCCCGCCATCAGATCGGCGCAGACATCCCGCCAATAGACCCCGGCTTCTTCCTGGGAAAGAGGCGGCAGAAAACCCACGGATGCGCCGTTGTCCACCGAGTCGATCAACACCTGCGAGAGTTTATCCACAAGCGCCAGAGCTTCGGCGTGGGACAGAAGCGCAATTTTCGTCATAGAGTTTCCTGTTCGTAGGTCGGACTGTTAGTCCGACTGGCTTTCGCTCGGACTAACAGTCCGACCTACAAAATTTTCTGCCCAAAGATCGAAGCGATCAACTCCACCGCCAGCTCTGCCGTGCGGTTGCCGTCGTCCAGAATCGGGTTGATCTCCACCACATCCAGCGACGCAATTTTGCGCGACTCGGCCAGAATCTCCATCAGCAGATGGGCCTCCCGGAAGGTCAGCCCGCCGGTGACAGGCGTGCCCACCCCCGGCGCGGCGGATGGCTCCATTGCGTCCATATCAAAACTGACGTGGATGCGGTTGAGATGGCTCAGCCGGGTCAGGGCGCGGCGGGCGACGGTTGCCATCCCCAGCTCGTCCACATCCCGCATTGTGAAGACGGTAATCCCGCTGATTGCCAACGCCTGGCGCTCTTTGGCGTCCAAATCCCGAATGCCGATCATCACCACATCCTGGGGTTGCAGTTTGGGGCCGGGGTGGCCCAAATTGACCAGCTCCCCGTGGCCCATCCCCAGCAGCACAGCCACAGGCATCCCGTGGATGTTGCCCGACGGGCTGATCTCCGGCGTATTGTAATCCCCGTGGGCGTCCACCCAAAGCAGCCCCAACGGCTCAGTGCTGGCGCTGCCGCCCACTGTGCCGATGGCGATAGAGTGATCCCCGCCCAGAAAGATGGGGATTTCCGGCGTGGCCGCGCACGCCTTCGCCATCGCGTAGATGGCGGTACAGGCTTCCACCACCGGGGTCAGATGGCGCAGCCCGCCCCCGCCGCTTTCGATCCAGTGTTGGGCGCGCACCCCCGCTTCGTCGCGCACGGGCACAGAGACATTGCCCACATCTTCCACTTCGTGGCCCAGGCGTTGCAACCGCTCAAAGAGACCCGCATAGCGTACCGCGCTGGGCCCCATATCCACGCCCCGGCGCTGCTGGCCCAGGTCCATCGGCACGCCGACAATTCGGATTTGGTGCATAAAGTTGCCTGTTTCCTCGGATAGGTCTTTCGGGCCGAAACGTAAAACGTGACGCGTGAGAAGGTCCGGTTGATCTCACGTTTCACGCTTCACTCCTCACGCCACCACCACCGCCATCCCTTCGCCGCCGCCGTCTGCGCCGCCGCTGAGCGCGCCGGTCACGGGATCGATGTAGAGGGCATGGACCAGCCCCGCGCCGCCATAGCTGTAGGGCAGTTCCAGCACTGGATGACGCCTGGCGACTTCCCGCATTACCGAGCCGGGAATGCGCCGCTCGTGGCGGATGGTCCCCACCTGGCAGTCAAAGCGGGGGGCGTAGACTGCCTCGGCCGCGCTCATTCCAAAATCGAGCACATTCAGAATCACCTGCAAGCAGCCGGTGATGATGCGGGTGGCGCCCGGCGCGCCCAGGGCCAGCAACGGATGGCGGGCCTCCGTGTCGCCCTTGCGGTAGACGGTCGTGGGGGCCATCCCCGTCGTGCGTCCCTTGCCCGGTGCGATTGAGTTGGGGTGGCCCGGCCAGGGGTGAAAATTGACCATCGAATTGTTGTACATAAAACCCAGCCCCGGTGTGATGACACCCGAGGACATCCCCAACGAATGGGTCAGATTGACCACATTGCCCGCGCCGTCCACAACGCTGACGTGGGTGGTGTGGGGCGTGCCCGTGGGGGTAAAGGCGGCGTCGATAGGCTCGCCCGCCGCGATGTGATCCCGCCAATAGGCTGCCCGCTCTTTTGTCATCATCCATTCGGTGGGCACGTCCTCAAAGTTGGGGTCGGCCATATGGGGGTTGCGGTCGGCAAAGGCGGCCTTCATCGCCATCGCCACTGTATAAATATAGTCCGGCGAATTGTGGCCCAACGCTGCCAGATCGTAGCCTTCCAGAATGTTGAGGATGGCGATGAGCGTCGGACCGCCGTGGGGGGGGGCGGCGCTGGTGACGACGTGCCCCCGGTAGGTGCCGCTGACGGACATATCGTCCCGCAGCCGGTAGCTCTCGAAATCCTGGCGGGTGACGAAGCTGCCGTTGGCCGCCAAATCGGAAGTCATCTGCTCCATCAGATCGCCATAATAGAAATCCTCCGGGCCGTTGTCAACGATGCGTTGCAGGCTGCGGGCGTAGTCCGGGTTGCGGATCACATCCCCGGCCTCGTAGGCGTGGCCGTCGTGGAGGTAGATGCGGCTGGCCTCGGCGTGGCGGGTGATCTGATCCAGAAAGGAGAGGGTCTCCGGGTAGCGGCGGGAGCGCTGCCACCAGCCGGCAATCATCCCGCCCACCATCCAGCCATCTTCGGCCAGACCCAGCGCGGGCGCGGCTACCTCTGCCCAAGAGAGGGTGCCCCAGCGTTCGAGCAGGTGGGCCAACATTTTGACAGTGCCGGGGGTGCAGATGGATGTGTAGCCGCTTTCGTTGAGGTGGCCCTTCAGAAAGAAGCCCCAGCCGTCCGGGTTGGGGCGGATGATCTGATCTATCCACATATCTTCGGTCACCAGCGCCCCGGCCAGCGCGGGTGCGTCGATGCCGATGGCGCCGGACGTGCCGGCCAGGTGGAGATCGACGAGGGCATAGCCGCCCAGCCCACAGTCCTGGGGATCGACGATGGCCTGGGCCAGGGCACAGGCCACCGCGGCGTCGATGGCGTTGCCGCCGTTGCGTAGAATTGTGGCCCCCGCGTCAACCGCGTCGGGCTGGGGGGCGCAAATGGCTGCGGGCATTGGGGGTTCTCCGGTGATTGGTTGATTGGATCAGTGGGATGCCGTGTGAATGCTGGGCGCGTCGGTGCGCACGGTATAGCCGGTAGGCGTTGGGTTGATTTCGATGACAAAATCGTCGTAGACGGCCATTGCTGCGCAGGGAAGGTGCGGTTGGGAAGACGGGAAAAAGTATAGCATACTTTGGAGGGATAGGGGATAGATTCTTGCAAAGGAGAGGGAGTTTGAGCGACAAGCAGCGCAAGACAGAGGTGCGGGCAGCAGGAGATGGAGGGACACTGGCTGCGGCGGTGGGGCTGATTGCGCGGGGCCAGGTGATCGCCGCGCCTACGGATACGGTCTATGGGCTGGTCTGCCGCTACGACAGTCAACCGGCGATGGAAGAGTTATACCGGGTGAAGGATCGCCCGCCGGAGAAGGCGCTGCCGGTGCTGATCGGCGACGAAAGCCAGTTGGCCCAGGTGGTGGCGGGTTCATTGCCGAAGCTGGCCCGGGCACTCATCGCCCGTTTTTGGCCCGGCCCGTTGACGCTGATATTGCCCGCCCTGCCCCATCTGCCCCCGGTCTTGACTGCGGGCGGATCGACAGTGGGTGTGCGCATCCCGGATCAGCCTTTTCTGCGGGAGCTGGCCCGGAGCGCGGGTCCGTTGGCCTCCTCCAGCGCCAACCGCAGCAGCCGGCCGGAGTGCAGCACGGCGGAGCAGGTTTTGGCCCAGTTGGACGGGTGTATTCCCCTGCTGGTGGATGGGGGTGCGACGCCCCTGGGCCAGGCCAGCACAGTATTGGATCTGTCCGGCGAAAGACCGCGCATTCTGCGCGAGGGGCCTTTGGGCCAGACGATTCGGGGTCTGTTGGAATGATTATCGGCATCGACGCCTCCCGGGCCCTGCGCGCCCGGCGCACGGGGACCGAGCGCTATTCTCTGGAGATCATCCGCCATCTGCTGGCCCTGCCCGAAGCCCAGGAACACAACTTCCGCCTCTATCTGCCGGATAGAGGAAACGCAGATTACACCGATTTCGCAGATTTACGCAGAGGAAATCCGTGTTCTCTTT
The DNA here is from genome assembly GCA_023384455.1 of Caldilineaceae bacterium. GTDB lineage: Bacteria > Chloroflexota > Anaerolineae > Caldilineales > Caldilineaceae > JACQGT01. The sequence goes on along the minus strand of JAHDWH010000077.1, from coordinate 9,685 downwards.
CATCCGTGTATACAACCGATTCACAGATTGGCCCAGAGGTCGAGCTACGCTATCTGCCGGGCCGCCGGGTGTGGAGCCACACGGCCCTGGCTTGGGAGGTGATTCGCCATCGCCCGGATGTGCTTTTTGTGCCCTCCCACGTCATCCCCTTTGCACCGCCACGCCTGCTACCGCCGTCGGTGGTGACCCTGCACGACATCGGCTATCGCCACTTTCCCGGCGCGCATACGGCCAGCCAGCGGCTCTATCTGGAACTCTCTACCCGCTGGAGCAGTTTTGCAGCGCAGAAAGTCATTGCGCCCAGTCAGGCCACGGCGGAGGATTTGGCGCATTTTTACGGGACAGCCGAAGCGAAGATACGGGTGATTTATGAGGCGGCGACGGCGCTCACCTTCCGGGAAGCGGCCACAGAATTGAGGAGTACAGGGAGTGATTCTGGCCGCTTCCCGGAAGGTAATTTGAAGTACGCGCTGTACGTGGGCACGCTCCAACCCCGCAAGAATCTGGCCCGGTTGCTTGACGCCTATGCGTTGCTGGTGAGACGGGAAGCTATCGACTGGGATTTGGTGATTGCGGGTGGGCTAGGCTGGCTGGGTGAGCCTTTTCCCCGGCAGGCAGAGCGGTTGGGGCTGGCGGATCGGGTCCATTTTCCCGGCTATGTGGCCGACGGCGCGCTGCCAGGGCTTTTTGAAAAGGCACGCTTTTTTGCTTTTCCGTCCCTCTACGAGGGCTTTGGCCTGCCGGTGTTGGAGGCCCAGCAGATGGGAGTGGCTGTGATGACGAGTAACAATTCTTCTCTGCCAGAGGTGGCGGGGGACGCCGCGCTGCTGGTGGACCCCAACGACACGGAAGCCATCGCCGATGCGATGCTGCGCCTGAGCCGGGACGAATCCCTGCGCCAGGAACTGATCGCCAAAGGTTACGAGAATGTCAAGCGCTTCTCCTGGGAAAAAGCGGCCCGGGAGACGCTGGCTGTGCTACTGGCCGCGGCGGGGCGAAGATGACAGGGTGGCAAGGTGACAAGATGATGGATCAGGCGTCTTTGGTGAGGTTTCCTTCGATAGAGATTCTGGGGGTGCGGGTTCACCGGGTCAATTTTGCCCAGACTCTGGAACAGATCGCCCGCTGGATCGCGGAAGATCGAAATACGCAATACGCAATACGCAATACGCAATTCGCTTCCCGAACCACACCTCACGCCTCTCGCATCACCCATCAAATCTGCACCGTCAACCCGGAATTCGTAATGGAAGCCCGCCGGGACCCGGCCTTTGCCGCGGTCTTGGGCCGGGCGGACCTGTGCGCGCCGGATGGGGTGGGGATTCTGTGGGCCGGGCAGCTGCTGGGCCAGCCCTTTACCGAGCGGGTGACAGGCTCCGACGGCATCTACCGTATCTGTGAGCGGGCCGCAGCGCAGGGGTGGCGGGTCTATCTGTTGGGGGCTGCCCCAGGTGTAGCAGAGCAGACCGCTGCCCGGCTCACTACGCTCTACCCGGGGCTGACAATTGTGGGGACATTCAGCGGATCGCCCGCAGACGAGGCGTGGCCGGAGATTCAGCGACGGTTGGTCGCGGCCCAGCCAGATGTGCTGTTTGTGGCTTTCGGCCACCCCCGTCAGGATGTTTGGATCGACAAACACCGGCACGAACTGCCCGTAGCCGTGGCGCTGGGCGTGGGCGCTGCCTTCGATTTTGTGGCGGGTGTCACCCAACGCGCACCGCTCTGGATGCAACGGCTGGGGCTGGAATGGCTACATCGGCTGGTCAGCCAGCCCTGGCGCTGGCGGCGGATGCGGGTGTTGCCGGTTTTTGCCGCGCTGGTGGTGGGGCAGTGGATGAGAAAGTGATTCTTACACCAATCCCCGGGGCCGATACTGCAACGCCTCGGCCAGATGCTGTACGGCGATGCGCTCCTCCCCCGCCACATCCGCAATCGTGCGCGCCAGCTTCAGCACCCGGTGATACGACCGCGCGCTCAGGTCCATCTGGCGCACGGCCCGCTGATGCGGCCCTGGTAGCGCTGCACCATCCCCAGACCCCAGGTACACTCCTTGCGGTCGTCGCCGAAATAGCCGCAGGGACAGGGGTTCATCGCGGCCACAAACATAAAATTGGCCGGGAAAGTCAGCAAACCCGCGGCCCGGCTGATGGTTACCACTTTATCTTCCAGGGGCTGGCGCAGGGTCTCCAGATTTTTGCTGCCAAATTTGGGCAAATTAAATTATCCGGTGTTCACATGGGGAGTACCAGATGTCATAGCCCTGACGTTGAAGTCCAACGACCATCTGATTTTTGGTCACAACGTAAATGGGACGACCGAAATACTCGGTCGCCCCATTTACGTCACCTTCCGGGGCCGTTCACAGGCCACGGGAGATCGCTTGCCCATCACTCGTCGAGCACATCGGCAGCCGCCATCAAGGCCCGCATATAGCCGACCGCGTAGGCATTGGAACGATGACGGTAGGGGCTGTCGCCAATAATCCCGGGCAGGTGGTCCGGAATCATCACGCCATCAAAGCCGATCTCTTTGTAGACCTGCATCGCTTTGAACATATCGATGTCGCCGCTGTCGATGAAGGTCTCTTGGAAGTTGTGAGCCTGACCTGACACATTACGGAAGTGTACATAGAATATCTTGCCCTGTTTGCCGAAATGGCGGATGGCGTCATATACGCCCAAGCCGAGCATTTCGGCGTAGCAGCCGTTACAGAAGAGCAGACCGTTGGCTGGGCTGGGAACCATATCCAGCGCGCGCTGGAATGAGTCCATATCGATGAAGAGACAGGCGGCACCGGCGATGGGAGACGCCGGCGGGTCATCCGGGTGCAGGGCCATACGCAGGCCGACGCTTTCCGCCGCCGGTATGATGCGACGGAGGAAGTACTCGAAATTATCCCACAGCTCGTCGATACCCAGTTCGCGTCCCCGTTCGGCAGGCGCATTCGCCATCAGTTCGTGGTTATAGCTGGTTACATGGGCCCCGCCACGATCCTGGGTGTGGCGGCTGGTGCGCCACACGCGGATTGCGTGGAAATTGTAATGGAGAATGGGTATGCCGGCCTTGCCGACATTGGTGATTGTCCTGATGTAGTTATCGATCTGCGCGTCTCGGCCAGGTAGGTTCCAGACGATCTTGTCATAATAGGTTGTCGGGATGTTCTGGATGGCAGCGATGCGCAGGCCAGCGTTCTCGACCCGTGTACGCAACTGGATCAGGTTTGTATAGTCGTAGTAGGGTTCGCTGCCGGCCTGTACACCCTCCGGGTGTACCACCACGAGATCGCGCACGCCGATCTGTTTGGCGAAGATCAGGTTGTCGTCAGACAAATCGCTCATCCCCAAGGCGGGTCGCATGGCAAAATCCTTTCAATCGTTTGGGTTAGGAAGCGTGATAGGAGTGCAGGAGAAGGTCGGCGGCAGGGCTGGCATAGCCAATAGCGCCGGACACGAAAACCTACGCACAAGCCGGAAGGTTCGCTGGCGTCATCTATCCCTTGAGTCCGGTCATGGCGATGCCACGCACAAAATACTTCTGTGACACGAAGAAGATCACAATGATCGGTGCAGTTGCCAGTACGGAGGCTGCCATCAGCAGGTTGTCGTTGGGCAGACCGGCCACACCCTCCTGTTGACGCAAGAACCAAAGCCCCAGAGGGATGGTATACTTGCGTACACCGTTGAGGAAGATCAGCGGCTCCAGGAACTGATTCCAATGGCCAATGAACCCGAAGATCGCCGCCGTGGCCAGCACAGGGCCCGAGTTGGGAAGGATGATATGCCAGAGGATACTCACGCGGCCGGCGCCATCAATCAGGGCTGCCTCGTCCAGTTCGATGGGCATGGACATGATGAACTGGCGGATCAGGAAGATAGTGAAGGCGCCGCCTCCGAAAAAGCTAGGCACGATCAGCGGTAGAAAGGTGTCAATCCAGTGCAGGTTGCGAAAGAGAACAAAGAGCGGAATGATGGTCACATGCGGTGGCAGGATCATGGTGCTTAAGCAGAGGGCAAAAATCGCGTTGCGACCGGGAAAGCGAAAACGAGCAAAGCCGTAGCCGACCAGAAAGGCAGTAATAATCTGACCGATCAAGGCCACTCCTGTCACAAACGTACTGTTGAAGAAGAACTGCCCGAAGCTGATCCCCAGCCCCACCGACCAGATCTTGCCGTAGTTCTCCCAGCGCGGCACTATGGGCAGGAGGGTTGGAGAGTAGGCGATCAGCTCAACCGGCTCTTTCAAGGAGGTGCTGACCGTCCAGAAAAAGGGAAACACGAACATCGCCGAGAAGACCAGGGCCATTATGTAGATGACCGTGCGCTTGAGCAGTTTCCGGGCTGACAGCCGTGTGGTCGAAGATCCCTGGGGCCGTGGTTGGGTTATCGCAGCCATGTCTGGTTTCTCCTCTTAGTAGTGATCAACTAGACCGCGCCTTCGTAGTAGACCCAATGCTTCTGTAGCCAGAGCTGCGCCAGCGTCAGTACGAGCACCGCGACGAAGAAGATCCAGGCCAATGCACTGCCGTAGCCCATATCAAAACTTACGAAAGCCTGCTGGTATAGATGCAGTGCGTAGAAGTAGGTGGCGTAGGCCGGCCCACCTCTGGTGGTGACAAAGGCCATGCTGAAGACTTGGAAGCTGGCAATGATGCCGAGTACGAGATTGAAGAACATGGACGGGGAAATCATCGGGATCGTGATTCGGATCAGCTTCTGCCAGGTGCTGGCGCCATCGATATCCGCAGCCTCATAGAGAGTCTCGGGGATGGCCTGCAGGCCGGCCAGGAAGATCAGCATTTTGTTGCCGCCTATCCCCGTCCACAGCGATATCATCGCCAGGGCTGGCATGGACCACTGAATCGACTGCAACCACTTGGGCCCGCGAATACCAATCTGGTCCAATAGATTGTTGAGAATGCCGATGTCCGGCTGTAGAATCCACATCCACAAGATGGCGGCCGCCACGATGGGCGTGAGATGGGGTAAGAAAAAACAAGTACGGAAGATCGCCACGCCTTTGAGCTTCTGGTTGAGCAGTATGGCTGCGAACAGGGAGCCGATCATACCCAGGGGCACAGTCATCAACGCCCACATCAGCGTACGCCGCACAGAGACCCAGAAGAGATCGTCATCCACAAAGGCGAACATGTAGTTGGCCAGCCCGGTGAAACGGGGTGCAGTCTGCACATTGTAGAGGGTGAAGCTGTAGTAAAAAGAGGCAAGCATCGGCCCCAGTGTGAAAATGAGGAAGCCGAGGACCCAAGGGGAGATGAACAGATAGCCCTGCAGGGCTTCGATCCGCTGCAGGCGGGTCATCCCGCCCAAGCCGGGCCGAATCTGCCAGCGGGCCTGCGCGCCGCTCAGGGTCGCCTCACCAGCGCTTGTCGCCATTTGTCGCTATCCTTCCTGTCGTACCGTGGAGTTGAAAGGAGCATATCTTCCGAAAGACCCACACGGACCCATCTTCCTGGTGGGGAGAATAAAACCACCAGGAAGATGGGAAGCAGTCCACTTAGCGTCGGAACGAAGGCCCTGTCGCACGGGGACGAGACGCCGAGAAAGTCACCGGGCTGCCTGACCAATGGTCAGACTCAGATGGGTCGGGCCAGGAGCTCGCCCAGCGAAGTGCCCAGTTCGTCAAAAAAGGCGTCGTCGGGTTCGCGTTCGCCCAAGTAGACCAGATCGGTTATGTTGACGATAATGTTCATCCATTCAATGCCCCGATAGTTGGCGCCAATGCGGTAGGGAACGCCTTTGGCGTACTGGGTGTACTGGAGCTGGATGAAGGGATCGTCCTTGGCCGGGCCGATCTCCTCCAGCTCATTGGTGCGGCCAACCAGATAGCCGGTCTCATTGGCAACGAGATAGGCAAAGCGAGCATCGGACAGCGCATAGGTCAGCTTGAAGCTCTCGAGTGGGTGCTTCGATTGTGTGGTGCCGGCGTGGGTGTTAAGGCTTGCGCCCCAACCGGTGAAGTTAGGTCCTTCGGCCAGAGCAATCGTACTCCAGGGGAAGCTGCCCGCACTGCCATCCTCGGGGCCGACAGCCTGGCGTACAGATTTATTGGTACCCCGCTGAGCGACCAGCATACCCAATTTGCTGGCGGCAAAGAGCCCCACGACACCCGCCGAACCAATATCCGCGGCCATGGGGGAGACCTTGTCTTCCTGATAGTAGGCATAGGCAGTGCGCACGAAGCCTTTCCAACCTTCGTCCATCGGCGATTGGGTGCCTTCCTCATTTAGTTCCCAACCACCAAACGTGCGGATGCCGTTAACGATCATCTGGATGCCGTTGGTCGGCATGTAAACGCCGTAGACGTCGCGCCGCTCGGGATCACCTTTGGCCAGCAGATTGGCCCACTCCCGCATGTTTTCCCAGGTAGCTCCATAGGTGTCAGGGATGGGAATGCCCGCCTCTTCAAACAACGCATGGTTGATCCATGTGTAGGCCTCGGCAGGGTGGCCGGTCTTGGGCAAGCCGTACAGCTTACCGTCAACAATACAGGTAGCGATCACACCTGGCTGCCATTCATCCTTGGAGACGCCCTCGGATTCCATATAAGCGTCGATGGCCTGGATCAAGCCGAAATGAACAGCCCGGTTGTGCTGCCAGTTCTTGTTATCAGTGAACATATTGTCACCCAACGTCTGCGACGCAGCCAGGGTCTCGATCTTGGCCCAATACTCGCCGCCGGGAATCGGCTCCAACTGAACCTGGACACCCGTTTCTTCAGTGAACTCGGCGGGACGCGTCACATAGATGGCCGGTTCCCCTGTCTCACCGCCGGCGCGCATGTGCAGGCGGAGGACGATGGGCTCCTCAGCGGGACTTCCGCCGCCTTCGGTGCCTGTAGCCGAGGGCGCACTGGGAACTACGCAACCAGCCAGGAGCAATCCGGTCCCAACTGCTGCACTCTTGAGAAAAGTACGTCGAGATAGTGAGCTGGACTGTGTCATTTTGTGCCTCCATGTGATGTACGCGGGAGAAACAGAAGGGGCAGACTGCCAAATGCAGAGGACGCTTGCGCTCTACGTCCACATATACTCACGGCAGTTCGTCGTCACTGGGTGCCGCACCTCCTTTCGTGGTAGTGTACGCGCCCTCACCTACGCCTGATACTGACGGGAGCGCAGCCCAAGGCGACGAGGCGATTGGCAGGTGCGCGACTGCAATGAGAAGCGGAGAACTCAGACGTACTTATTTATAGTATAAACACGAATGAAAGGCGCTATGGACCAAGGATCGGGGGAGGAGTGATTCTTGCCGAGCGCAGTATATCACCGTCCTTGGGAACACGCAACTGCCTTTTTAAGACCAGAAAAGTCCATCTTCGGTAATCATCGGGCACCGACAAAGCGTAGTGACCGGAAAACAAGCAGCGGCGGGAGTGTTTCTTGCGCTTTGCGAAAAAGCACCACATTAACAGGTGACGAGCAAAGCCGCGCCACTTTACACCAATCCCCGGGGCCGATACTGCAACGCCTCGGCCAGATGCTGTACGGCGATGCGCTCCTCCCCCGCCACATCCGCAATCGTGCGCGCCAGCTTCAGCACCCGGTGATACGACCGCGCGCTCAGGTCCATCTGGCGCACGGCCATACTCATCAGATTTTTGCCCGCCTCATCAATCTGACAAAACTGCTGCACCTCTGCCGGTCCCATATCCCCGTTGACCAGCACGTAGGGCTTGCCCACGGGGGCAAAGCGCGCCGCTTGAATCTTGCGGGCCGCCTCCACCCGGGCCCGGATCACCGCCGATGTCTCACCCCCGTCCAGCCCGGCCAGCTTCTCGAAGGGCACCCGCATCACATCGGTATGAATGTCGATGCGGTCCATCAGCGGTCCGCTGATTCGGCTCTGGTAGCGCTGCACCATTCCCAGACCGCAGGTACACTCCTTGCGGTCGTCGCCGAAATAGCCGCAGGGACAGGGGTTCATCGCCGCCACAAACATAAAATTGGCTGGAAAGGAGAGTGAGCCTGCTGCGCGGCTGATACTGACAATTTTGTCCTCCAATGGCTGGCGCAGGGTCTCCAGATTTTTGCTGCCGAACTCTGGCAACTCGTCCAGGAAGAGCACGCCCCGGTGGGCCATACTCACCTCGCCGGGACGGGGCCAGCGTCCGCCCCCCACCAGCCCGGCGTTGCTGATGGTGTGATGGGGGGCGCGGAAGGGGCGGCTGCGGATCAGCGGCCCTTCGTTGCCCAGCTCCCCGGCCACCGAATAGATGCGGGTGATATCCAGCGCTTCCCCAATCGTCAGCCGGGGCAGAATCGAGGGCAGGGCGCGGGCCAGGAGTGTCTTGCCCGCGCCGGGTGGCCCTTTGAGCAGTATCTAATGGCCTGAAACCAGTACAAAAACCATTCCCCTGATTTTCCTCTCGCTTTCCCCTTCACCCCCCACTGTCGCACCCACTCGCTTCGACACGAATTCCACACAATTAGGCAACTTGTCAATACTGGTTGTTGACAAATAGGAAACTATCGTGTATACTTCTTGGTAGATGATTGATTGAATATCAACATCTAAACAAAGAGCCGCCCCGAATGGCACTCGAAGCGGCTCCGTCAATCACCCCACCCAGTTCAGCGAGAGGAGTTTCTCACATGGTACAGCAAAGCACAACCACAGTCAAACTGGACGCCTACCACGGCTTGAGTATCGGTCAAGGCCACAGTTGCGTAGGCATGGAACTTGCCGACGCCATCCAGATGGCAAAACAAGTCTTGGCCTTCGCGGAGGGTCGTCTGGTCGAAATCGCTGGCGACTCCCTGAGTGTCGAGGAGTACGAAGCGCTGAACGAAGCGCTAGGCGACCCAGCGACACTGGCGACACTGGACAAGATGGAATTAGCCCAGGAAGCCCGTTGGGACGCCACCACCAGCCATTGGGGGCACGACTAAGACCCGCGACCTGAGCAAGTCGCTAAACTGCTCAACATTGCAGGACACATTCATTTCAAAAGGACACCGAACCCAATGAACAATCCATTCACCATTTTACCGGCCAATCTGCTACGCCAATCACTTGGAGAAGCTGAGGACATTTTGAGTCAACTGCTTACCGCCGCCCAAGCGCTGGCTGACGCCGACGAAAACCACACCCGCGCCAAGAGCGCCGCCAATGCCGTTGCCGAGACCCTGGCCGCTGCCGAGGTCGAACTGATCGTAGCAGCCGAGACCCAGGCCCAGGCCGGCGACGGTCCTCTGGCTGGCCTTGCCAAGACCAGCAAAGCCTACACCGCAGCCCTGGCAAAGTTGATCAACGACGCCCACGCCGGGGAACTGGCCGAATTGCACGCCAATGTCCGTGGCCTGTCTGTGGTTGCCGAGGAAGCTACCATCGCCGCCGACAGAGCGCGCACCCTGTACAGCAGCTACCGGCACGCGTCCGATCTCAAGGCTGCCATCCTCAAAGCCAGCCTATAGACAGCGAGTGGCCGGGCAAATCACCCGGCCACTCCGAAAGGATCATCCAATGAAACAGACCCCCGGCCAATGGCAGGTCTTCGCAGAAATCAAGGCCCACCCGACAACCAAGGCGCCCGGCACTCAATACGTGATTCGCGCCACTGGCGGGCGTGGCTCCAACTGGCGGGTCATCGCTCGCACCCCGCGCCACACCGGAGAAAAGAAGGCAGCCGAAAACGAAGCCAATGCCCAGCTTATGGCCGCCGCGCCGGA
>JAHDWH010000414.1 GCA_023384455.1 Caldilineaceae bacterium | reverse complement strand
AGATGAGGTTGCGGACTAGAGTCATTTCGTGGACAGTGCGACGCACCGGATGGAGCTTATTTCTTGACGAGTCCTTAGCTATAAATCCAATTTTGCAAAAACTACAATCACAGCCAATCGTCGATTTCTGTCACCGCTGGCAGATTGTCGAATTAGCGACATTTGGTTCTGTGTTGCGGGATGATTTTTATGCTAAAAGCGATGTCGATCTCCTGCTTACCTTTGCCGACTCCGCTCAGGGGACTTTGTACGATTGTGTCCTGATGAAGGACGCAATCGAAAAGATTTTGGGCCGCGATGTAGACCTGATCAACCGGAAAGCACTTCAGCGCAACAAAAATCGTATCCGTCGGGACGAGATTGAGCGGACAGCGAAAACAGTATTTGCTGATCGGGTAGTATTCGATGCGTAGAGACGACACGAGTACCCTTACTGATATCGCAAACGCGTGCCGATTGGTGATAGAATTCATGAAGAGCCTTGATATTGACTCGTTTTTGGAAGATCAGAAGACCCAATCGGCAGTAATGCACCAAATTATGATCATTGGCGAAGCGGGTAAGCGACTATCAATGGAGTTTCGTTCCGAGAATTCCGAAATTCCGTGGCGACAGATTACAGGGATGCGGGATTTCCTAACCCATTCCTACGATTATGTGGATATTGAGCGGGTATGGGGAACGCTACAACCAATATCCCTGAACTTTTGCGCGGTATTGAACCGCTTCTTCCCTCCGAATCAGCCAAGTGACGCTCTGATATGCTACAATTTACCCGCCGTCTGCCGCCAATTCTCCTCTGCCGCTGCCCCCACTGTCTGCGCGGACCCGTCTTCGCCGGGCTGATTGGGATGCACGAAAGCTGTCCGGTCTGTCACGCCCGCTACGAGCGGGAGCAGGGCTATTTTATGAACTCCATCTTCGTCGGCTATCTCATCAGTTTTGTGCTGGTGATTCCGGTGATTCTCCTGCTCGTCCTCCTGGGCCCCTCCCCCCTCAACTTTACGCTGGGCATCGCGGCGGCCTATGCGATTATCGCACCCGTCACCTTCCGCTATGCGCGGGTGGTCTGGATGCATCTGGACGAAATGATGGACCCGCGGTGAAGACCGGACTGGATAGCGCGCAAGGTTGCGAAGCCATAAGCCAATTGACGAGAGTGAACCGTAGTGCGTAGTGCGTGAACAAATATCACTGCCAGTTCACCCACTACTCCATACCAGCGAAGAACGAACGCACAAGCGTTAGTCGGTCGGCCAACCAACTGAAACGTGAAACGTGAGGTGTTGTCATCTGATCTCACGTCTTCACGTTTCACGTTTCCACACATAAATCGTGGCTGCGCCACTTTACGGAGTACCTTTTTATGCCCCTCACCCTTCTGCACAACGCCACGACACTTGTCACAATGGACGCCCAGCGCCGGGAGATCGCCGACGGCGCGCTGACCTTTGACGGGCAGGAGATTCTCTGGGTGGGGCGCAGCGAAGATCTGCCTCTCCATCTCGCAGCGGAGGTGACACAGCGCATCGACGCCCGGGGCAAGCTGGTGCTGCCCGGCTTTGTCAACACCCACCACCACTTCTACCAGACCCTCACCCGTGTCATCCCCGCGGCCCAGGACGCGGTGCTCTTTGACTGGCTGAAAATCCTCTACCCCATCTGGGCCGAATTGACGCCCGGCGATGTGCAGATCAGCACCCAACTGGCCCTGACCGAACTGCTTCTCAGCGGCTGCACCACCAGCAGCGACCACCACTACCTCTGGCCCAACGGATCGAGGCTGGATGACCAGTTCGAGGCCGCCGAACGGGTGGGGGTGCGCTTTCACGGCGCGCGGGGATCGATGAGTTTGGGCGAGAGCGCGGGCGGCCTGCCCCCGGACCGGGTGACGGAGCCAGAAGCGGCCATTCTGCAGGACTGCCGCCGGGTGGTGGAGAGCTTTCACAACCCCCGCCGCTTTGCCATGCGCCGGGTGGTCATCGCGCCGTGCAGCCCCTTCAGCGTCACACCGGAACTGATGCGGGAGAGCGCGGCCCTGGCCCGCTCCTTTGGCCCGGGGATGAATGTGCATCTGCACACCCATCTGGCCGAAACCGCGGACGAGGAAGCCTTCTGCCTGGAAAAGTTCGGCTACCGCCCCGGTGACTACGCCCAGGAATTGGGCTGGACCGGCGACGACGTGTGGCACGCCCATTGCGTCCACCTGAACCAGCCAGAGATCGAAAACTTTGCCGCAACCCGCACGGGCGTGGCCCACTGCCCCACCAGCAATATGCGGCTGGCCAGCGGCATTGCCCCTGTGCGGGCCATGCGGGATGCGGGCGTGGCTGTGGGCCTGGGGGTAGATGGCAGCGCCTCCAACGACGGCAGCCATCTGCTGGCCGAGGTGCGTCAATGCCTGCTGCTGCAACGGCTTGGGTTGAGCTTGTCGAAACCGTTGGGCAATCCCAAAGCGATGACCGCTCGCGAAGCCCTGGAAATCGCCACCCTGGGCGGCGCGGCCATCCTGGGCCGGGACGACATCGGTTCGCTCGCCCCCGGTATGGCCGCGGACATCATCGCTTTCGATCTCAACGCGCTTACCTACGCCGGGGGCGCTGTCCACGACCCGGTGGCGGCGCTCGTCTTCTGCCAGCCCCAGCCGGTGGACCTGGCGATTATCAACGGGCGGCTGCTGGTGAAAGAGGGCGTGCCGCTTAATATCGACCTGCCCACACTGACCGATAACCACAACCGGGCCGCCCGGGCGCTGCTGGTGCGGGCGGGGAGAATATAACGTATTGCATAAGGTGGCGAAGCCACGATTTGTGTGCGGAAACGTGAAGACGTGAAACGTGAAGACTATAGTTGACCCCAATGTCAAGACCACGAGATGCTCAAAATAAGAGAGAGTCTG
>JAHDWH010000076.1 GCA_023384455.1 Caldilineaceae bacterium | reverse complement strand
GCGAGTGCGTCGCACCCAAAGCCAGAATAGTTACCTTTCACGAGAGCATCCACAAAACCCCAGAGACGCTGACCAGACTGACTACAGTCGTCGTAGCCACAATCGTTGCTACCAGATTGGGCGCGGCGTCGTACTCCGTGGCCAGCACTGTGGCCGAGACAGCCGTGGGCATGGCCGACTGGAGGATGACAATCGTGCGCTCCAGACCACTCACACCAAAGAGGAGGCAGAACAGCACAGCCAGAATCGGCCCCCCGGCCAGACGGATAAAAGACGTGCGGGCCAGAACCAGTTGGCGTCCCTGGATGGGGGCCTGGCTGAGCTGTGCCCCCAGCAGAACGAGCAGGGTGGGCACAGCCGCACCGGCCAGTGTATCCACCGAACGCATCAACCCCAGGGGCAGTTCCACCTGAAAATAGCCCAGCAGCAGCCCCAAAATTGCGCCATAGAGCATAGGCACCTGGGCTGTGCGACGCAGGGCTTCCAGTGGCTTGGCCTTGCCCGACGAAGCGACAAAGACACCCACTGTATTGCCCAGAAAGGCGGTGGTCACAAAATAGATCATCGCCAGGGCCAGGCCCGGCTCGCCAAAGGCAAAGAGGGAAACCGACAACCCCATATTGCCATTGTTGGAAAGAGCGCTGGTCAGGGCAATGGCCGCCCGCCGCCGTCTTTCCTCCCCCGCGCTGCTCAGCCAGCCCAACAGACCGCTGACGACAAAGAGCAGTGCGGCCAGCAGAGCCGTCCGGCCCACAGTGCTGTAGTCCAGATCGGTCTGGTAGAGTCCCCGGAAGATGAGGGCTGGGGAAAAGAGATAAAAGGTAACCCGCCCGATGGTTTGGGTGTTCAGCGCCAAGCGCCGGGCCAGAATCAGGCCGACCAGCACAACCAGAGAGATAGGCAGAATCGTCTGCCCCAGAATCAGGACGAGGGTATCCAGAATCGCCATAGGGAGCCCAGGTGGCTATCCTTCGCGTGGCCCTGGCCCGGCAGGGGCAGCCTCTGCGCTGCCGTCCCCCTCTTCCCCGTCCAGGTTATGGAAGACTTCGTACTCATCCAGCTGGGGCGCAAAAAACTCGACCACATATTCGTTGGGCACACCCATAGGCAACACAAGCTCCCGCAGCAGGGACTGGATAAAGGCCCGGCGCTGGGATGCCTTCAATTTGCGCGAGGCGCTGTCCCACAGCAAAATCGTGCCATAGGTGCCTTCGCCGGTGTAGTGCAGGTCCAGCTTACCGATAGTGATAGGCTGGCGGTTGGCATCGGTCTGGTCCAGATCAAAGAGCGCGTACTGTTCCGAGCTTTGGGTGCGTACCAGACGTTTCAACTTCAGGTTCATACAAGGGCACTCCGGCGGGCAGTACCTGTTCAGCCACCCCACCCTATCCCTCCCCATTCCAGGGAGGGAACTGGATCGACTCCTCCCCCACAGTGGGGGAGGTTGGGTGGGGGTGAGCAGTTACCGCTTATCTCACCACTCGTCGTCCGTTTCCTCATCCCATTCGGTTTCCGACTCGTCAAAGAGGGGGATGTCACTATCCCCAAAAAAGAGACTATCTTCCAGTGCATCTTCCGCGGCCGCGGCTTCCTCCTCATCCTCGCTGGTGGCTGCGGAGGAGAGAACTTCAATCGCATCCTTGCCGCCGATGTGCCCCAGGGCAAACAGCACGGCCAGCCGCACCTCTTTTTCTTCATCCGCCAGCAGATTGAAGAGATCGCCCAGGGCATCCCGGTGCTCCAGTTCGCCACAGGCCCAAGCCGCGGCCGCGCGGATTGCCGCTTCCGGGCTGACCAGTTCGGCCTGGGCCGCGTCCCGCCAGCGAATATCCGCGCTGCGCCCCATTGCGGTGAGCGCGCTCACGCGCATTTCGTCATAGGGGGAGTAATAGCCGTCGTCGATAAGCTGGCGCACCCCCATCTCGCCTGAATAGGCAATGCTTTCCAGCGCTCGACACTGGACGGAGATAGGCTCTGTGTCGCTGTGCAGAATCGCAAGGAGCGCCTCTTCCACTCGCATAGCCTGGGCCGGATCGATCTCGTCCAGCTCGCCCGCCAGGACGTACGCGCCCAGGGCGGCGGCAACCGCGGCCCGTACTTCCTCGGCGGGATCGTTGTGGAGCAGATCCAGCAAGGGGCCAATCAACGACTCGTCGGTCTCTTCCCACAGCCCGGCCACGGCCAAGATCCGCACCCGTGTACTCTCGTCGCCCAGAGCCACCCGCAACAGACGGCCCAGCAGCAACGAAATTTCCGTCTCGCTGGCTTCGACTAATTCCTCGATCACCCGATAGCGGCGATCCTCCGGAATCGTCACCCAGAAATGGCGGACATCTGCCTCTTCCTGGCGGTTCAGGTCCGACAGGGCGTGTAATTCGGGCAGGGAGGGGAAAGTAGAGTCGGTAGCCAATTTCGTCAGGAGTTCGGCTACATTCAGGCTGGTTTTGGTGGTCACGTTCAATTCCTCGAACAACATAAAAATATCTGCGCAGAGTGTATCTCTGGCGTGCCGGCTACGCGCAAAAAATGGCGCGGCAGAAATAGTCAGAGCGGTCTGACAGATAGCATACCACAGAATGCACTGTTCCGGGTAGTTAAAGTCAGAAGTCGGGTCTATTTTGTAACTGCTCACCCCCACCCAACCTCCCCCAGAGTGGGGGAGGAGTCGAGCCACTTTCCTCCCTGGAATGGGGGGAGGTAGGCTGGGGTGGCTGAACAATTACGTCCGGAGTGTCGGGTCTGGGCGGGCAACATTGCGCTCTGCGCAAAAGAGATCAACGCCAGCTAAACTCCCAGACTTGGCTGGCCGGGCTGACCGGATCCCTGCCGTTGAAAATTTGCACGTACCAGCGCCAACGCCTGCCAAACTCCTGGGGCGGCACATTGCAGTAGCCCGTATCCATCGGCCAATTGGTGCGCTGGCCCGTACGCTGTTCCAGCAAGGGAACGACCGCTACGTTGCCCCCCCCATCTGGCGCAGAATTGACATAGCCCAGAAAAAGCACATACTCATCGCCGGCAACCAGGCCATTGACCGCATTCCAGCGGATGATCTGATTGGCGCTGCACGGCACATTAATGCCCTGAGCCGGGTCCAGCAGCACAGGCGCATCCAGCCGGATTGTCACCTTCGGCGTGGGGGTGGCGGTGGGGGCGACGGTGGGCCGGGGTGTATTTGTGGGAAGCACATAGCCCGGTGGCGGGATGATCAGTTCGTCGCCGGGACGGATGGAGGGGGCCTGAGCCGCGGTCATCCGGTTGACAGAGAGGAGCAGTTCCGCCGAAATGCCATTGCTGGCAGCAATCACTACGATTGTATCCCCCGCCTGCACAATATAGCGGCGCAGACCCGGGGTTGCGGTGGGCGGCAGAGGCTGCCCGGCAGCGGGGATGATCAGCTTTTGACCGGGGCGTAAATCCTTGGCCTGATCAATCGTCATACTGTTGGCGGCCAGCAGGGCATCCGTACCGATACTGAAACGCAAGGCGATACCCACAAAGGTATCACCGCTGGCAACGGTGTAGAGTTGCTGGCCCGGCAGCGTGGCCTGGACAGCCGCTGTGGCTGTCGCAGCGGACGTCGCTGTGGCGGCCGGGGGGGGCGCGGTTGGGGTGGCCGTGGGGCTGGGCAACGGCCCCCTGCCGGGTATGAGCAGAACTGTGCCGGATTTCAATTGCAGGGCTTGGGTCGGGGCAAGCTGATTGACCTTTAGCAACTCTGCCACAGTGACCTGAAAACGGTTGGCAATCGAAAAGGCTGTGTCACCCGCCTGGACGCTGTAGACTCGTTCCCCATTTACGCTTCCCGCTGTGGGCGTCCCCGTGAGCGTCTGGGCCGCTGTCTCGACGGCGACGGGTATGGCGGTTGGGGTCACGCTGGGCGTTGCCGTGTCAACCGGTATATCCGTAGGCGTCTCTGTGGCTGTGTCGGTGGGGAGAGGGGAGGCGGTGGGCGTGGTGGTTGGTTCGGGCGTGTCGGTCGGCGGTGGCTCTGTGGGCGTCTCGCTTGGGACGGCGACGGCAATCAGTTCGGAGGTTTCTGTGGCCGGGGGCAATGGATTCCCTGCGCTCCCCTCAGCGCTTTCGGTCACGGGTGTCAACACCGGGTTCTCGACGACAGCCAGCGTACTGGCGGTGCGTTCGGCCAGCCATTGCCAAGGCCCATCTGCCAACCGGCCCAACAGCACAATTGCCAAGAGCGCGACCAGCAGCGCCGGAATCGCCCAGCTGATCCAAGAGGAAGCGGCCCCGTGCAGTTCCCGCCCACAGTTGGGGCAAATGGCATAGGCGGAAGATGCCTGCTGGCGGCAATGCCCACAGCGGATTTTGGGGGGCAGGCTATGCAAAACCGTTCCGCACCCGATGCAGATGACTTGCCCTGACTGAATGGGCGCGGCACAAGCGGGGCACTCTTCTGTCTGCCGTTGGCCGGGGGATGGAAAAGAAGGGAAGGCAGAAGATGGCTGCCCGCCAGGGAACTCCTTTGGCTGCATGGACATCAGGCCAGTCTTTTCTCGTTGAAGCTGCGTTGTTATTGGCCCAAAATACGAAGCCAGTCTATGGACTGCGGACCCGAACGAATATCGCTGACAGTGATGACGACCATCAACCCCAGGAGCAGGGCAAAACCCACCAGATGGATCATCCCCTCCTTCTCCGGGTCGATCCGCCGTCCCCGCAACTTTTCAAAGGCAATAAAGAGCAGCCGCCCCCCATCCAGCGCCGGGATGGGGAAGAGATTTGCCACAGCCAATCCCGCGCTGATGATGGCAGCCAACTGCCAGATGGGAAACCAAAAACCCGTATCGACGGTGGCGTTGACCGCTCCGCCCACTAGCTGGGCGATGCCCACCGGCCCGGAGAAACCCGCATCGCTGGGGGCCAGTTGGCCCGCTATCAGCATAACCGGCAGAGAGACGACCATTCCCACATAGCCGACGATTGTCAGAACCCCTTCCCAAACGGCCAGATGGAAGGGCAGGGAAACCATCCGGGAGATACCGTCGATGGCAATGCCCATTGCGCCCTGACCCGCCGGGGGATTCTCCCGGGCAAAGACCGGGACTTCCAGCCATTCGTCGCCCCGGACAATCGTCAGAAGCACTTCGCTGCCTGCCAGCGCCGACACCTGCCGCCCCAGGGAATTGCCCGGTGTGACCGGCGCGCCGTTGACCGCATAGACCACATCGCCGACAAGCAGACCGGCCGCGGCCGCGGGGCTGTCTTCCACCACCGCGGAGACTTGCGTATTGAGCACCGGAGCAAACTCCACCCCGTCCAGAAGGCTGGCCAGGGATGCGCTGCTCTCGGGCAGGGCAATCCGTTCGCCATCCCGCAACACCAGCAGCCCCTCGTCCGGCGGCAAAGAGCCGTCCAGCAGAGTCTTGACAGATGCAGCCGCCAGGGGTTCACCAGTGGTTGCCATCACCAGCAAAGGGCGGCCTGCCTGGCTGAGCAGAATATCGCCCGCTTGCAGCCCGGCGCTGGCCGCGGCGCTGCTTGCGGGTGGGTTCGTCACCTGGGGGTGGGCCACACTGGAAGGGAAACCAGAGAGCATACTGGCGACGGAAAAGACAATGGCGATGAGAAAATTCATGGCCGGCCCGGCCACCAGTGTAAAAGCCCTGGCCCCGGCGCTGGCCGCGTTGAAGGAGCCGGGGGACATATCCCCGGCGTCTTCGCCCTTCATACGGACAAACGCGCCCAGGGGGATGGCGTTGATGGAAAAAAGTGTGCCGTCGTAGGTAAAAAGCTTAAAAAGGCGCGGGGGGAAGCCAAAAACGCCGAACTCTTCGACTTCGATCCCGTTGCGCCGCGCCGCCAGATAGTGGCCCAGTTCGTGAAAAAACATCAGCGCGCCCAACAGGAGAAGAAAGGAAACGATTGTGAGTGCCATTATTTGTCCTTATTTCGCTGCCTACCTCGCCATCGACAAAGACAGATGGGAGATACGGGCAGTCTGAATTTCGTAGTGCATTATACAGGTGCTCCTCCTGCACTGGCAAATGAGGTCAGTTTACGGGACAACAGTATAGGACGCTGATGGCGCTGAAAAGAGTGATTGACGCTGATAAAATCAGCGCAGATCAGTTGTTTCTGCGTGAATCTGCGTCCGCTTTTCATCCCCCGTGGCGCTACCCGTCGCATGGAGAACTGATCTGAAAATAGGACGCTGATGGCGCTGAAAAGAGTGATTGACGCTGATAAAATCAGCGCAGATCAGTTGTTTCTGCGTGAATCTGCGTCCGCTTTTCGTCGTTATTGGTGTCAGCCGATCGTGTCGCCTGATCTGTAATCCCTCTGACCTGTGCCCAGAGAGATCAGCCCGTAGCCACAATCCGGGTTCCAGGCCATAGGCCGGCGGAGAGAGCCTGGGCTACCTTCCCCGGCAACAGCCCACCGCAGATGATCACTTCCAGCCCCGGTTGGCGCTGGGCCATTGCCAGGGCCTGGTCGATTTTGGCCCCCATCCCGCCGGTTACGTCTGTGCCGTGGCTGCCGCCAAAGGCCGCTTTCAGGCTGGGGAAGGTAGCCGGGATAATCTCCCGGATGGGCTGGGCGTCGGGAAAACGGAGGGGGTCCCCGGTGAAGACGCCGTCTACTTCGCCCACCAAAACGATGCGCCGGGGCGCAAGCGAGCGGGCCAGCCAGTCGAAAATCTCCTCTGTGCTGGCGATTGTCCCCCCGCGCACGCTGTCCAGCGCCACATCCCCGTGGACCAGAGGAATGAGTTCCCGTTCCAGAGCCAGTGCCACACTCTCCTCTGGGCCAGCCACCACCCGACCATCCACACAGCGCAGGGTGGCCCCGGGCTGGATGGACCAGACGGGCAGGCCGACTTGCAGCAGGCTGGCCGTCACAATGCGATTTAGGCGGGCCGCGGCGTCCGCGGTGGCGGCAAAGCCCAGCCACTCCTCTGGGGTATGCACACCGCTCCGGGTTGCGTAGCGGCGGGCTGTCACGTGGCCGAAGCTGCCAGAGCCGTGGCCGATGACCAGTTGTAGTGCGGGGTTTGCACGCCGGGCCTCCGCGATCTCCTGGGCCAGCCGTGCCAGCACATCCAGCCGGGGGGTCTCGGTCTGGCGCTTGTCAGTGATGAGCGAGCCGCCCAGTTTGAGGAAGATGAGGTCAGCCATCAGCGCAGTTCGCTCCCGGCGCACAGGGTGGAAAGCAGGCGTTCGTCTTCCTCTGGTAGGACCGTGCGCGGGTCAAAGAGAAGGCGTTCCTGTTGAATGCGGCCTACAATTGGCGGATTGGCCTGGCGCAGACGGGCTGCATACTCGTCCGGGCGGGGGACGGTCAGGGCAAGGAGATGGGTGGGCAGGGTTTCGCCGGGCAGACTGCCTCCACCGATGGTACTCTGGCCCGGGACAACTTCAACCGGCAGACCGGCCCGGGCCAGCACACCCCGCCAACGCTCCGCCCGCCCCCGCAGCCGCTCCGGGGTGGCGGCAATCATCTGCCAGACTGGAATCTCTTCCACAGCCTTGCCCCGCCGGTAGGATTGGAGAGTAGCTTCCAGCCCGGCCAGGGTCAGCTTATCCACCCGCAAAGCGCGGGTGAGGGGATGGCGGCGAATCTGCTCGATAGATTCTGCCTTGCCCACAATCAGCCCGGCCTGGGGGCCGCCCAGCAGCTTATCACCGCTGAAGGTCACAACATCCGCACCGGCGGCCACGCTCTGCTGCACCGTCGGCTCCGGGGAAAGGCCATAGGGCGCGGTGTCCAGCAATGTGCCGCTGCCCAGATCGTCGATGACCAGCACCCGGTCATTCCACCAGCTATCCCGCACAATCTGAACCAACTCGGCCAGGCTGGGTTTGGTAACAAAGCCGATCTGCTGAAAATTGCTGGCGTGTACCCGCATGAAAGCGGCCGTATCCCCGCAGAGAGCTTCGGCAAAGTCCCGGGCGTGGGTGCGGTTGGTGGTGCCCACCTCCACCAGTTTGGCCCCGCTCTGGCGCAGCACATCGGGGATGCGAAAGCCGCCGCCGATCTCCACCAGCTCCCCCCGGCTGATGACCACCTCCTGGGGAGAGCAGAGGGCCGACAGAACCAGAAAGACCGCGCCGGCGTTGTTGTTGACCACCAGCCCATCTTCGGCGCCGGTCAGCTCCCGCAGAAGCTGGCGGGCGTGACCGTAGCGGCTGCCCCGTGCGCCAGCGTCGATGTCGTATTCCAGATTGTTGTAGCCCGTGGCCGCAGTCTGGATGGCCTGGTGGGCCGCCGCGCTAAGGGGGGCACGGCCCAGATTTGTGTGGATGATGACACCCGTAGCGTTGATGACCGGGCGCAGGGAAGGACGGTTTTCCCGTTGCAGATGCTCGGCCAGTTGATCGATGAGGGCATTCTCGCTGGGGGCAGCCGCGCCCTGCCCAATGGCCTGCCGGTCTGCCTCCAGCAGGGCGCGGATGGCCGCGGTCACCTGCTCCGGGCCATACTCGGCGCTCCAGCGGATTACTTCCGGGCGGCGCAGCAGGGCGTCCACCCCCGGCAGCTTGCGGTATTCGGTTGGGGATGGGGTTGTAGTGTGCATTATCAATTAAGAAGTTTAGTAAAGTGTAATAGAGTAAACGACAAACGCTAACCCAGGCGGGAGCGGTGGCTGGAGCAGCCCCCACAAACGGTAGAAGCCTGTGACTGCTTTAGCGTAGCACAGCCGTTTGTTGCGGACAAACCGCGGTAGTTCGTTCGATGGGGCGATCCAAGCGATTTTAAGGGGGGTTTTCCAATGACAGCAATCGGTCGGCTGGAAATATAGCCCCCCTGCGGGAATTGTGGCCGCACGAGACGCAGAATTTCACCCGTTGGCTGGCGGAGAATCTGGGCCTGCTGGCGGAGAAGGTGGGGAGTGATCTCTCCTTATAATTGCTCGCCCCCACCCAATCTCCCCCACTGTGGGGGAGGAGTCGATCCAGTTCCCTCCCTGGAATGGGGAGGGCTAGGGTGGGGTGGCTGAACAGTTACCTCTCCTTTGTGGAGCGGGAGATGGCCGCGGGTGCCTTCGCGGCGGATATTGTGGCCGAAGACGGTGGGAGCAATGTGGTTATCATTGAAAACCAGTTGGAACGGACGGATCACGACCACCTGAGCTGATTACGTATATGAGTAATCTGGGGGCCAAGCGGGTGATTTGGGTCTCCAGCGAACCCCGGCCCGAACACGAGTGGAATTTTGGAAACAACTTCTTGACACAGCAAATAGACGCACACAGTTGTACGCCCGCGTGTCGCCAGGAACATCCTCTTGGCTAAGGGCTTGTCAAAGAATAACTTCCCGTTTTGGTGCGTCGCACTGTCCAGATGAGGTTGCAGACTAGAGTCATTTCGTGAACAGTGCGACGCACCGGATGGAACTTATTTCTTGACGAGTCCTTATGCTATACGAGCCTCTCCCGCACCACTGCGCTGGCGTAGTCCATCACCGTCACCACCAGCACAATGGCCCAGACTGCCGTGGCGGCGTTGTTCCATTGGAGTTGGTTGATCCAGCGGGAGAGTTCCATCCCGATACCGCCGCCGCCCACAAAGCCGATGATTGTGGACATCCGCACATTGATGTCCCAATGATAGACGGTGAAGGAGATGTACGGGGGCGTAATCTGGGGCACGACCGCATACCAGATGACTTGCAGCCGGTTGGCGCCGGTGGCGGTGATGGCCTCCAGGGGCCCCAGTTCGATACTCTCGGCGGCTTCGGAATAGAGTTTGCCCAGATTGGCGATGGTGCTGACGGTCAGGGCCAGCACACCGGCAAAGGGGCCGAA
The DNA here is from genome assembly GCA_023384455.1 of Caldilineaceae bacterium. GTDB lineage: Bacteria > Chloroflexota > Anaerolineae > Caldilineales > Caldilineaceae > JACQGT01. The sequence continues at coordinate 16,105 of JAHDWH010000076.1, read as the reverse complement.
GCTGACCCAAATCGCAAAAATCGTGGCGAGGATCAGCGGCTCGATGGAGCGGGTCAGATTGAAAAAAGTGCGGGTGATGATATAGACGGCGTTGCCCAGACCGGTTGTGGGCATAATATTGCGTGCGCCCAGAAAGCTGAGAGGCACGGCCAGAAAGGCGGCGAAGGTCGTCGCCATTAGCGCCAGAAAGACGGTCTCGATAATTTTGTTGATGGTGACGCGCAGGGCTTCGCTGGGGGCCAGACCGCCCGCTTCCCAGGTGACTTCGGCCAGCAGTTTGTGCTCGCCAGGGTTCTCGGCCAGCAGGGGTGGGATGTCCGTCTCCACTGTGAAATTGCCGTCCGCGTCGGTGGTGAAGCGCTCGTCGCGCAGGCGGCCCTGCAAGCCCGTCACCTGCCAGTAGAGCCGCCCGTCGCTGTGGGGACGGAAGCCGCTGCCCTGAATCGTCACCGGCTCCCGGGCGTTGAGGCAGACGGAGGAGAGAGTCAAGTCCGCGTCGCCGCCCACCGGGGCCAGGGCCGGGTCGCCCAGGCAGGGGACACGCAGCCCGCTCTCCCGGCTTTCGCTCTGCTCGCCCCGTTCAAAGAGGGAGGGCTGCACCAAATCCGTGAGAATAGGCCGGGCTTTGGGCGCGCCGGCAATCAGCGTGCCCAGGTCGATTTGGGTGGCGTTCCAGCTCCAAATGTAGAGCGGGATGGCGATGGCTATAAGAAAAATTGTTCGGATAGAACGGCGGTCTTTCATGCGCTTTTCGCAACATTCTCGCTAAAATTCAATTGACAGCAGCACACCCAATCGCTATACTAAAACTATGCCAACACTCACACTTTCACCCGAACTGCACGAACCTTTGAAACGGCTGGCCGCTGGACGAGACACCTCTGTGGAGGATGTGGTCGAATCTCTGGTGGCCGATTATCTGCGCCAGCAATGGCACGAAGCGCTGTTGCTGGAGATGGATCGCTACAGGCTGATGCACCCCCAAATTGCCACCCGATATTACGGACAATTTCTTGGCATACAGGACGGTAAAATTCTTGATACAGACCCCGACGGCGGAGTGCTTCACAAACGGTTGCGCCAAAGATATGGGGACTTACCTATTCTGATTGTGCAAGTCACTGCCACACCGGAACAGGAATTTCGGAGTTTTCACAGACACGTTGAATACGATTCGGTGTAATAGAAACGTATGTTTTCCATTTTGACAAATCGTTCTCAGTGACAACGAAAATCAAGTTTTGTATCCGGTCCGTCATCCAATAGGATCAGTCTACTCTGTTTTTGGGAAACGGCTGATTGATCCGCCATCTCATCATCCCATCATCCCATCATTTTTGACTACACCACCCGCTTCCGCACTTCACTGCTCAAAAAGTCCAGCACAATCACCACAACCGCAATGGCCCAGATGGCCGCGCCCGCGGCCCGAAAATCGGTCAGGCGAATCCACTGTTGGAGGAGAAAACCGATGCCGCCGCCGCCCACAAAACCGATGATTGTGGACATCCGCACGTTAATATCCCAGCGGTAGACGGTGAAGGCGATGAAGGGCGGCCAGACCTGGGGCAGCACGCCGTACCAGATGACCTGCAAGCGGTCCGCGCCCGTGGCGGTGATAGCCTCAATCGGCCCCGGCTCGATACTCTCAATCGCCTCGGAGTAGAGTTTGCCCAGCGCGGCAATCGAGTGGACGGTCAACGCCAGCACACCGGCGAAAGGCCCCAGCCCCACCCAGACGACAAAAACAATTGCCATAATCAGCGGCTCCACCGCACGCAGGATATTGAGCAGCGTGCGCATCACATAATAGACAATTTGGGTGGCCGGGTTGACCCGCATGAGATTGCGCGCGGCCAAGAAGCTGACCAGCACAGCCAGAATTGCGCCCAGGGTCGTCGCCATCAGCGCCTGGGCAATCGTCTCGCCCATCCGCCCGATGACCAGACGGCTGGTCTCGCTGAGACGCAGTGGGCCGACGGATGTGATATATTGGGCTTCCAGCCGGTGGGATTGGGGGTCGCGGTTGGTGACGACGGGCATCACCGCGTCCACAGCAAAAGCGCCCGTTCCGTCCGCGGCAAAGGAGAGCAGTCCGTCCTTGCCCCGGGCCCGGGAGCGGTCGCCAATCGCGTTCTGAAACCAGATTTCGCCCTGGGCGTTGGCGGGGAAGCCAGCGCCGCTGATCGTCACCACATCCCCCGGATTGGCACAGGCCGAACTGAGACGGATGGCTGGTCCGTTCGCCGGGGCAACAGCCGGGGCTGGCGCGCTTCCACAGGGAATTTCAATGGGGGTGGGGACGGTGTTGGAATCGATCTGCCGGTCAAAATAGCTGGGCTGCACCAGACCGGTGACAAATGGCACGACTTTGGGCGCGCTGGTGATGACCCGCGAAACGTCGATCTGTGTCACCTGCCAGCCGATGGCATAGACCAGCAGGGCCGCGGCCAGCACCAATCGGGCGCTGCCCGGATTCTTGCCCTGGGCGTAGAGCCGGGCTTCCCAGGCTTGCCAGAGCCAGAAGGGCAGCCCCAGGGGAGCCAGCACCCACAAATTCAGCCAGCCCAGCAGGAAAATCAACAGAGCCGCGGTAAGCAGGATGAAGACACCCCGCTCCCGTCGCCCGGTGTAGGCCTGACCAGAGCCGGGCACAATCAGGGAGAGAAGGGTCGCCAGGGTGGGGCTATGGGGTTGGGTGGGCAGAGCGGCCTGAGACATTAAAAATAGTGAATGGTGAATGGTGAATAGAGAATTGTAAATGAGGAGTGATGCGTGAAACGTGAGAAGGTTCGGATCCCCTCACGCTTCACGCCTCACGTATCAGCGTATCTCCACCTCGACCGCCTCTTCGCCGTAAATCTCCCGGAAGCGGGCATCGTCAATTTCCAGAGGGCCGCCGTCAAAGACGATTTCGCCGTCTTTCAAGGCGATGATGCGGGTGGCGTAGGTGCGGGCCAGGCTGAGAAAGTGCAGGCTGCACAGGACAGTCACACCCATCTCCTGGTTGAGCTGCTCGATGTACTTCATCACCGAATGGGAGGTGGCCGGGTCCAGGCTGGCCACCGGCTCGTCGGCCAGAAGCAATTTGGGGTCTTGCATCAGGGCACGGGCAATGCCCACCCGCTGCTGCTGGCCGCCGGAGAGTTCGTCGGCCCGGTTGTCGGCTTTGTTGGCAATCCCCACCAGTTCCAGATTCGCCAGCGCCCGCGCTCTGTCCTGGCGCGACCAGCGGCCCAGAATGCTGCGGCCTGCCGAGACATAGCCCAGCCGCCCGGTCAGCACATTTGTCAACACCGGCAGCCGCTTGACCAGATTGAAGTGCTGGAAGATCATCCCGATCTGGCGGCGGATGCGGCGCAGTTCGCCGGGCGCGGCCCCGGTTATGTCCTGGCCGTTCCAGAGAACCTGGCCGCTGCTCGGCTCGATCAGCCGGTTGATGCAGCGCAGAAGGGTGGACTTGCCCGAACCGGAGAGGCCGATGATGACCAGAAACTCCCCCTCTTTGACAGTGAAAGAGACGTCGTTTACAGCGCGGGTTCCGTCGTCATAAATTTTGGAGAGGTGTTTGATTTCGAGCATAGGGATTGGAGATTGGGGGATAAGGGAGTGGGGACTGGGGCTGGTAACCGATCCCCAGTCCCCACTCCCCACTCCCTGACTGTTACTTCGACAGGTCTTCGATGCTGATGCCCGCGGCGTCCAACTGGGCGCGGAAACCGTCATAGAAGGAGTCGTCGGCTGCTTCCAGCCCACTGATGGAGTAGACAGTATTGAGCGCTTCCTTGCCGGCGTCGGTCTGGGCAATCTCCAGCAGAGCGGCCACAATCTTGTCCACCAGTGCCGGGTCCATACCTGCGGCAAAGCTCACGCCGTCGTTGGGGATGGGGGGGGATTCGGCGATGACGACAACTTTCGTTTTGATGTCGGGCAGGTCCTTCTCCACGGAACTGCGGGCATCCACAAAGGTGGCGCCGCCATCACACTCGCCGTTGTAGACCGCAATAGCCACATTGTTATGCGAGCCAGCTTCCACGGTCTTGGCAAAATCCGTGTCCGGGTTTACCCCCGCGGCCTGCAATTCCACCCGGGGAATGATGTAGCCAGAAGTGGAGAGGGGATCGACCCAGCAGAAGGTCTTGCCCTTCAGGTCGGCCAGTGTGGTAATGCCGCTGTCAGCCTGGGTGATGATCTGGCCTTTGTAGGAGGTGCTGCCAAAGCGGGAGGTGGCGATGCGGGCTTCCACGCCGTACTTTTCGTGGGCCAGCAGATAGGCAAAGGTGTTGAGCCAGCCGATGTGGGCGTTGCCTGCGCCCATCGCTTCGACCACTGCGGCGAAGGAGGTGGCTACGTTGGATTCGATGACCAGACCGGTCTTCTCTTCCAGCATTGTTTCAATGGCTTCGCCGCCGGCGATGATTTCCTGGGTGTCGCCGGAAGGGACGAAGGACATCACCAGCGGGTTGTCGGCTGTGCCCAGGGCGGGCGCGGCAGCCGGGGCAGAGCCAGCGGCCTGGGGCGGTGGCGGTGGGGCACAGCCAGCCATCACCAGCAACAGAACAGCGAGAAACGTCAGTAGAGCAATGCGCTTCATCGAGCTTTCTCCTTTTGGATGAATGTGAGATGGGTTACGACTATCGGAATAGATGGTGCAGCACAGAAACAACGGGGGATTTCCGGGTAAAGCATACACCAGAAAGAGCCATCGTGCCAGCCTAGCTTTCTCCAAAACGTTCCAACAGACGGCAGTAGGCAGCCTGACCCTTTACAAAGCTGCTCAACCGGAAAAACTCATCCGGCGCGTGGGCACCCTCGTCCCGCAGACCAAAACCAAAGCTGACCGTATATGCGCCCAATTCGTCCAGAAAGACGCCAGTGATGGGAATGCTGCCGCCACTGCGCACGTGATATGGCTCGGAGCCGTAGACCTGCCGCAGCACATCCGCCACCACTTGATTGCCCCAGTGGTCGCCGGCGACGGTGTAGGGCTTGCCACCGGTCTCTTCCGGCGAGACGGTGACGGTGACGCCCGGCGGTGTGTGCTTCTGGACGTGGGCGATGACCCGTTTGACGATCTCCTCCGGGCGCTGGTTGCTGACCAGCCGGCAGGTGATTTTGGCGTGGGCTTCGTTGGGCAAGACAGTTTTGATGCCTTCGCCCTGGAAGCCGCTCCACATTCCGTTGACTTCCAGCGTCGGTCTGGCCCAGACCCGCTCCCGGGTGGAGAATCCTGCCTCGCCAAAGGTCGCTTCCAGGCCGAGGTTGTCCAGATACTCCTCCTCGTCAAAGGGAACCCGGGCAATGGCCGCCCGCTCCTCTGGGGTTAGGTCCGCCACGTCGTCGTAGAAGCCATCCACGGCGATCCGTCCAGTGGCGTCGTGCATAGAGGCCAGGAGTTCGGCGAGGACGTGGGCCGGGTTGCGGATTGTACCCCCATAGCCGCCGGAGTGGAGATCGGTTTTGGCGCCCTGCACGTCGATTTGCAGCCCGCAGATGCCCCGCAGGGCCACAAGCAGAATCCCTTCGCTGTCGCTCCATTGGCCGCCGTCTGCGCTCACGGCCAGATCGCAGGCGAAAAGTTCTTTGTGCCGGGCCAGAAAGCCGGGAATCTGGGGGCTGCCGATCTCCTCTTGGCCTTCAAAGCAGAATTTGACATTGACGGGCAGGCTGCCCGTCCCTAACTGCTCACCCCCACCCAACCTCCCCCACTGTGGGGGAGGAGTCGATCCCGTTCGGTGGGGTGGCTGAACAGGTACACCCGTCCCCTTCAGCAGGGCCTCTACAGCCAGGATCGGCACCAGCATATTGCCTTTGTCATCAGACGCACCCCGCGCAAAAACTTTGTCGCCGTCGAGGGTCGGCTCAAAAGGTAGATTTGTCCAGAGATGCAACGGGTCTACGGGCTGCACGTCAAAATGGCCGTAAATAAGGATTGTGGGCTTGCCCGGTGCGTGCAGCCAGTCGCCGTAGACCACCGGATGGCCGCCCGTGGGCAGTAGCTGGACATTCTCTGCGCCCGCGGCCTGTAGCCGGGCGACCACCCATTCACCGGCTTTGTGTACGTCGGCTTTGTGGGCGGGCAGAGCGGAGATGCTGGGAATGCGCAGAAAGTCGAGCAGCTCTTCCTGAAAACGGGGTTGGTGGGTGTCAAGGTACTCTTGCCAGGTAGACATAAATGGGGCTTCTCCGTTGAAGTGGAATGGATTGCAATACGAGGCTATTATCAGCCAGACGGGTGGAAGGTGTCAAAGGAGGGGCGGTAGGGATAACACACGAACGGGGGTGCGAGTCGCTGATTCCGGGAATCGGTTGCCCATTCCTGGGATGCACCCACCGCTCTGCGCCTGTTTGACGGAGCGGGGCATACCGGCTAGACTGTGAAGACCCCAAATGAGTAGGGAGAGATTCCGGGGAGGCACAGGCTTCTCTGGCAATGGAAGCAGGAGGAATTTTTGAACAACGGCGTACATTCCACCTATGGACAGATCACCGGCTGGGGGTCCTATGTACCGGTGAAGGTAGTAACCAACAATGACCTTCCCCCGGAACTGGAGACCAGCGATGAGTGGATTGTGCAACGTACGGGCATTCGCGAACGGCGCATTGCCGCAGCGGATGAGACGACCTGCACCCTCTCCCTGAACGCCAGCCGGGAGGCGTTGGCAAAGGCAGGTATCCAGCCGTCAGAACTGGACCTGATTATCGTCGCCACTTCCACGCCGGACCACCACACGCCGCCGGTTTCCAGCCTTTTGCAGCACGCGTTGGGCGCAACCGATGTGCCTGCTTTTGTGGTGGTTACCGGCTGCACGGGCTTTGTCTACGCGCTCAGCACCGCCTACCAGTTTATTCACAGCGGGGCTTACCGCACTATCCTTGTGGTGGGGGTCGAGCTGCTCAGCCGTTTTGTGGATTGGACCGACCGTTCGATGTGTGTGCTCTTTGGCGACGCCGCCGGCGCGGTTGTCGTTCAGGCTACGGATCGCCCCTGTGGAATGCGCAGCTTTGTCCTCGGCTCCGATGGCAGCCAGGGCGAGCAAATTATTATGCGCGGGGGCGGTTCGGCTCGGCCCTTCAGCCAGGAAGTGCTGGATGGCCGTCAGCACTATGTGCAGATGAATGGCCGGGAGGTCTTCAAATTTGCCACCCGGGTGGTCGGCCCTGCCTGCGAACAGGCCGCGGCCAAAGCGGGCCTGACCCTGGCCGACATCGATTGGATCATCCCCCACCAGGCCAATCTGCGTATCATTCAGACAGCGGCCAAATTGATGGACTTCCCCCTGGAACGCTTTATTGTCAATATCGAGCGCTACGCCAACACCTCCGCCGCTTCCATCCCCCTGGCCCTGACCGAAAATCTGACCAGCGGTCGCATCCTGCCCACTGATCGGTTGATGTTCGTCTCCTTTGGGGCCGGTCTCACTTGGGGCGCGGCCGTCGTGGAGATGAGTCCGCGATAAAACCTGTCATCAACATTTCGAAGCTGCGAGAGTAACCAAAGCGGGGTTTAACATAAAAAAGGGGGGGGCAGACTGCAAGTCTGCCCCCCCCTTTTTTATGGCTCGCCAGCAGAGGCAAGCACAGTCGCTATCAATACATCACTTGCCCGAAAACCAAAAGCCTGCAATCGATCGATTTCGTCGCGCACGGATACAATCAGCCCATTTTCTTTGGCGGAAAGTAGCAATCCAAGCGTCCCAATTGGCTGCAAACCGTTCCGTCGGGCAAAGCGGCGCGCATCCAGATCATCCAAAACTACGTCGTTAATTCCTAGCTCCAATGCTAAAGCAATTACTTCCGCTTCGCCGGGGTCGATAGATTGGCGTACAACCTCCAGCAGGGCAAGTTGTGTACAGGCTCGCTCAATCAACCATCCACCGAGAAGTGACTCGACTTCAGCCGTAGCCGAATCAAGCACACTGCGCAGTTCAAACCGGACAGTGGAAGGCACGAAAACTGTCTCGACTCCCTGCCGCAGTAATTCCAGCCGCCCCAATTTGGAAAGGAATATGAGTGGCGCAGTGTTGACAATCCGGTTCATCGCTCTGTCAGTCGTCTGGCTGCCTCTACCTCGTGCTTCGCTTCTTGTGCGTCAAAATTGATGGCTGCCACGCCATATCGTTCCAGTAGGTGCAGAAAGAGGACCCGCGATATTCCAGCCAATTCGGCAGCTTTGCCCGATGTCAATTTGCCCATATCGAAGAGCTTAACCGCAAGCAATAGCTGCATCTCACTGGCAAAGTCGTCGTCCGACATTTTGAGAAGTAGCGGGAGATCGCTTGGGATTGTCAGCGTCAATTGCGTCATCATTTCTCTACTCCCTCTACGAACAAGGCAAGAGCTATCTCAATTTCACGTGGGTCAACCAATTCCACTTATCCGCCGCGCCGTCTTCTACAATGCCAAAGAAGACGCCCTGCACGGCTTTGGTGACGGGGCCCCGCTTGCCGTCGCCCACGGGCATCCGGTCCACGGAACGCACGGGGGTGATCTCGGCGGCGGTGCCGGTGAAGAAAATTTCGTCGGCCATATAGAGCATCTCCCGGCTCATAGACGCTTCTTTCACCTCGTAGCCCAAATCCCTGGCAATGGTGATGGCGCTGTCCCGGGTGATGCCGCCCAGAATGCTGCTGGAGAGGGGCGGCGTGTAAATCGTGCCCTTATGAATGATAAAGATATTCTCGCCGCTGCCTTCGCTGATCTGGCCGTTGCCGTCCAGGGCAATGCCTTCGGTAAAGCCGTTGTCTTTGGCTTCGATGACGATATTCTGGCTGGAAACGTACTGACCGCCGATCTTCGCCATAGGGCTGAGCATATTGGGGGCCATACGCCGCCAACTGCTCACCTGCACGTCGATACCGTTTTCAATCGCATCGTTGCCCAGATAGCGACCCCAGGGCACTGTGGCCACAATCGCATCCACCGGACAGCCCCGGCCATCCACGCCCAGGGTATTGTAGCCCCGAAAGACCAGCGGGCGCACATAGGCGCTGCGCAGTTTGTTGGCCTGCAAAACCCGAATCGTCACATCCATCCACTCGTCCACTGTCAGGGGGGAGGGGATGCGGGCTACTTTGCAGCTAAAGAGCAGCCGTTCGTAATGCTCCCGCCCGCGGAAGATGGCGGGGCCATCCGGCGTTTCGTAGGCCCGAATGCCCTCGAAAGTGCTGCTGCCGTAGTGGAGCGCATGGGTGAAGACGTGGACCTGGGCCTGGTCCCACGGGATAATTTCGCCGTTCATCCAAATGAAATCGGCACGCATTTTCGCCATCGGGTTTCTCCTTCGCAGGTGAGACACGGGGCCACTCAACTGAATAGGGAAAGGGCGCGTGTCTGTGTCGGACTTTCAACGATTGCTTGCCAAATGGGTTGAGCGCAAGTAGCGCCATTATAAGCGAGGAAGGCAGAGAAACGCCATTTTGGGCACCGATCTCGTGTGCTCAGACGTAATTGTTCAGCCACCCCACCCTACCCCTCCCCATTCCAGGGAGGGAACTGGATCGACTCCTCCCCCACAGTGGGGGAGGTTGGGTGGGGGTGAGCAATTACGCTCAGACAAACTCTGGCCCGTTCTGCCGGTGAAAGGCTGACCAGCGCCGGGCAAACTCCCGCAGGCGATCCTGCACCATCCGGTTGATCGTCCCCGCCGGGTAGACGCCATCTCCGTCGGCTTCCCCCGCGGCCACGCCGGTCAGCAACTCGATGCCCTCGTCGATGTGGGAGATCGGGTAGATGTGAAAGCGCCCGGCCGCCACCGCATCCACCACCTCCTGGCGCAACATCAGATGGCGCACATTCGTGGCCGGGATTAATACCCCCTGTTCCCCTGTCAGTCCCCGTTGCTGGCAGATGGCAAAGAAGCCCTCGATCTTCTCGTTCACCCCGCCGATCACCTGCACATTGCCAAACTGGTCCACGGATCCGGTGACTGCATAGAATTGACGGATGGGTACGCCAGCAATAGCCGAGAGCAACGCATAGAGTTCGGTGGAACTGGCGCTATCCCCGTCCACACCGCCGTAGGACTGCTCGAAGACCAGCCGGGCGTGGAGGGAAAGGGGAAAATCAGCCGCATAGCGGGCGGCCAGAAAGGAGGCCAGAATCAACACCCCTTTGCTGTGGCTCGGCCCGCTCATCGCCACCTCCCGCTCGATATTCACCACTTCGCCCCGACCAATCGTCACCCGGGCTGTGATGCGGCTGGGCTGGCCGAAGGCTGTACTCCCCAGTTGCAGTACGGACAGCCCATTAATCTGGCCCACTGCCTCCCCTTGGGTCTGCACGCGGATAGTGCCATCCAGAATCGACTCCTGACTGCGCTCCGGGATGCGCCAGGCCCGGTAGCGCTGGGCTTCCAGCGCCTGTTCCACGTGGGCCAGGAAGATCGTCTGATCCCCGGTCTGGTCGGCAAAATAATCCGACTCCTGCAACAGGTCTACCACTGACGCCACCCGCATGGAGAGTTTGCCACTATCCCCGGCCATCCGTGCGCACTGGTCGATGACCCGCGCCGTGGCCTCCCGGTCCAGATGACGCAGTTTTCGACCGGTTGCCATCGATCCAATCAGCCGGGCAAAGAGCGTCTGGTTCTCCGCTGTGCGCTCGATCTCGTCGTTGAAGTCGGCCATCACTTTGAAGAGTTCGTCAAACTCTGGGTCCGACTGACTGAGCAGATAGTAGAGGGTGCGGTCACCCAGCAGTGCTACTTTGACCTTCAGGGGAATGGGTTCTGGCTCCAGGGAGATGGCGTTGGCCTGGCTGAGCATCTGGCCCGGCGTTTCGATGCGGATCGTCTCGGCGCGCAGGGCCCGTTTCAGCCCTTCCCAGGCATAGGGCTGGGATAGCAATTTGAGGGCGTCGATCATCAGATAGCCGCCATTTGCCATATGCAGGCTGCCACATTTGATGTGGGTAAAGTCGGTGAGCAGCCCGCCCATATGGGGCACATATTCCACCCGGCCCACCAGATTCTGATAGGCCGGGTTGTCTTCGTAGATCACCGGCGCGCCGGCGCGCCCGCTGTGATCCACCAGCAGATTGACCCGGTAGCGCACGAAGCGGTCCCCGTTGTTGACCGGCGGGGCAAAAGGCTGCTCTTTGTTCCCTTCGCCTTCGTCATCGCGCAGAAACAGGGGTAGATTGGCAATGATATCAGCCTGCACCGCGTCCAGATAGCGCTGTACTGCCGATTGGGGCGTGTAGTGTTCGTGCAATTCGTGGAAGAGCGGGTCCACAGTAAAGTGGGCCAGTTCGTCGTGGAAAGCCTGCAACTCCTTGCGCAGTTCTCTTTCCCAGCGGGGCAATTGGAGCACCACCCGCTGTAATTTTTCCTGCATCTCCTCGATGGCCTCTTTGAGCGCGTCCTGCTCTGTCTGGGCCATCTGCTGGAACTCCTCGGCCTTCAACACTTCGCCATCGCGCACAGGGGCAAAGATCAGCCCGGTGGGGGTGCGCAGCAGATTTAGCCCTTTGGTGATTGCCTCGGCCTGGAGCGCAGAAAAGGCTTCGTCCTGGCGCTCCTGAAAGGTGGACTCCACCGCCTGGCGACGCACCCGGTAGTCGTCGGTCTCGAAAGCTGCGGGCAGTATCGTGCGGATTTCGTCCAACAGTTCGTCCATGGCCGCCCGTAATTCACTGCCCCGGCCAACTGGCAATTCCAGGGCCGTGGGGCGGTGGGGTTCGTCAAAGTTATAGACGTAGCACCAATCAGATGGGGAGGGATCATCCGCTGCCTGCTCGGTCAGATAGTCGCGCACGACGGTATGTTTGCCTGTGCCGGGGCTGCCCAGGGCAAAGATATTGTAGCCGGGATGGCGAATGCTGATGCCGAACTCGACGGCGGCCACGGCCCGTTCTTGACCGATGATGCCGGAAATGGGATCCAACTCGGCGGTGGTGGCGAACGAGAAATTGGCCGGGTCGGTGCGGGTATTGAGTTGGACAGGTATCAGGGCTGGGACAGGTGTCATAACAAGCCTCGGATGGCGATGATAAGGATATTTTTGGCAACTGCTCACCCCCTCCCGACCTCCCACATTGGGGGAGGAGTCGATTCAGTTCTCCCCTGGAATGGGGAGGGGTAGGGTGGGGTGGCGGAACAGGTACCTTTTTTGATAAGAAGCGTGTAGCTGCCGGTAGCCTACCACGGCTATTGAATGCTGGCAATGGGTAGACGAAACAAGACCTGCCAGGTTTTCCGAAACCTGGCAGGTCTTGGCTGTGAGATAATCCGAGAGCTGGATAGCATCTTCTCTACGTATCTGCGGGGAACACACGCCATAGTCCGTACCAGCGAGGAACTAACGCACAAGCGTTAGTCGGTCGGCCAACCAAATGAAACGTGAAACGTGAGAGTACGTGACGACACCTCACGTTTCACATCTTTACGTTTCACATCTTTACGTTTTCGCACGCAAATCGTGGCTCCGCCACCTTATGTCTCGTGGCTCCGCCACCTTATGTCAGGCGGGAACAGCCAGCCCCATCAATTCCTCAAATTCCTGTCTGTCCATCACTTCCTTTTCCAGAAGCGTCTCGGCCAGCAGTTTCAGCTTGTCCTGGTGAGTGGTCAAAATACTCTTGGCCGTGGCATAGGCCTTCTCCACAATACGCCGCACTTCCTGATCAATGGAACGGGCGATCTCTTCGCTATAGTGGCGGCGCTCGCCCAGGTCCATCCCCAGGAAGGGATTGGTGTCCCCCTGGGTAAGCTGCATAGGTCCGAGCTTTTCGCTCATTCCATACCGGGTGACCATCGCCTTGGCCAGTTTTGTCACCTGTTCCAGATCGCTGGCCGCGCCAGTGGTTACTTCGTCGAAGGTAATCTCCTCGGCCACCCGCCCGCCCAACAGACCCGCCAACTGATCCTCAAACTCGGCCCGGCTGTGCAATGTGCGGTCCTCGCTGGGCAGGGGCATCACATAGCCCAGGGCCTGTCCCCGGCTGACAAGACTGATCTTACCCACAGAATCCGTATTGGGCAGCAGGGCCATCACCATCGCATGGCCTGCCTCGTGGAAGGCTACAATGCGCCGCTCTTCCTTGCTCAGAATACGGCTCTTGCGGGCCGGGCCAGCCATCACCCGTTCAATGGATTCGACTATATCGTCCATATCAATCGAGCGTTTGTTGCGCCGGGCCGCCAGAATCGCCGATTCGTTGAGCAGGCTTTCCAGGTCTGCCCCGACCATTCCAGGGGTCTGGCGGGCAATCGTCTCCAGATTCACATCGGCGCTGAGGGGTTTGCCTTTGGCGTGGACTTGGAGAATTGCTTCCCGTCCCAGCCGATCCGGGCGATCCACCACTACTTTGCGGTCAAAACGTCCGGGGCGCAGCAGGGCTGGGTCCAGAATATCGGGCCGGTTGGTGGCCGCCACAACAATAACTGTCGTGTCGCTGTCAAAGCCATCCATCTCCACCAGAATCTGGTTGAGGGTCTGCTCCCGTTCGTCGTTGCCGCCACCCATCCCCGCGCCCCGGTGACGGCCCACCGCATCGATCTCGTCAATGAAAATAATGCTGGGTGCGCTTTTCTTGGCCTGCTCGAAAAGATCGCGCACCCGACTGGCCCCCACACCCACAAACATCTCGACAAATTCCGAGCCAGAGATGCTGAAGAAGGGTGTGCCGGCTTCCCCGGCCACAGCCTTGGCCAGCAGTGTTTTGCCTGTGCCCGGCGAACCAACCATCAACACCCCTTTGGGGATGCGTGCGCCCAGGGCTGCGAACTTCTGGGGTTCCCGCAGAAATTCAACGATCTCCTGCAATTCCTGCTTGGCTTCTTCCGATCCAGCCACATCGTCGAAAGTGATGGAAGGGCGATCCGCTTCGTCCAGCTTGCGCGCCCGGCTGCGGCCAAACTGCATGGCCCGGTTCTGTCCGGCCCCGCCAGCCTGCCGCATAATAAAGATAAAGAAGCCAAAAATGAGCAGCATTGGCAGGATCATCACCAGCCAACTGAAAATAGTGCTGCTATTGGAGGGTTTCTCGATTGTGATGGGCAGATTGGCAAGCTGGGCTTCGGTGATGCCAAAGGCCGAGAGAGAATCGAGCAGACTTTCCCCGGCTTCCTTGCGGCTGCGTAGCCGTTCCGAGCCGGAGAGAGAGAGAATTACATCGTCTCCCTGCACAACAATTTCCTTGACCCGATTGTCCTGAATCGCTTCGGCCACGCCATTCAGCCCAATTACATCATCGGAAGCTACTTGGGGGTTCGCCAACATCCGATAGCCGAAAATGATGACAACCGCGATGATAATCCAAACCCAGCTACGGTTGAACGCTTGACGAAAACGCTCGTTGGGGTCCTGATCATTTGGGTTACTCTGCTTATTATCCCCATTGCGCGGCCGTTTGGGTGGAGGCGTCTGTGGGGGCTTCTGTTTTTCTGTCATGCGATATGTACCAACCCTTAACTCAAAAATGGGAATCGTCCCGTACAGCCCTATCCTAGACCCAATGGAGTCTGGCTTCAGTAAGCTCGATAGGATTACCCCAGACCGGCCAGTTGGTCGGCAATGCTGACGCCGATGGCGTGGGTCTGCGCCCGATGGATGGGGGATTTGTCCCGCACGGATGGATGATTGGGCGCAGAGGCTTCGTCCGGTTTATCGCTTAGGCAGATCACCAGGCAGCCCCGCTCCCGCAGCCAGAGACTGGTTTCCCGCACTTCCTGGGTAATCGTAATCTCCCGGATCAACCGTTCTGCCAGGGGGGCGTCGTCGTCCAAATTGTTCATATGTTCCAAAGTCGCCAGAAATTCCTGACGACGGAAGCTCTTGAAAGGCGTGGGATCGCCTGCCTGCACGCTGGTATGCACAGCCGTGTGGGCCTGGCGCATGGCTTCACTCACCCGTTCCCCGCCCACAATGCAGGTCTCCACATAGCGCACAAATTGGGGGAAGGTTTCGATGTCGCGGTTGTCGATGGACTCCAGCAGGTCCACACAGTCGATGGCTTCGTTGTTGAGAACCAGACACATATAGGCCAGATAGTCCTGGTTGTCTTGGGTTACGTGATGGTATTTGCTGCGGTTGAGACGGTCATAGTGGCTCTCGAAGAGGTTGGCGTCAAAATTATCGCCCAACACAGCGCCTACTGTACGGTAGAGACCCTTCAGCCGGGCGCTGTCGATGGCCCGGTCGTTGCGCCCCCGGGCACCGATGGTCGTCTTGTCCATATCCACTATCACAACCGTATTCTTGTCCATCTTCAGGCCACAGCTCTTTTCCAGCGCCAGCCAATCAGCCAGAGCCGACCAGCGATTGGCGGAAAATATCCCCGTCTCTGCATCTTTCGATTGCCAGGGGGACTGATCGGCCTTTTCACTGCCGATGAAACAACTGCTGGGCAGAGCGCTCAGGGCAGACAGATTCTGGTAGGCCCGGCCATCGCCAGAGAGCGTATCACCGATAAAAAGGAGTTCGTTGACTTCTGCCCGGCGCAGAGCCTGAGCCTTCTCAAAAATCCACAGCGCCACCTGGGCATAGGCATCGTCCAGTTTGCGGGGAATCCCTTCGATATTCAGCCCCAACTGCACCCGGGCCGATTTCAGCCCCTTCAGCCGTCGGTCCACCGGTTCCAAATTGCGGTAGACAACCCAATCGTCAAAGAGATCGCTCATCGCGGCCAGGCCGAAGTTTTCCAGAAGGAGGGGATAATTCTGGATGGTTTTCAACTGATCCATAAGGGTACCTTTTCCGTCCATCACAGTTTTTAGACACGTCGGCCTATTATACCAGATGTGACGGGAAGAACCCTACACGGGAAAAGGACGGAAAGGGACGAAGGGAGGACGGACGAAAGGGAGGGGAGGGGGAGGGAAGAATGGAAGAACGCGGATACTATATCCGCGTTCCTCTGCCAAATCCGGGTTTAACGTCTCATTTCTATCTGGCTTCGTTAAATAGTCTTGCTACAGAAGATTCTGTTGCAAAGGCGCGCCCTGCCATCCGCTGCTGGCAGGTTGTGCCAGCAGTTGCCCGGGGAGGTCCTTCAGTGGTTGGCGGCGCAATAAATAGCGACGATACCAGCCCCCGGCCAGTTGATTGACCATTTGAAACGAGCTTTTCTCCCGCAACAGCCGCAGCCGGCCCGGCACCAAAGA
>JAHDWH010000075.1 GCA_023384455.1 Caldilineaceae bacterium | reverse complement strand
CTTCTTGATCAGTACAAAAAAGCCGGATTTTTCTCGATTTTATCCGCGAAAATCATCTTTTTCCGCGTCATCCGCGTTCTATTTTTTCTCTCTCCCACAGCCTGCTAGAATGGGGAGGGGTAGGGTGGGGTGGCTTCCTACGCTGCCACCAGCGTCGGGCTGTCAGCCTGCCCTGGCGCAATACAGACGGTCATACGCACGGCTTTGCACTCCTGATCAACCAGATCGCCGTTGACATAGCCGATGGAGCAAGCCAGGTGGAGACCCTCGTCTTCCAGATAGGACTGGGCTGTAATGACCGCCTTGAGCATCAGATAGACGGCCACCATTCCAATTGCCTGTATGACGGAGTGCCCATCTTCACGAATTTGACCGGCGATGGCCCCGGCCACCAAATAGGGCCGGGAATCAGCGGCCACGCGCAACACATTCGTATTCATTTTCTTAGCTCCTCGATGAGAGTAGGATGGAGATATGGAGCAGATGGCAGAATTTCCGACGGCGATAGAATCTATCCAGTCGGCTTCCACTTGGCTACAGCCTACAATCCCATCCCTATCAGTGAGCTATCATCCGTCTATCCTATGCCTCTCCTTGAGAAGTTACTTGCCCCGGAACAGAGGCCGCCGTTTTTCCAGAAAGGCGCGCACCCCTTCGGCGTAATCTTCCGTGTCGTAGATGGCATCCGGCAGCATTCCCTCTTCGGGTGTCAGGTCCAGCAGATCGGGTTTGCGTAGCAGGGTGTGGAGCATCTGCTTGTGCCAGCGCTGGGCAAGGGGTGCCAGGTTCACCATTCGCTCGGTCAAGCCAGCCACTACCCCGTCGATCTCGGCCAGCGGGTGGACCTGAGAGCAAAGGCCGATGGCCTGGGCCTCATTGGCATCCACGTGGCGGGCGGTCAGGAGCAGATCGAGGGTAGCGCCCAGACCAATCAGATGGACAAAACGTTGCAATTCCCGGTAGCCGACGAGGGTATTGAGCTGGGCCACAGGCATACCAAAGACCGCGTTGTCGGCGCAGATACGCAGATCGCTGTGGGCTGCCAGCATACAGCCGCCCCCCATACAAAAGCCTTTGATGACGGCAATGGTAGGCTTGGAAAGACGGGCAATGGACTTTAGCGCCAATTCCACTTTGCCGTTATAAATTTTGGCCTGCCAGGGGTCTTTGCGCTGCTCGGTGAACTCGCCAATATCGCCCCCCGCACTGAAGGCCGCATCCCCCGCACCCTGGATGACAACAACCCGTACACTGCTATCCTGCTCCAAACGGGCAGTGATTTCGGGAAGCGCCCGCCACATCTCCAGGGTGATGGCGTTGCGCTGGGCCGGGCGGTTAATCTGAAGTGTGGCAATTCCGTTCTGAACGGTGAGGGGTAGAGTCTGCATATTTTTCTCCCGGGGCTGGTGGCTATCTGTGCCATAGAATAGCGGGAAGTGGAAGGAACGTCAAGAGCGGGTGCAGGTTGGCTGCCATAGAAAGTAGGAGAATCCCGTATGCTCGAAGCCATTCTTCTGGGCGCAGCCCAGGACGCCGGACTTCCCCAGACCGGCTGCGTTTGTGACCGCTGCCGGGCCGCACAAGTGGACCCCAGCCGCCGCCAGTTTGTGGTCTCTCTGGGGTTGATTGACCGCGCTGTCGGCCAGATGTGGATGATCGATGCCACGCCGGATTTCCGCGAGCAGTTGATTCTGTTGCAGCAGGCCGCGCCGGCCTGTTCTCTGGCCGGAATTCTGCTCACCCACGCCCATATGGGCCACTACACCGGGCTGATTCAGTTGGGCCGGGAGGCCTGGAATACCCGTCATATGCCCGTCTATGCCACGCCCCGTATGTGCGCTTTTTTGATGCGCAATCAGCCCTGGCAGCAATTGGCAAAATTTGGTAACATCGCGCTCCGTCTCAGCCCCCCGGACAAGCCCATTACCCTGTCGCCCCAACTGACAGTCACGCCCATCCCCGTTCCCCACCGGGACGAATGGAGCGACACAATGGCTTTCCGGGTGGATGGCCCCCAACAGTCCCTATTCTACTGCCCGGACATCGACGATTGGGAGCGCTGGGAGCAGCCCCTGCCCGCGCTTTTGTCTCAGGTGGATGTGGCTCTGCTGGACGGCGCATTCTTCAGCCCGGCAGAGATTCCCGGCCGCAACATTGCCGAGATTCCCCACCCCCTGGCCACCGACACCGCCGAGCGGGCCGCGGGGTCGGCCTGCGATGTGCGGCTGATCCACCTGAACCACACCAATCCCTTGTGGGACGACGGACCACAACGGGCGTGGGTGGCCGAGCGGGGCGTGGGCGTGGGCCGAACCGGGGATCGGTGGCTGTTGGGATAGATAAAAGACCCGTGAACGCTGTCACGGGTCTCTCCCTTTGGTCTTCTTTTGTGGCTCGCTCACCCAGTCCCGAACTGCCGATCACCCGCATCGCCCAGCCCAGGCCAGATGAAGCCCGGGGGGAAACCAGCCCCCGCATCGGCCGCGGTGGTTAAGCGTTCATCCACCGCGGCCACATGAACGGCCACATCCGGGTATTTGGCGTGCAGGGCAGCCACCCCTTCGGGCGCGGCCAGCAGGCCGACAAATTTGATGTGGCGGACGCCTCTGGCCCGCAATATATCCACCGCAGCAATCGCCGAGCCGCCGGTTGCCAGCATCGGGTCCAACACAAAACAGGTATGGGTGGAGAGGTCCGCCGGCATTTTGTTGTAGTAGATCACCGGTTGCAGGGTCTCTTCGTCCCGGTAGAAGCCCAGATGCCAGACTTCGGCCTGGGGCAGCAGATGGAGCATCCCGTCCACCATTCCCAACCCGGCGCGCAGAATGGGTACCAGCCCAACCTTTTGGTCGAATTTGCGCCCTTCTGTTCTGGTCAGGGGTGTCTGCACACTTTCAGGCCGGGTGGTCATATCCCCGGTGGCTTCATAGGCCAGAATCATCGCCAGCTCGTCTACAATCGAACGAAAGCGGCGAAAATCGGTTGTCACGTCCCGTAGCTGGGTCAGTTTGTGGGCCACCAGCGGGTGTGTGGACGCGTAGAGTTTGCCAGACATCTCTCTCTCCTGGGCGATGGCGACGGGCTACCAGCGGATGGGCGCACGTCCCCGGTTGCGTTTGTTGATGGCTTCCACTTCCCGCTGGCAATTCAGACAGAGAATGGCGTCGGGCTTGACTTCCAGGCGTTCCGGCTCGATGGGGTTGCCGCAGCGTTCGCAGATGCCATATTGTCCCTTTTCAATCGCCCGCAACGCGTGCTCAATGTCCTGTATCCGCCGTTCCAGCACAGCAATCAGCGCGGCTGTCTTTTCCCGCTCGAAGATTTCAGCATCGCCTTCGTCCGGTTCCGTGTCTACTTCGTTGAGCATTGCGGAACGCAGATTATTCAACTCAGATGTCACCTGTTCGCGCTCACCCTCCAGATGTATCTGTTCTTTACTGACGATCTTTTTCTTAGCCATTCCAATCCTTCCATCACACAGAGAAACGACAGGTAATCGTTCAGCTATCAGAAGAGGGCGCGGATAGATTCAAATCGGACTAATCTGCATTCCGCTTTTTCAGTTGCCCGGTTATAACCCGCCGTTTACGAAAAACGTTGACCACTTATAGCAGTTTTTGGGGATTTCGTCAATCTGATTTCCGACGAGAATTTTTCCCGATTCCTTTTCTCTGGTATGATACTATAGCACACTCGTTCGGATCGAATTTGAGCGGGCACAAAAGCATAGCGCGGACTGTCAGTCCGCCTGCAATTTGAGGACAGAGCGATGGCGATTGACCCCAGCGAGCCAAAACGTGGCACAAAAGAAACACCCGAACGCGCCATCTCTGGCGAGCAGCAGCCAGAGGACAAACGGGTCGATTATGCCCTGCGCCCCCGCTCTCTGGATGAGATGATCGGCCAGGAGCGGCTGCGGGACAAAATGCGTATTCTGGTGGATGCGGCCCGGCTGCGGGGCGAAGCGCTGGATCACGTACTGCTCTATGGCCCGCCGGGGCTGGGCAAGACAACCCTCAGCCACATTCTGGCCGGGGAGATGGCGGGCAATCTGAAGCCCACCGCCGGCCCCGCCATTGAAAAAGCCGGGGATCTGGCCGCCATCCTCACCAATTTACGCAAGGGGGATATTCTCTTTATCGACGAAATTCACCGCTTGGGTCGGGCAGTGGAAGAGATTCTCTACCCGGCCATGGAGGATTTTGTGCTGGATATTACAGTGGGCAGCGGCCCCAGCGCCCGCAGCATCCGCCTGAAGTTGCCCCGCTTTACAATCATCGGAGCAACCACTCGGCTGGCTCTCATCACCTCCCCCCTGCGCGCCCGCTTTGGGGTGGTGGAACGCTTCGATTTCTACAGCCAGGAGGCTCTGCAGGAGATTATCATCCGGGCCGCAGCCCTGCTGAAGATGCCTATCGATGCGATCGGCACACGGGAGATTGCCCGCCGTTCGAGAGGTACGCCCCGGGTGGCCCTGCGTCTGCTGCGCCGGGTGCGGGACTACGCCCAAGTGCGGGCTGACGGCATTATCAACGAACAGGTGGCCGATGAAGCCCTGGCTATCCACGAAATCGATCTTTTGGGGCTGGATGATCTGGACCGTCGGGTGCTGGATGCCATCATCCACAAATTCAGCGGGGGGCCAGTGGGGCTGGACACCCTGGCCGCCAGCATCAGCGAAGAGGCGGACACAATTATGGATGTGGTGGAACCCTATCTGCTCCAGTTGGGCTTTCTGGATCGCACGCCCCGGGGACGGATAGCTACCCGGGCCGCCTACGCCCATATGGGCACAGTCTATCCCGAAGCGCCCAGCCAGAGCGGGCTGTTTGGGTAGGAGGAGAAGAAGTTCGACTTTTTTGTACTGCTCAAGAAGATCGTGGAATCTGTAGGTGCGGTTTGTAACCGCACTTTCACCCGGAGAAGTGCGGTTACAAACCGCACCTACGTTTTATCATCTCGTTGATCAGTACAAAATCTGCGCAGATCAGATCAGTTGTTTCTGCGTAAATCTGCGTCCGCTTTTCGTCGTTATCAGTGTCCGGCTCGCTGCTGCCCAAATTAACACCAGACCAAAAGTGACGAGGGTATTTGTTAGCCCGAAGAAGATGAATTCTTCGATGGGCAGAACACCCCCCAGCAGCCAGCCCGTGGACTGGGCCGGGTCGATTGTCCACGTGCCCGCGCCGATGGCGATGGCATCAGCGCCGCTCAGATAGAGGGTGAGGGGGACGAGGGCGAGCAGGACCAGCCGCCGGTTGCGCCACAGAATGTCCCCGCCAAAGCCCCATTGCAGGGCAATCGGCGGCAGCGCCCAGGCCAATTCCAGAAAAAGATACGTGCCCGGTCGCCAGCCCAGCAGGGGAATCGCCACGGCCCCCAGCCAGACAGTCCCCAGAAAAGCCACGCCGAACCAGCGAATCGCCGGGTTTGGGGCAAAGTCTACCCGCGGCAGACGGCGGGTCAATGCGGTCAGCCAAAGGCCGGCCAGAATCGGCTGCACGACGAAAAATGTATACTCCTCGATGGGAACCCAGCCCAGGACAACACCCGTCACCAGCGCCGGGTCGTACCACCAGACGCCCGTCGCCACCAGATAGTTGTCCCAGGGGGTGGTGTAGAGCAGGGCGATGAGGGCGTGGAGCAGAATACCCCCCGCCACCGGCCAGTTCGCCAGGGCAGCCGGTCGCCGCCGACCGGCCCGAACATCCAGCCAGGCCACGCCCAGCAGCAACACAATCGGTATCCCCACAAAAAGCGCCAAAAACGCGAAGTAAGTCATTGTTCTCTCTCAGTCCAGAATATGCTCGTTGTTCGCCGCACCCGCATTTTCACGCCGGGGCGGGGTTCCAGCGTCGCGCCCATATGCTCGTGAACCCGTCCAGACAGCAGTTCCAGGTCAAAGTCGCGCAGAACTTTGCCCAGCACAGCTTTGGCCTCCACCTGGGCAAAGGTAGCGCCGATGCAGTTGCGGGGGCCGCCGCCAAAGGGCAGATAGGCAAAAGCGGGTGGGCCGCTTTTCGTCTGCGCCCGGTCAAAACGGGCCGGGCAGAAAGTGTCGGGGTCGTCCCAGTGGGCCGGGTCCCGGTGGGTTAGGTAGATGGAATACATCACCCGGTTGTCTTTGGGCACGGGATAACCCTCCACCTCCACATCCCCTGCCGCCCGCCGGTTGCCCACGTGAATCGGCGGGTAGAGACGCAGAGTCTCTTTGAGGATTGTGTCCAGAAAGGTCAATTCCCGTAGCTGCTCCGGGGTGGGCAGATCGTCGGTCAGCACCCGGCGGGCTTCGTTGCTGGCTTCGTTCAACGCGTCCGGGTGTGTACCCAGCAGATAGAGCGCCCAGGCCAGCAGCGCGGTGCTGGTGTCGTGGCCGGCAATCAGCATTGTAAGCAACTGATCCCGGATCAGATCGTCGTTCATCTCCGGGTGGGTCTGGCTGTGGCCGACCAGAACCGAGAGCAGATCGTCGCCCAGCGTCCCCGTTTTGGTATAGGACGCCCGCCGCGCCTGGATGATCCCGTAGAGATAGTCGTCCAGTTCGGCCAAATCCTTTTGAAAGCCGGGGCGGGGCGCGCCGGGCCAGACCAGCCACGCGCCGGGGGAGATATATTCAATCGAGCGCAGAATGGGCCGCCAGAGTCGCGCCAAATCCGGGCGAAAATCCACGGCAAAGAGGGTCTCCATCAGAATCAGCAGGGCCACTTTGCGCATCTCCACCAGCATATCCACTGCGGACCCGTCGGCCCAGCTATCTGTCACCGCGCCCGTACACGACCAGAAGCCGTCGATGTGGCCGTTGACCTGGGCCCGTTGCAGAGTCGGCTCCATCAGCCCGCGCAGGCAGTCGTGACTTTCGCCGTCCTCCACCAGCAGGCCGTGGCGCAGAAGTGCGGTCACCGGATCGCCCTCCGTGCGCCAAAGGAAATCGTCCCGGTTGCTGACCAGAATGTGGCGGTTGCTCTCCGGCCCCACAAAGACAATTGGCTTGAAGCCGGGCAGGGTGATCTGAAAGGCGTTGCCCAGATGTTTGTGCATGGCGGCCAGCCCGGCCAGCAGCGAACGGTCACGGCCCATTGCGCGCAGCACAGCCAGGCCAGGCAGACCGGATAGGGTGGGGAGGGAGGGCATAGACAGGTTCTCCTGGGAATAGGGGATGGGGACTGGGAACTGGGGGCTGGAGAGCCGAGTGTCTTCCCAATCCCCGATCCCCAGTCCCTAACTTCGACTAATCAGATCGTCTGCGATCTTCGCCGACGAAAGCACACCGGGCAACCCCGCGCCGGGGTGGGTGCCCGCGCCTACAAAGTAGAGGTTGTCGATATCCTCCGAGCGGTTGTGGGGACGAAACCAGGCGGATTGGGTCAGAATCGGCTCTACAGAAAAGGCCGAGCCTTTGTAGCTGTTGAGCGTATTCTGGAAGTGGAGCGGGTCGATAGTCTGTTCGGCCACCAGATTTGCCTGCAAGTCGGGCAGGTAGTTCTCTTCCAGAAAATTCATAATCGCGTCCCGATAGGGCTTGGCCTGCTTTGTCCAGTCGATGCCCGCGCCCATATGGGGCACGGGCGAAAGGACATAAAAGCCCTCGTGACCCTCCGGGGCCAGGCTGGGGTCGGTCAATGTGGGCATGTGCAGATAGAGGGAGAAGTCTTCGGACAACTTTTTCTTGTGAAAAATATCGTCCAGTAGCCCCTCATAGCGGTCGCCCAAAATGATATTGTGATGGGCCAGGGCGCTGTCGGTGTAGCGCTTTTTCGTGCCAAAATAGATGACAAAGAGAGACATACTGTAGCGGGTCAGCTTACTGTAGCGCAAATCCGAGTTGCGCAGGCCACGGGCCGCGGAGGGGATCAGATTCATATACGTCCAGGCCACATCCGCGTTGGAGATGACGTAATCCGCCTTCACCTCCCGCCCGTCGGCCAGCCGAATGCCCGATGTGCGCCGCCCGTTGACAATAATCTCGGCCACGGAACTGTTCAGGTGAATTTTGCCGCCCAGCTCCTCAAAAAGCGTGACCAGCGCATGTACCAGCGCGCCCGTGCCCCCCATCGCATAATGGACGCCCCACTCCCGTTCCAGATAGTGAATCATCGCATAGATGGAGGTGGTGTCAAAGGGGTTGCCCCCTACCAGCAGGGGATGGAAGGAGAAGACCCGACGCAGAAAGTCGTCCTGAATAAAACTGGACGCGTAGTCGTAGACGGTCTTGTGGGACTGTAGCCGAATCAAGTCTGGGACTACACGAAGCATATCGCCGATGCTCAGAAAGGGTTTGTCGGCCAGTTCCACAAAGCCCTTTGCAAAGATGGCCTTCGTCGTGTCGATAAAGCGCTTGTAGCCCTCCACATCGCCGGGGCTGACACGGGCGATCTCTTCGTGGATAAAATCGGCGTCGCCGTTGTAGTCGAAGGGCTGGCCCTGGCTGTCGAAGATACGGTAGAAGGGGTCCAGGGGGACAAATTTCACGTAGTCCTCCCGCTTGCGCCCGGCCAGAGCGAAAAGATCGTCGAAGAGAAAGGGCGCGGTGATGACTGTCGGCCCGCCGTCGAATTGGAAGCCGTTCTGCTCGTAGACATAGGCCCGGCCACCCGGCTTGTCCCGTTTCTCGAAAATCTCCACATCGTAGCCTTTGGCCGCCAGGCGCACGGCCGCGCCCAGCCCGCCAAAACCGCTGCCGATGACGATTACTTTTTCAGCCATTTTATTTCTCCTTTGCCAACCAATCAGAAAAGCGTAGAAGGCAGATCACGCAGAAACAGCAGATTTGCACAGATTTTGTCCGTGCCGATCCGTGACAATCTGTGTCAATCCGTCTCCTTCGTTTCCTTCCCCCACCCATTTGTCAGCGTTGTCCACCAGATGCCGGGCAGACGGCGCAGCTTTTCCAGCGCGCTGGTGTGGGCGCGATGGCGAAATACGTCGTAGTCGTTCTCCTCAATTTTCGCCAGAATGTCCCGGTAGAGTACCGCTGAGGCGGCAATCGCAAACTGGCCGTCGCGCCCCAGCATCCCAATCCCCGGCATAGCCTCGGCGTAGAGCCGCCGCGCCCGGTCAATCTGAAAACGCATAAATACCCGCCAGCGGGGCGTCACTTGCCCTGCGGCGATGTCCGCTTCGCTTAGTCCAAAGGCGGCCAGCTCGTCCTGGGGCAAATAAAGCCGCCCGTTGGCCCAATCCTCCCCCACATCCCGCAGGATATTCGTCAATTGCAGAGCCACACCCAATTTAATGGCGTAGGGGATGGCCTGGGGACCGGCGTAACCGATGATGTGCATCGTCATCAGCCCGACGGTGGAAGCCACCAGATAGCAGTAGTGGGCCAGATCGTCGAAACTGGCGTAACGGTCGTGGGTCAAATCCTGGCCCACCCCTTCGATCAGTTGCTCGGCATAGGCTTTGGGAATGGCGTAGCGGGCCCGGGTATCTGTCCAGGCCAGAACAAGCAGATCGTTCTGGGCCAGAGGAGCAGCGCCGTGGCTGCTCTCCAGGCTGCGTCGCCGCCAGCTTTGCAATTCGGCCAGGCGTACCTCTGGGCCAAACCCAGCCGCGGGCTGGTCCACAATGTCGTCGGTGATGCGGCAAAAGGCATAGAGGGCACGGGCCGCGGCCCGCATCTCCCCGGGCAGCAGACCGGAACTCAGGTGAAAAGTGCGGCTGTGGCTGCGGGTGAGCGCCGCGCACTGCGCATAAGCAGCATCCAGCGTCTGGCGGTCCACATCGTGGCCGAAAATCAGCGCGGGCGCAGAGGCCACATTGGCCCGTTTGAAGAGCTTTTCTTCCCAAGAGATGGAGGCTGTAGCCATTGGGGATGGTCCTTTCGTCAAAATAGCAGCAAATGTTCTGTCTTTGCAGAACCTTTATATCATATTGTTTATAATTTGTCAATATATTGAACATTATTTGAGCAGATATTTTGCCTATCATCTATAAAACCGCCAAAACCAGACACGGCCCGCCTTGCAATTGACCTTCAATACCTGCATAATCCGTAATACCCCTTTTGACGGGACCAACCGGATACAGGCGTGAGGGGGGCAGGTGGCAGGTGATAAGGGTAGAATAGACACAGAGGAATGGATAGTCATTGAGGAAAGCGAGAATTTTGTAATGGAAGGTTGGGATGTGAATGACAATGTGGAAATCATCAACGACTCGGTGGCCGAGAAACGCAGATATAGGGTACTGAATGTGGAAGCGGCACGGGATGTCGCACGCCTATGGCTGGAAAAGCACGACCTTTCCCACGCCGTCAGCTTTGGCCTGCCCGAAGTGGATGACAGGTATCATTTCTGGCGCATTCCCCTGCTGGGCCAGGACTCTGGCGACCGGGTGGGGGAAGTGGTCTTGGATGCGTACACATCGCTTCTGCTGGAAGATAAGTCCACCGCCATCGAAACGGTAGAGGCCCGTCTTTTGCGGCGTGACGCGCCGCGCAAGCCGAAATCGTCTACGAGCCACGAGTACCGCCCCTCCAATCTGCGCAACACAATCGCATTGGGCGACTCCGAGCGGGTATTGCAGGATTTCCCCGAAGAATCTGTCGATCTGATTTTCACATCTCCGCCCTATTACAATGCCCGGCCAGAGTACAAAGACTATGTGACCTATGAAGAATATCTGTTGAAGATGCGGAAAGTGATTCGTGCCTGCCATCGGGTTCTGAATGAAGGGCGCTTCTTCGTTATGAATATCTCCCCTGTGCTGGTGCGACGCGCCAGCCGTAGCGAATCTTCCCGGCGGATTGCAGTCCCTTTTGATATGCACAGATTGTTTATAGAAGAAGGATTCGATTTCATTGATGATATTCATTGGGTGAAGCCCGAAGGCGCGGGCTGGGCCACAGGCCGGGGACGCCGGTTTGCTGCGGACCGCAATCCACTACAGTACAAACCAGTCCCTGTGACAGAGTATCTGCTGGTCTATCGTAAACATACAGACAGACTCATTGATTGGAATATCCGCACCCACCCCAATCAGGAATTGGTAGCCGCGTCCAAAATAGGCGATGATTACGAGCGAACAAATATCTGGCAAATCACACCTTCCCACGACAAAGAACACCCGGCCGTCTTTCCTGAAGAACTAGCCGAAAAGGTAATCACCTACTATTCCTTTACAGACGATGTGGTTTTGGATCCCTTTGCCGGCTCTGGGACAGTTGGCCTGGCAGCCACCAAACTTTCCCGCCGCTTTGTGCTGATCGAAAAAGAGGCCCGTTTTATCGATCTCATCCGGGCCCGGGCCGTCAAATGGCTGGGCAAAGAGGCTGCTGATGTTCTGTGTCTTAACTGCCCATCGATTACCGCCTGGTTTCTATGCGTCGCTCTGATGTGCGAGAGTATTTGACAGAAGCGATGAAAAACGTTGCCCTCGCCGACTTTTTACCCATTCAATAGCGCCCCCCTATCAATTACAGGTGACACAATGACAACTATCCGTACCGACCACCTCGTCTACGCTGTGCCCAACCTGGCCGCGGCTGTGGAACACATCGCCGCGGAGTGGGGCGTGCGCCCGGCCATCGGCGGCAAGCACCCCAACGGAACCCACAACGCGCTGCTGGCCCTGGGACCACACACCTATCTGGAAATCATCGCGCCGGACCCGGAACAGCCTAACCCGTCTATGCCCCGCTCCTTCGGTATAGACGAACGGCCCGGCGAAACCCGGCTGGTGACCTGGGCCGCGTCCACTACAGATTTGGACGCCACCCACGCCGCGGCCCTGGCCGCAGGCTACGACGCCGGGGATGTGATGAACGGCAGCCGTCTGCGCCCGGACGGGGTGAAGATCGAATGGCGCTCGACCCGGCTGGTGGGCTGGCCGCCGCCCGGTGACGGGCTGGTGCCTTTTCTGATCGAATGGGGCGCAGAGACGCCCCATCCGTCCAGCGACTCGCCCCAGGGGTGTACGCTCGTCTCCTTGCGCGCCGAACACCCGCACCCGACGGCTGTGCGGGGAATGTTGGATGGGTTGGGGTTGGATGTTGCGGTGACGGCAGGTCCCGGGCCTGCGCTCTTTGCGGTGATTGATACGCCAAAGGGACGGGTCGAGTTAGCGTAACGTAGCACTCGATTTTCGCCTTCAATCGGCAAAATACACAAGCGCCCCGGTCGGAGCAGACCGGGGCGCTTGTGCAAGGAGTCGTATTGCTATGCTGCCAGCGGGAGGGCCGGCGGCCTGACTACCGTTGTGGCCGGCGTGGCATTCCCCAGCGAAGGGGTGAAAACTTGCAGCTTCAAAATTTGGCTGACTGGGGGCTGAGAAAGAATGTCCAGCACCATTTCCTGCCAATCGCTGTCCAACTCTTCCAGACCTGTCAACGGGAAACTGCGCGGTCCTATAGTTGTCAGTTCGACCAGCACTGAAAAATCCATAAGCGTCAATCCGACAGCCCGCTTTTCAGCCCGGTTCAGACGCAGAAGGATGTTTTCGTTCAACTCCACCGCGCTGGTCGCCCGTTCGCCGGGGACAAAGGATATATAGAGGACATCGACTTCTTTATCGTAAGAGATTTTCACTTCTTGGGTCATCGCTTCATCCCTTCTCAGCCATCGCCAACCGGGACTGCACCCACGCGCCGATCTCCTCCACCGAACGGCGGGCTTCGGGCACGCGCGCGGCCATCGACTGGAAGACGTGCCACATCCCGTCCCAGACCCGCAAAGTCACATCCATCCCCGCGGCCCGGGCCTTTTCGGCCAGCCGGGTGGAATCGTCCAGCAGAATTTCGTAGTCGCCTACGTGGATGAGCAGCGGCGGCAGACCGGCCAGATCGCCGTAGAGGGGAGAGATGAGCGGATTGGTAGCGTCGCCGTCACCCACATAATAGGCGGCGGTGGGCAGCACCCCCTCCGGCTCGAACCAGGGGTCGTGGCGGGCGCGGGTGCGCAGGCTGTTGCCGGTGGCGGCCAGATCGGTCCAGGGGGAGAGGACGAAGGCCGCCGCGGGCAGGGGCAGCCCCCGATCCCGCAGCGCCAGGAGTGTCGCCAGTGTCAGCCCGCCACCGGCTGATTCGCCGCCCAGCACCAGCCGGTGAGGCGCGATGCCATCCGCCAGAAGGCGGCGGTAGACGGCCAGGCTATCTTCCAGCGCAGCGGGGAAGGGGTTCTCCGGGGCCAGCCGGTATTCGGGCATCAGCGTTCGCAGGCAGCAGGCTTCGGCCAGATTGCCCACCAGCCCCCGGTGGGAGGAGAAGGAGCCACAGATATAGCCGCCGCCGTGAAGGTAGAGCAGTCGGGCGTCCTCGGGCCCGGCAGGGGGCATCAGCCAATCCGCCTGCAAGCCCTCCACCCACGCACGCGCAAAGCGCACGGATTTGGGCGGTTTAACCCGCTGGCCAAGCCGATCCAGGTTTTGGCGCACCTCCCCAATCGAAGTGCTCTTGGCTCTGTGGGCAATCTGATAACGAAAAAACTCCCGCCAAAAGGTACCCCGCAGACTTGTCATAGCACTGGACTCCTTTCCAGACGAACCTGCGCCACTGATTTTTGCGTCTATATTGCATCATATCGAAATTCAGCACAAATTGTACTGGTCAACGAGATGGTAAAACATAAGGTGGCGAAGCCACGATTTGCGTGCAGAAACGTGAAGACGTGAAACGTGAGAGTACGTGACGACACCTCACGTTTCACGTTTCAACTGGTTGGCCGACCGACTAACGCTTGTGCGTTCGTTCTTGGCTGGTACGGAGTAGGTGCGGTTTGCAACCGCACTTCTTCGGGTGAAAGTGCGGTTGCAAACCGCACCTACAGATTTCACGATGTTTTTGACCAGTACAAAATTCAGCACAAATTGGATGTGATTGCAGGCAGCCCCGGCAAGATGGCGGGCGCAGTGGCCTGTGCTAAAATAGTCCAGCTTCTAGTGACGTCTAGGGGCACTTGTCCTTCCCATCCCCAGGGAACACCCTCAGGAGACTCAATGAAAATCACGGATATCAAATCCTATCCGGTCTGGGTAGGTCACCGCAACCAGCTTGTGGTGAAAGTAGAGACCGACGAAGGCATCTACGGCCTCGGCGAGGCGGGTCTCTCCGGGCGGGAGATGGCTGTGGTCGGGGCCATCAACCACTACCGGGAGTGGCTGATTGGCCGGGAGCCGATGCGTATGGGCGCGCTCTGGCAGGAGATGTACCGCAGCCAATACTTCGAGGGCGGGCGGGTGCTGGCCGCGGCCATCGCGGCCATCGACATCGCCCTCTACGACATCGCCGGCAAGGCGTTGGGCGTGCCGGTCTATCAACTACTGGGCGGCAAACAGCGGGAGTGGATTCCCTGCTTCCCGTCAATGGGCGGGTCGTCCGTCGAGGAGGTGATCGACAACGCCCGTCTGCTGCTGGCCAACGGCTGGAATGTGATGCGGGTTAGCCCCGCCTACGACGGCGACCGGGGCGAGGACGGTCAGATTTTCGAGCCGTGGGAATCCATCGGCATCACCGCCCAGTGGCTGACGGCCCTGCGCGAGGCCATCGGGCCGGGGCCGAGCATCGGCCTGGACTATCACCACCGGCTGAGTGTGGCCGAGGCCGCCTCTTTCTGCCAGCGTATGCCGATGGGCACCCTGGACTGGCTGGAAGAACCCATCCGGGACGAGACGCCCGAAGCCTACGAAGCCCTGCGCAGGATGACCGGCATCCCCTTTGCCATCGGCGAGGAGTTCGCCAGCAAATGGCAATTTCTGCCCTACATCGAGCGGGGCATCACCCAATACGCCCGGGTCGATGTCTCGAATGTGGGCGGGTTGACCGAAGCGGTGAAGGTGGCGGGGATGGCCGAGGCCCACTACATCGACCTGATGCCCCACAACCCCCTCGGCCCCATCTGCACTGCGGCGACGGTCCATCTGGCCGCGGCGGTGCCCAACTTTGCCTGGCTGGAGGTGCGTTCGTCGCCCACGGAGAAGGGGCAATTCTACGATCCCGACTGGTTCCCCGTGCAGGCCCAGCAGGACGGCCCCCGCTATCTCATCCCCGAAGTGCCGGGGCTGGGCGTGGAGTTCAATGAGGAGCGGGCCAAAGCCGCCGAGTTCAAATATTGGGAAGCGCCCCATCTGCGGCGACGGGATGGGTCGTATACGAATTGGTGAAGATGAGGGCAGACGGCGGACCGCGGACCGTCGTCTGCCCTCATCTCACAAGGAAATTCACAATGCAACCGAACGATCTTTCGGCGCAGATGCCGAATCGCCCAATCTGTGATACGCTGAACGCGTTTGCTTGCGCCAAAATTCTGTTCAAAAATCCCATCTTCCACGAAAGGAAAGAGCCGTGTATCCCAATCCCCTGAAGGAAAAACTGCGCAAGGGCCAAACAGTGCTGGGCACAGCCCTGCCCGCGCCCACGGCCAGCATTATGGCATCCACCTGCAAAACCGCTATTGATTTCGTATGGATCGATACGGAGCACGCGCCCTATGCCAGCGAGAGTCTGGAGATGCTGCCGGTCATCGCCCGCCAGAACGGTGTGGCCCCGATGATCCGGGTGGCCTGGAACGACCCAGCCCTGATCAAAAAAGCCTTCGATGTGGGCGCGGTGGCGGTGATGGTGCCCCAGATCAACACCGCCGAAGAGGCGGCCCGGGCCGTGGAATATGCCTTCTATCCGCCCCTGGGACAGCGGGGCGTCTCGCCCAACTGGCCTGCCCTGGCCGGGGTGGACTGGAATCACGCCATTCGCACGGCCAACGACGAAACGGTGCTGATTTTGCAGATCGAAAGCCGACAGGCCTACGACAATCTGGAAGAGATCGCGAAAGTTCCCGGCATCGATGTACTTTTCATCGGCCCGATGGATATGTCCGCATCTCTGGGGGTGATCACCGAAATGCAAGACCCCGCCTTGCAGGAGATGATGCGGGAATTTCCCCGTATCCTGGCCGGGAAGGGCATCCCCGCGGGGACGACGCTGGGAGACATTGAAGAGGTCAAACAGAAGCTCTCCTGGGGCTATCGCTTTATGAATGTGGGCAACCCGATGGCCTACGGTGTGCAGGCGCTGAACGGGTATTTGGCCGGGATGCGCTAAGGGCTGGCACTTAAAGAGCTTGTATACACGGATCGGAAGAAACACGGAACAGTCAAAAATCTGTGTTCCTTCCGATTCGTGTATCCCATACCCGACACCGCAGCCGATCTGTTGTATAATCGAGCCAGGAGTCCGGCAGATTGCCCTAGTGGGAGTGCGTTTTCGATGTCTTCAACCTATAACCAGCGAGCCTTTGCCTTTTTGGAAGCGCCCCAGAATGGTGACAAACCAACAGCGCGTGTTCCATTTGTCAACGGTGATAATAGTGTCGGTGACAAGGACAGAGCCTTTCACAATTGGTATCGTTTCGTCCTCTCCTACCCGCCCCATCTCGTGCGGGACTACCTGCACGATTTTGCGCTGAATGGAGAGTCGGTTGTCCTGGACCCATTCTGCGGGACCGGAACGACAGTTGTCGAAGCTCGGCTGAACCACATCGCTTCGATTGGGATTGAGGCCAATCCCTTTCCCCATTTTGCTTCCAAAACAAAAGTCAATTGGGCTGTCGATCCGGACAAGCTGGATGAACTGGCCGGAGAAGTGGCGCAGACAACCTATCAAGCGCTGTTGGCCCAGGGGATCGACGACAAATCTCTCTATTGCAGCAGCGAACTG
This sequence comes from Caldilineaceae bacterium, assembly GCA_023384455.1. Classification (GTDB taxonomy): domain Bacteria; phylum Chloroflexota; class Anaerolineae; order Caldilineales; family Caldilineaceae; genus JACQGT01. Next base: position 9,477 of record JAHDWH010000075.1, on the reverse strand, counting down.
ACTCTGCAACGTTTGAGCGAACAGGCGGAACGGGCATTGATTCGGGATTCAATCAGCCCTTTGCCGCTACACAAAAGTCTGGTTTTGCTCGAACAGATCAACCGTCACAAAACCAGACCGGGCTATGACAACGCACGGTTGGCGCTTGGCAACGCGCTGGTCACAAACATCGGAAATTTGCGCTTTGGCCCAGAAGTTGGCGTCGGCAAGAAGAAGGCAGATGTCCCGGTTGTGGCTGCCTGGCTGCACGAGATGCGCAAAATGGCGGATGACCTGCGCACACTTCAGGGCGGATCCCAGCCCGAAGCCACTGTACTCCTGGGCGATGCCCGCAACATTGCCCAGCTATTACAACCCAATTCCGTTGACGCGGTAATCACCTCCCCGCCTTACCCAAACGAGAAGGATTACACCCGAACCACCCGGCTCGAATCGGTCATCCTCGGCTTCTTCCCCGATATGCTGGAATTGCGCCACAACAAAAAACGTCTGCTACGCTCCAACACCCGCGGCGTCTATAAATTGGACACCGATGACCGATGGGTTGCCGACAATCCAGAAATTCAGCAACTGGCAGAGCGAATTGAAAACCGCCGTATAGAACTGGGCAAAACCTCCGGCTTTGAAAAATTGTATGCCCGGGTCACCCGGCTCTATTTTGGGGGGATGGCACGCCATCTTTCAGAGCTACGCGCTGTTCTCAAACCGGGGGCCAAACTGGCCTATGTGGTCGGGGATCAGGCGTCCTATCTGCGCGTTCTGATCCGAACCGGTCAGTTGTTGGCGCAGATTGCCGAAGAATTAGGCTATGAGGTCGAACGCATCGACCTTTTCCGCACCCGCTTTGCCACAGCCACCCAATCCGAGTTGCGTGAAGAGGTTGTGGTGCTACGCTGGCCGGGCGAACGCCGCCGTCCAATTGCCCTTCAGTTTACAGCCGAAGAGCGGGTCTCCCTGCTCGAAATGGCTGTCATTGAGGAAAGCGATATGCTGACGCTCAACGTCGTCGATCAAAAAACCTATCAACTTGTGCCGCGTGCCGATATTTCGACCGCCGAATTGTCGGCGTTGAAGGAAAGCGAAACACGCTACAGCCCTGCATAATTTACAACACCCCTACAGGAGCATCCCCCAATGACCCAGTCCGATTTCCTCCGCTACCGCCAAGTCCATCTGGACTTCCACACCTCCGAACAGATCGTCGGTATCGGTTCCGAGTTTGACGCCGACGCCTGGGCCCAGATGCTGGCCGATGCCTACGTCAATTCCATCACCTGTTTTGCCCGCTGCCATCACGGGATGATCTACTACGACACAACGCTGAATCCCGAACGCCGTCACCCCCATTTGGCCCGCAATCTGCTGGCCGAGCAGATCGAAGCCGCCCACGCCCGCGATATCCGCGTGCCCGTCTACACGACTGTGCAGTGGGATTACTACACTGCCCAGGAGCATCCCGAATGGGTGCAGGTGACGCCGGAGGGCGCAATCGTCGGTCAGAAACCCTACGAGGCCGGCTTCTACGCCCGGCTCTGTGTCAACACCCCCTATGCGGACTTTCTCAAAGCACACGTAACCGAAATGTTCGAGACACTGCCCGCGGTGGATGGCTTCTTCTTCGATATTGTGGGGGATCAGGACTGCTCCTGCGCGGCCTGCCGCCGGGAGATGCTGGAGCGGGGCTTCGACCCGTCGAATGGCGAATCCCGGCGGGCCTTTGGCCGCCAGGTGATCAACCGCTTCCAGCGGGAACTGAGCAGCCACGTGCGCAGCTATAGCGCGGACGCTACGATCTTCTACAACGCGGGTCACATCGGCCCCCGCCACTGGGAGGCCCAGGAGGAGTTCAGCCACTGGGAGCTGGAGTCCCTGCCCAGCGGCGGCTGGGGCTATCTACACTTCCCCCTGGCCCAGCGCTACGCCCGCACCCTGGGCAACGACTGCCTGGGCATGACCGGCAAATTTCACACCTCTTGGGGCGACTTCCACTCCTACAAAAACGAGGCCGCGCTCCAATTCGAGTGCTTCCAAATGCTGGCCCTCAACGCCAAATGCTCCATCGGCGACCAGCTACACCCGACAGGCCGCAAGGACCAGTCCACCTACGATCTGGTGGGCGCGGTCTATGCGGAGGTGGAGAAGAAAGAGCCGTGGTGCATCGGCGCGCGGCCACTCAACGACATTGCACTCCTCACACCGGAGGAGTGGACGGGCCAGCGCTTGACGCCGGAGACCCTGGGTGCGATTCGGATGTTGACGGAGGGCGGTCACCAGTTCGATATTGTGGACAGCCGGGGTGATTTCAACGCCTACCGGGTGTTGATTCTGCCCGACATCGCACCCTTCGACGCCCGGCTGGCGGCCAAAGTGGAAGAATACATTGCCCAGGGCGGGCGGGTGATCGCCTCCTTTGAAGCCGGGCTGAAGGCCGACGGCAGCGACTTTGCCCTGACCGCCTGGGGTGTGGAAAAGACGGGCGACGGCCCAACCGACGAGAGCGGCGCGCTGGTGCGGGGACGCCACTTCCGCAGCGGCGACTACGTGGACTATCTGCGCGCCGAGGGCAGCCTGGCGCGAGGGCTACGCGAGACCGAATACGTGATGTATATGCGAAGTCTGCCCATCGCCGCCGGGGAGGATGCGGAGGTACTTGCCAGTGTCGTCCCCGCCTATTTCGACCGCACCTGGCGGCACTTCTGCTCCCACCGGCAGACACCCTCCACGGGCGATATGGCTGGCCCCGCTGTGACCCGGCAGGGGGGCGTCATCTATTTTGCCCACCCCCTCTTTCGTCAATACAACCAGAACGCGCCCCGCTGGTGCAAGCTGCTGCTGCTCAACGCGCTGGACCTGCTCCTGCCCGACCCGCTTCTGCGCCACCAGGGGCCGACCAGCATTCTCAGCGCCATCAACGAGCAGGCGGCGCACAAGCGCTGGGTGGTCCACCTGCTCCACTACATCCCGGAGCGGCGGGGGCTGGATTTCGATGTGATCGAGGATGTCATCCCCCTGCACGATCTGGCGGTTTCGTTGCGTATGGACGGCCCGGTCAAAAGCATCCGCACCGCGCCAGAGGGGGAGGAATTGAAGTTTGTCCCTGTGGGTGGCCGGGTGAATTTTCTGCTGCCCCGGCTGAATGGGCATCAGATGGTGGAGGTGAATCTGGCGTAACTGCTCACCCCCACCCAACCTCCCCCACAGTGGGGGAGGAGTCGATCCACCTCCCTCCCTGGAATGGGGAGAGGTAGGGTGGGGTGGCTGAACAGATACAATCTGGCCGGGTGAGCAGGTGACAGTTCTGTCAGATATCGCGTTTCACGTTTCCAACGTGACTACGCCATACGAGACGGCCGTCGGAGAGAAGAGGCTATGCAGGGCGGAGTTCCGGCTACTTCTCTACACTCATCTCCGTTGCGGCTTCGAGCACACTGTTCACATACATCTCCACACGATAGTCGCCAGAATCGATAGGCTGGTTCTGCAGCAATCGGTTGGCTCCTGGAATCCACCGATTGAGTTTTGGAGCAACATTGCTTATGCCAGGCCAAATCTTTTCTTGCGGTAGCTGAGTGTAGAGTTGGGTACCCGTACCCTCACGATTCAGGAAAAGGCTGCGATCCACGGGGTTGGCAAAATTGATCGTCTGTTCCGTATACAATTTGCCATCCCGATAGACGACAATCCGCACAATATCATCCTGAAGCGGGGTATCGGGCTTCCAAAGGGTATTGAACATATCGGTTGCGTTTGAAACGTCTGGGGCAACTGATACGGAAAGATCCTCGACACGCGGTGGCACGCTGAAGGAACCCCAGACGATCTGAGGGTCATTGATCTGCGTAAAAATCGATTCGGGATTACAGCCTGCCAAACCGCAGGCTGCCAGGAAGTAGTGGCCTCCCGGCGCGTTGGGCGGCACAGGCAGAGATGCACTGACAAGTCCCTGACTGTCAGTCTGAATCATCGCTCCATTCATCAATGTAAGTGTCTTTGCCTGGTCATCGTAGCGATACAGCCCCACATTCACAGACTGATTGGGAGCAAAGCCCAGATAGTTGAGTTGAACGGTCTGGTCACGCTTGAATTCGCTTTGAATCTCACCAGATTCTGCGCTGTATTGCAGGCGAGAAGGGTCACCGACTTTGGCTGTCACAGCAGCAAGCACTTCATCGGCCACATGCCAGACCGGGCCGAACGTTCCCCCCGCATTTTCCGGGCTGGGCATCCATACGGGTCCGAAAGTAGGACCAAAAGTGGGACCTGTCCCGTCAGGGATATCGTCCGGAATGCGTGGGGGTAACGGTGTAGGTGTTGCCGTTGCGCTTTGTTGGGGATCCCGTCGTTGTTCAGAAGCGCTGACTATGGCTGCGCTCCCAATGACGAGCAACAATGCGACGAAACCGAACACAACTAGAGTCAGGACACGTAGAATAGCAAGCATCTTAAGGTTCTTCATTACAAGTCTCCCAGTTCTTCACTCTTCTAAGGATTGTAGCACGGGTAGCTTCAGGGTTAAGAAGTGGCTGGACGAGATCGTCCAGCGCTTTGATCGCCGCTGCGGATTGCTTTTCACGGCAATAAGCGGTGAGCAGATAAGGCATCACATTAATCGCGTGTTCAGTTGCGATGGCCGTATTCAAACCGACAGCCAACGCAACCGCCTGGCTGTAGTTTTTGATTGCCTCGGTCTGGGGTTCATTCTGGGGGGTCTGAAACAGCGCCACATGTCCCAAACCAGTGTAGGCGTGAACAGCCATGTACTGACGCGCATCAAAAGCCCTTTCCGGTGCAGACAGATAGTCGGTTAAAACCGCCTCATATTCCTGACGAGCTGCTGCCCACTCCACTTTTATATCGTCAGCAGAGCAGCGCCCCAGCCAATAGTGGACCTGTGCCAAGCCCAAATGAGCACGCATATCCACATCGCCGGAAAGAGGCTTGGCACTTTCTGGAGCTAACAATGCCTTTTGTTGAGCCTCGGCTGACTGCTGCAATGCGCTTCGGTCCAGGCCGTCGCACCCACTCGTCGGCGCACCTGATAGTTGAAAGAAGACCTGGCCCAAACCGTTGTAGGCGCGCACATACTCCTGGTCGCTAAGTTCCAATGCCTTTGTATACGCATCTTGACTGCGGATCAGCAAATCCCTATGAACCTCCGGGGTTTCCCGCTCGGACCAGGAGTGCATCAAATAGGCATTGCCCAGAAAGAGATAGAGTACTTCTTGACCGCTACGGTCGCCTGTTGCGGCAGCTGTAGCCCAGGGCGAGCTGTCCACCAATTTTTGAAATGTGCGAGCGGCCTGTCCGTAATCGTTCGTTGGCCCCGGCGCATAATAAGAGAGCCCTCGCAGAATACCCACCAGCGCATCCAGACGATCCGCCACTGTCTGGTTCAGATCGCCCTCGGAGGCCAGATTGCCGGGTTGGAAGGGCACCTTTCTGCCCAATGCGAATTCACCGCGCAACTCATCGGCCCGAGTCAGATCGTCGAGATACGCCTGGCTCAGATAAAACTTTGGCTCCAGACTCCATTGCTGGGCAGAAAGCTGGTGCAGATTACCGTAGATTAGCACAGACGCGCCCAGCGCGCTGGCCCGATCTTCTTCGCTTCCGTCAGCCACTGGTTCGATATCCCGATCGGGACCCCAGACTTCCACACTCGTCCTGATGACCGGTTCCAATTGAACTGCTTGGCTCACGAGAAAGTTGGCAATACGCTGGGCTTGTGTGAAGGCATAACGACTTTCAATAGGGTAATTGTTCGCATCCAACGCATGAAACTCGGCTACAGCGATATTGAACTTACCGGCAGGCATGGGTACAAAGGGCGTCGGTTCTACGGTCACATTCACCGCCGCGCCAAAGCCGGGAATCAGTGGATCGGGCTGAAAGACAATCCAAATGACCACAACCACCAGTGTAAGAAAGGCAAAGATAGCGGCCAGAGCATACCAGCGCAACTCCCACCAGCGCCGCCGGGCATCGGGAAAGGCATCTTCCGGGCGCAGTTCGGGCAGGGTGCTGATGCCCCGGAGCGTCTGCACCAGCCGTTCCAATTGGGCATCTCGCTGCTCCGGATCGGTAAAATCAAGCCAATGCAGTAGTTGGATACGTTCTGGCGGCTGACAGGGTTGTAGCAGAATTGGAATCAGACGACGCCCACGGGCTGCTGGGTCTCTGTGTTGGAGCAGAAGCGCCTCAAAGCTGTTCCACTCTCCCTCCACCCAGGCCGGGGTAAGGACGGCCAGAAAGCGTCGGCTCTCCCGAATTGCCCGTTCGGTTTCCTGGACCACAGGCACGCCCGGCTCGAAGCATTCCCGACCGGCGCACACTTCCAGCCCGGCGTCCACCAGCTTTGGCATCAGCCACGTCCAAACCCAGCCTTCATCCGCAGGGCTGTAGCTGATAAACAGGTCATAGCGATATGTAGCAGGCTCGGCCATACGGTTTGATCTCAGCGAGACGAGTCATTCTGGCTGTAGGATATGGCTAAAGTGTATCACATTTGGAAGACTCGTTACAAGCACCATTTTTTGGCAGGTGCATTTCAGTTTTTGGGCAGAGATCCGGTCAGCCATCGGTTACAAACCGACGTCTGCTATGGCAAGTGCGTTGAAACGCACTGGGACGGGTATGCGGACGGGTAGAACCTGTTTCAACAGGTTTCCTGTAGCAGACACCCAATTGATTCGGCGGCTTTCTGCTCCGCCCTGAATGTGAAATATACCCTTTTTGGCAGAGCGAATCCAGTTGCCAGGTCCAAAAGAATAGCGAACCACTTGCGCAGAATTCCCCTTCGCGCTATCCTATCCCCAACGCGCCATCCTCCACCCCACAGGAGTCTCCCAATGCCCGCACCCAACATCCTCTGGTTCTGCACAGACCAACAGCGCTATGACACCATCCACAGCCTGAACAACCCCCACATCCGCACGCCCAATCTCGACCGGCTGGTGGCCGAGGGGGTGGCCTTTACCCACGCCTTCTGCCAAAGCCCCATCTGCACCCCCAGCCGGGCCAGCTTTCTCACCGGGCGCTACCCCAGCAGTGTCCACAACACCCGCAACGGCAACGAGCGCTGGTCCGAGGCCGCGCCCCTGGTGACAAAACTGCTGCGGGACGGTGTGGGCTACGATTGCGGGCTGGCGGGCAAACTGCATCTGGCCGGGGCCGCCGGACGGGAAGAGCCGCGGCCCGCAGACGACGGCTACCGGCTTTTCCACTGGAGCCACGATCCGGAGGACCGCTACCCCAGGGGCCACGCCTACGCCGACTGGCTGGCGGGCCAGGGCTACAGTTTGAAGGAGGTGCGCGCAGACCCGGCGGCCATCCCGCCCCACCTGCACCAGACCACCTGGTGTACGGATCGGGCCATCGACTTTCTGGAGGAGGAGCGGGACGGTCCCTGGCTGATGAGTGTCAACGTCTTCGATCCCCACGGCCCCTTTGACCCGCCTCAATCCTATCTGGACCGCTACGACCCGGCCCGGGTGCCCGCCCCCCTATTCCGGGAGAGCGATCTGGCCGAACAGTCGCGCAATCCCGGCGATTTCCAGAACCCGGCGCGGCGGCCCGAAGAGTTCGACGCCCAGCAGATCGTCGCCGCTTACTATGCGATGATCGAACTGATCGACGACAACCTGGGCCGTCTGCTCGACGCGCTGGACGAAAGCGGCCAGCGAGAAAATACGATCGTCATCTTCACCAGCGATCACGGCGAGATGCTGGGGGATCACGGCCTGCTGCTCAAGGGCTGTCGCTTTTTTGAAGGGCTGGTGCGGGTGCCGCTGGTTGTGAGCTGGCCGGGTGTCATTGCCGGCGGAGTGGTCAGCGACGCGCTGGTGGAGCTAACCGACATCGCGCCCACCCTGCTGGACGCGGCGGGGGTAGACATCCCCTGGCAGATGACTGGGCGCTCCCTGCTGCCTGTGCTGACAGGCGAGAAAGCTGCGGCGGAACACCGGAATTTTGTGCGCTGCGAGTATTACCAGGCACTCAACGCCAACACACCGGGGCGCACGGGCTGGACCGGCAGTTTTGCCACAATGTACCGGGACAAGCGCTACAAACTGGTGACCTATCACGGCCACGAATACGGCGAACTCTACGATCTGGAGACCGATCCCGGCGAGTTCGACAACCGCTGGGACGACCCCGCCCTGGCCGACATTCGCTTCGATCTCCTGCGCAGTAGTTTCGACGCGCTGGCGTTGGCGGTGGATGTGGGGACGGAGCAGACATTAGCTTTCTGAAAATATTCTTTCGCCAACCTGAAAATAGCCGCGGATGGAGCGAATTGCGAGTTGCGGTCCGCCGTCTGCCATCTGCCGTCGATTTTCATCGCTGGTTGTGCCCAAACGGGCATGAACTCTTTACATCACAAATCCTGCCAAAGCCTGGCCCGATCGACAGTGCTTTGGCAGGATTCGTGATGTAAGAGATTGCTGTGAAGGTGAGCATCCATCGATTGCCTACCTTCATCATCTTCTACTTCAGCTCAGTTACTCCAACTCAGTGGGGGGGACGAGGTAGTTGACGAACTCGGAGACGACCTTCCATTCGCCGTCGATCTTCTCCCAGTTGAGGGTGCAGCGCCCAATGTGATGCTCGGCTGGGCCGCCCGTCTTAGGGGCGACCACCTCTTCCCACTCGGCTTGGCGGGTAGCGCGGTCGCCATAAACCCAGATGCGTTTGATAGTTTCCGTACCGACAATGCGATAGTTCTCCATATAGGGTTTTAGCCCTTCGGCCAGGGCCACCTTGCCTACGATATCCGGCATACCAGGCTGCACTGAGATGACGTTATCGGCGTAGTAGGAAAGGTGGCCCTCAACGTTCCCAGCATAGAAGGCCTCGTCCTTCGCGATGGCGACGGCGAGGAACTCATTTTCGGCCTGTGCCTGGGCGGGGTCAGTCGCCTTGCTGGGACCGACTCCATCAATGACAACCGGCGCACGGATGCCCATCAACTGCTCGGCGATGTCGTCAGCACTGCGGGGTACCGGCAGATCCCCTGCTGCCGCTGGGAAGGGAACGGGGGCCGCCTGGAAGATAGCGGGTTGGCAGGCGACCAGCAACACAGCCACAAGCCACAATGTCAGTACGAATCCGCTGAACCTTGCGCAACGAGCCTTCATAGATCTCCTCCTGTAGAAAGAACGGGTCTTGTGTAGGTGCAAAGCAGACCGCAAGCAAACCGGTCTACTACCAGTATCGAGGCAATCGCTTGCCCTGTCACCTGCCGAAAGGTAGGTTATCGGTCGGGATATACAGGAAAAGTCACAAGTGGGGTTTGATGGTGGGATGGCAAGTCAGTGGAGCGGCGCGAGAGTGGATACTATCCTGCTGCTTTCCAACTCACTGGAAAGGAGGAAATGTGTATTGGTCAAGAACATCGTGAAATCTGTAGGTGGGGTTTGCAACCGCCCAGTAACCCCAAGAAGTGCGGGTGGAAAACCCCACACCACAGGACCACCG
>JAHDWH010000413.1 GCA_023384455.1 Caldilineaceae bacterium | reverse complement strand
AACTGCTCACCCCCTCCCAACCTCCCCCACTTTGGGGGAGGAGTCGATCCAGTTCTCTCCCTAGAATGGGGTGGGGTGGCTGAACAGGCACAGCGTGCAAGCCGGAAAGTCTTCATCCCTCAATCGCCACTCCCCAAACCGCAGTTCTCCGTCGCCCATTCCCAGCCCCCTGTGACCCCCGTATGACCAACGGCACATGACGGTATGACTTTCCCGCGCTATGCTGGAAACAGATCAACTCGTTGTCTGTTTCCACTGCCCTGAAAGATAGAACACGGATGCACACGGAAAAAACGGATTTGCACGGATTTCATCTGTGTGCATCTGCGATTTCTGCGCAATCTGCGTCCCACTTTTCATCCCCCGTGGCGTAGGACGGCACATGGAGAACTGTTATAGGGAAAGGAACCCTCGATGGAAAAGCGTCAATACTCGAACCAACTCTTTATCGGAGGGGCGCTGGTGGTGGGCGGCCTGCTCCTCTTTATGAACAATCTGAATCTTATCAACATCGGCGGCATCTGGCGTTGGCTGCCCACTTTCTTTATTGTGCTGGGCATCTGGCAGCTATACGCCAACAATTTCCGTTTCTTCACCGGCCCGCTGATTTTGATTGGGGGCGGCTTTCTCTTCCAACTGTCGGCGCTGGGTGTCCTGGGTATCGATTCGGTCTTCGATCTCTGGCCGCTGATTCTGATTGTGATTGGTGGTTCGATTCTGATGGACCGGCTGGGTCTGGAAATACCTGCCCTGCCGGGCCGCAACCGCAACCCGGACGCTGTGAGCATCATTGCCATCTTCAACGGGGCCGAAGATACGATTCATTCGGAACGCTTTGAAGGTGGAGAGGTGACGGCAATCTTTGGCGGGGTTGAAGTAAACTTGCGCGAGGCGACCCCCGCGCAGCAGCCGGTTACGCTCAACGCCTTTGCCCTCTTTGGCGGTGTGGAGATTCGTGTCCCCGCGGCGTGGCACGTGCGCCGGGATGTCATCGGCATCTTTGGCGGTACGGATGACAGCCGCAAGCAGAAACCATCTGGCCCAGATATGCCTGTTGATCTGATTGTGACTGGTTTTGCACTCTTCGGTGGGATCGATGTGCAGAGCTGACGTACGTTCTGCCAGCTTCCCCGCTTTAACATTACACAATAAAACGGAGACTTACAGTGAACGGACAGGAGGGACTTCCGATGGCACGTAACGATATGCGACTGATTTGGGGTGCAGTGCTGGTCCTGCTGGGTTTTGGCTTTCTGATGCAGAATTTGGGCGTCTTTGATCTGTTCGGGATGATCCCCGAAACCCTGTGGACAATTTTCTGGATGGGTGCATTTGGCTGCGCCGGGCTGTTCTTTCTGGCGGGCTTCTGGCTCAATCGGGTGAATTGGTGGATGGCGATCCCCGGCTTTGTCCTGCTCGGCCTATCCGCCACAATTCTGGTGGATGAGTTCATTCCCGGTTTTCCTTTCAGCGGCTCTATCTTTCTGGGCGGGGTTGCCCTGGGCTTTATCGCCGTCTATGCGACCAACCGGGAGCACTGGTGGGCCATCATCCCCGGTGGGGTTAATCTCACCCTGGCGGTAGTGGCCGGGCTGGATGAGGTAAGCGGTTGGGAGAATGGCGGTATCTTCTTCCTGGGGCTGGCAGCCACCTTTGCGCTGGTGGCATTGACCCCCACACCCAAAGGCAGGATGAACTGGGCCTGGATTCCGGCTGGTATCCTCTTTGCCCTGGCAATTGTGACCACCGCATCGCTGGATGGCATCTTCGGTCTGCTCTGGCCCCTGGCCCTGATTGTGCTGGGCGGCGGGCTGCTCTATCGCAACTACCAGCGCACACGCAGCGAACAGGAATGAACGATGAATAAGCACGAACAGAGAAGCGGTTTTGTCGGGCCATTTATTCTGGTAGGCATCGGCATCCTCTTTCTACTCAACAATCTGGGCTTTACGCAGATCAATTTCTGGCAGCTCGCTTCCACACTCTGGCCGGTGGCTCTGATCGGTGTGGGGCTGGATATGCTCATCGGCAGACGCTCCGCACTGGGGTCTCTGCTGGCCCTGGTCATCACAGCCGCCTTTCTGGTCGGGGGCGCGGTGCTGGTCGGTGTGGCGCCCGGCGCAACCTTTCGGGGCGAAGTGACCGCCATCCGCTATGCACCCGGCCCGGTACGGGAGGCCGACATCCGTATTTCGACCTCGACGGGACGGCTGACTGTGGGTAGCCAGGCTGAGGGCGGGGTGTTGGTGGCAGGCTCTTTGCAACTGGCACCCAATGAAGAAGTGGGCGAGGAGCAGGGGGTAGAGGATGGCAAGGCCACTTATCGGCTCTCCAGCCACGGGGTGAAAGGGATCGGCAGCCCGGGCAGCGAATCCCATTGGGATGTGCGGCTCAACGGCGAAGTGCCCACAAAATTGGAGATCGACACCGGTGCGGGCGAAGCTGAATTGCGGCTGGAACGGATGCGCCTGACCAGTCTGGATGTAGACCTGGGCATCGGTGCCACCACCATTGCCCTGCCCCGTTCGGGCCTATTCACAGGGAAGATCAGCGGTGGGATTGGCAAGCTGGTCATCCGGGTTCCCGAATCTTTGGCCGTGCGTCTGCACGTGGATACGGGCATCGGCCAGGTGCAGGTCACGGGGGACTTTACCACAGCCGGCGAAAATGTCTACCTCTCCAGCGCAGCCGCCACGAACGGCGACAGGGCCACCCTCGACATCTCCAGCGGCATCGGTCAGGTGGTGATCGAGAGCATTGGGGGGGAATAGAAAAACGAACCCGAAACGCGCGAGGGGAGACGTGAGACCGCCCGAACGGGTCTCACGTCTCCCCTTGCGCGTTTCAGCCAATACCTTCTCCTAGCAGATTGTCGGAGCAGCACAGAATAGAACGCGGATTGAGCGGAAAGTACGGAAAAAGCCGGATTTTTCT
>JAHDWH010000412.1 GCA_023384455.1 Caldilineaceae bacterium | reverse complement strand
CACGTTTCACGTCTTCACGTTTCACGTCTTCACGTTTCACGTCTTCACGTTTCTGCACGCAAATCGTGGCTGCCCCACCTTATGCACTACGCCCCTACCGCGTCGTCATCGGCAGGTAGACTTTGCTCTGGATTTCCCCGAAGATGGCAAACTGTGTCAGGTGATCCAGAGTGGCGATCAGCACACCACTGGTCGGGTCATAGCTGGTGGGAATCGACTTCCAGGCGCTTTCGCTCTCGTCCCAGTAGGCCAGCCGGGGGCTGAAGATGTGAAAGTCCTGGTGGTCTACCCGTGCCGTGGAGAGAGTGATTGTATAGGCCTGCAGGAACTGATGAACCGGCTCCCCCTGGCCGTTGTAGGCTTCGATGGAAAAACCGTTACCGATCTGGCGCATCCCGTCGGGCGCGGAGTGACCTGGGCCCCCGCCTATACGCAGGCTCAGCGTCTCGCTCACCGCACCGCTGGGGAACTCTATCAGCAGGGAAAGATCGCCCACTGTCCATTGGCTTTTCACGCCGTTGACGGCATCGATCAGCGAGTTGTTCGCCGCGCCGCCCAACACTACATTGTCCAGAAAGCCCTCGTCGGCGCCGCTCTCGAACTCGCCCCGGATGTGCAGGCCGCGCACGTCTTGCAAGACGGCTTTGATCTCCTCGGCGCTGGCCCGCACACCCACCGCTGTGGAGATCGGCTCAGTCAGACCGATTTTCATCCAGCCCGCGTCCTCGGTCAAAGGAATTGAGTATTCGCTCCACACCAGACGGGGATTGAAAGCGGTGTTGTAGATCAGTGCGCTGGCGCTGCCCCGAATGATCACATCCGGCCAGTTGAACTGATTGCTCATATCCGAATCCTGGCGCAGGTCGAAGCGGAGGGTTTGGGAATAGGCTGCCGAAGCATCCCCCAGAAATTTCTCCGGGGCCACCCAATACCAGGTGCCGCCCTGCACATCGTCGGTCGCCCGCAGATGGCCGCCGGGATGCCCTGCCCCAGGCAACCAGGCAGGGATACCGGAACCGGCCTGCACGTCTCCATCCACCCGCCAACCCTCCCGGCCCGTGTCGAAGTAGCTGGCGGCCACCACAGCCTGCGCTGCGAACAGCAGAGCGAAATCACCGGTCAGACTGGTTGAGCCGATAAGTTCATTGGCGGTGCTGTCCCGATTGCTGAGGATTGCCACCCAACGCCCGTTCATCTCGTCCCAGCGATGGAGGAGGAGCGTACTCTCGTCTTTACCTTGCGCGTCAGACTGGGAATAGCCGATCTTCAGGCTGATGGGCTTATCAAATTGGGTGATGTTGACCCGGCTGCCCGCGCTGGCTGTGATGCGCACGGGGCTTCCCACCAGACGCTCCCCCGCGGCCGCGGCGTGTTCGTCATTGGCGGTCAGCGTCACCTGCACGGTGCCCGCGCTGGAGGCAGCGCTGGGGACGTAAGCGGTTGCATTGGCTGCGTCGCCCGTGCCGCTGGTGATTGCGCCATTGGCATAGGCAGGATCGTTGAAACGGGTCCACAGCACCCACTGAGCCAGGGCCTGAGCCTGGCTGCGCCGCTCCTCCGAGGCATTGGCGGCGGTGTTGGCAAAGTTCTTCAGCGCGTTGTCAATGTGCCCGCCTTCCACGTCCCGGGGGATTGGCTGGAAGATAGGGCGGCTGCTGGACCCGGCATAGGCCAGAAGCGCGTCATAGATAGCGACTGTGCCGCTGTAGGTGCGTGCGCTGTCAAAGTGGGCCTCGTCGCCAAACTCTTCGTTGTGCATCAGCCAGCGGCAGGGCCACAGGGGGTCTTGGGGACCTTTGACAGTCACATGGGCGGCAAAGGGTTTGCCCTGGCTGTCTGCGGCCTGGATGCACTCCTGGTGGGACCAGTGATCCCCCAGCGCGTGGAGATAGACACCCAGCGCGGCCAGGCTGCCCGGCTGTGTGCTGCCCGTGTCCACGGCCTCCACAGTCGTCTGTGTAAAGCAGGCCGTGGCTTCGTAGATATTGGCAATGTTGGCAATTGTATAGGCCGGTTCCCAGGTGAAAGGAACTGTGCTGCTGTAACCCCAGGTGACCTGTGCGGTCAGTTTGGCTGCGTCTCCCATAGCCCAGGCGCGGATCGCGCCCAGCTCCTTGGGGTTGTCGTGGGCCATGTGGAAGAAGACGCCGTAGGGACCCATCCGGCTGGTGAAGCAGCCGGGGCACTCCACCAGACCTGTGCCGCCCATTGTAACCGAGTCGGTGGTGGTCTGGGGCGAAGGACAATCCGGGCTGGCGGGCACATCTTTCACCGACGGGGGCTGGGGCCAGTTGGCCGGGTCCGCATCAAAATTGTAGATAGTGTCGGTGGTGGAGAGCACGCTGGAATCGGTCAGTTGGGAGTAGAGTTGAAGGGTGGCCGCATCTTCCTCCGAAAAGCCCGCGGCCAGGGCCAGGCTGCCCACCAGATCGAAATGGATGCTGCTCACCTGCTGGTCGGCATTTTGGGGGTGGGTGGGGGTCAGGGGGTCGTAGAAGGGGATACCCTCCTCGTCGTAGGCCAGGGCCGGGGTCAGGGATGCGATCAACAGCACGGCCAGGGAGAGGGTAATCAGCAGAGTGCTTACAATGCGGCGCAGGCTGTGGCCGCTCCAGGTGAACGAACGGGCTTGGGATAATGTAGGGGATGTCATCATTTGCTCCTTTGCAGATTGAACGGAATCCGAAACAGGCCGATGGTTTCGTCTGGATATTTTTTGTGCTCCATTTATTTTCATCGGCAGAAACAGAATAGAGCAGACAAAGAGAAAAGACAGCCTGCGAAAGTAGGCAAAAACAAAGGCCAAAAGTAGGGTTGGGAGTAACTGCTCTCCTCCTCCCAACCTCCCCCACCCACAGTGGGGGAGGAGTCGATCCACTTCCCTCTCTGGAATGGGGAGGGGTAGGGCGGCAGACAAAAAGAGAGTGGGTAGCGTTGGCTACCCA
>JAHDWH010000411.1 GCA_023384455.1 Caldilineaceae bacterium | reverse complement strand
CTGAATCGACTCCTCCCCCAAAGTGGGGGAGGTTGGGTGGGGGTGAGCAGTTACCTGACTGTTCAGCCACCCCACCCTACCCCACCCCATTCCAGGGAGGGAACTGGAGCGACTCCTCCCCCAAAGTGGGAGGAGGTTGGGTGGGGGTGAGCAGTTACCCGGCAAAATAGCCTACCTGAGTTTTCCCCGCCCGCTCACCGGCCACACAGCTTCCACCCGCCCCTGACGCACCCCCACAAGTTCGTCGTGCAGAAAGAGGGTATTGTCCCCATAGCCCACGACAAAATCGACAAAATCCCCCACCCGCACTCTCTCATTCGGGCTGCCCAGAGTGACAATGCCGTGTTCAGCGGAAAGGGCCACCTTGCGTACATCCTCCACGCCCAGGGGGACAGGCGGCGTAATCCAGCCGGGCAGGGTCTTCCAGCCCGCATCCACAATAATCCGATCCGGCGCGGGGCGGCTGGTGACGACTGTGCGCACAAAGAGCGCGGGCTGGGTAGGTGCGTGCCAGCGCTGATAGGTGGCATCGCCAAAGACAGCGCCCCCAGCCTGCACTTCGCTGATACCGGGCAGATGCGCGGTGACGGTCATTGTGCCACTGCCCCCGCAACTGACAATCTCCACAGGCAGGCCAGCCGCCCGACACGCCTCGGCGCTGGAGACGAGCAGCCCCACAGATTTTTGGATGGCTTCGGCTCGTTCGTCTTCCGCCACGGCCAGGGTATGCCCCTCCCAGGCCATCAGCCCGGCCAGATGCAGACCCGGGGTTTGGTTCACCTGGCGGGCTAGAGCAACTGTAGCTTCCCCCGGCGCAACCCCGGCCCGCTTCATTCCCCCGTCCACCTCTACCAGCAGGGGAATCACAACCCCGATAGCCTGGGCCGCGCGGCTCAGACCGGCCAGGGTGGCAGGGCTGTCCACCGCGGCCAGCACATTGGCCTGACGTTGCAGCGCAGCCAAGCGGGGGTATTTATGCTTGCCCACCACCTGATTGGCGATGAGTATCTCGCGTATGCCAGCCGCGGCCATCACCTCAGCTTCGCCCAATTTGGCGCAGGTGATGCCCAGCGCGCCGGCGGCGAGAATGCGATGGGCAACGGCAGGGGTCTTAATGCCTTTGGTATGGGGTCGCCAGTTCACCCCCGCCTCTCGAAAATAGGCGGCCATCGCCTGAATATTGGCGTCCAGTTGTTCCACATCCACCCAAAGAAAGGGTGTGTCGAGTTCGTCCAAGCTCATTCCAATTGTGCTCACAGTAGCCTCGTCTATTCTCAGTGGATCCCAATGCTCTGGGCGTAGTCCGTAACCCGCCCGCCGGTCCGTGACCGGCGGGGAGCAATCGTTGCGGTCTATCGATTCTTCAGAAGTTCGACTTTTTCCGAAAAGTCGAACTTCTGAAATTATGCGGGTCCGCCGAATTCGTTGTTGACCGCTTGCACCAACGCCCGCATATAGGCAATCGAATAGGCCGCACCCACCCGGGGGCCGCCCAACATCGCCGGGATATGATCCGGAATGATGCATCCGTCGAACTTCACCTCGCGCAGGGCGCGCATCACCTGGTGCATATCCTGATAGCCGTTATCGATAAGGGTTTCCACCCACGGCTCGGGCATAGGGTTTGACACATTGCGAAAGTGGACTTTGAACAACTGCCCCTTCCCGGCAAAGTGTTTGATGGCATCCACAGGGGTATTGCCCATCCCCTTTTCGCCCCCTTCCAGCCAGCAGCCCACACACAGGCAGACGCCAATGTTGGGGCTGTCGGCGATCTCCATCGCCTTTTGATAGCCTGCAAAATTGCCAAACATACAGCGGGGAATGCCGCCCAGATCGTAGACGGGCGGATCGTCCGGGTGGACACCGATACGCACGCCAGCCTCTTCGGCCACGGGCACAATCTCCCGCATCAGATGCGCGTAGTTGTCCCACAGCTCTTCTTCGCTGTAGCGCCGCCCGTGGGTCAGTTCGCCTTCAAAAATTTGACCGGCCCAGTGTCCTTTGGCATTGGTAATATCCAGGGAACGGGCATCCATCCCGCCCCGGCCTTCCACCCGCTCGGACGACCAAATCCCGTTTGCCATATGGGCGTAGGTGTTGTAATAGATGCCCGCTGCACCGATGTTGCGGATAAACTGCTTGAACTCCTCCACTTTGGCATCCCGCCCTGGCAGGTTGAGGGTGATCTCCGGCACATTGTGGACGCCCAAATTGGTGATACGGTAGATTTTCAAGCCAAAGTCGCCAAAGCGCTTGACCAGATGCCTGTAGTAGTCCAGGCTGTGCAGCTCCTGGCTGCGGATGCCCACCATTGCCCACTCCACGCCCAGCTGCTGGAAGAACTGTAAGTCCTCGTCGCTGGCGTCGGAATTGGTCTGGATGGCGATCTGAATGCCTTCTGTGCTGGAATAGTAGCCAGGCACAGCCCGCATAGGGATGGGGTTCACTTGGGTAGTCATAGCAAATTGTCTCCGTGGGGGATGGGGTTCGGTTCGTCAGAATTTATTGGGGAATGGACCGATTCGGTATAGACACATACGGTATAGATACACACGTTCCATGAAGTATACAATCTGAGCCGGGCTTGGTCAACCCAGACAAAAACGGTTTAGAGGACAAATTCCTGGCGTCCGTCATCTCTTCCGGGAAAGGGTCACAGGCTGGCTGCACTTGCCCAACCTGCTTGATCCCTTTCCGGAAGGCACCTGTTCACCCCCACCCAACCTCCCCCACTTTGGGAGAGGAGTCGATCCGCTTCCCTCCCTGGAAGGGGGAGGGGCAGTAGGTGGGATGGCTGAACAGGTACTCTTTGTTGCAACTGCTCACCTCCACCCAACCTCCCCCACTGTGGGGGAGGAGTCGATCCGCTTCCCTCCCTGGAAGGGGGAGGGGCAGTAGGTGCGGTTTGCAACCGCACTTATTCGGGTGAAAGTGCGGTTTCAAAAC
>JAHDWH010000074.1 GCA_023384455.1 Caldilineaceae bacterium | reverse complement strand
ATACGCCCTCCGAAGACTCCGGGCTACTCAACCGGCGCTCACTGGTCTGATCTGGCCGTGACGTCCTGTGGCTTCGCCACCGTATGCAATACGCAATACCCCTTCTCACCGCGCCTCGTAACGGATCACCTGCAGGCCGGTGAAACGCGCCCGGCTGGTCTCGCGCAGGGAGCGCCCGATCTCCTGCGGGATGATCTGGCGGGAGTCGGTGTACCAGTCGTGGGAGTAGACCAGCCAGAGCCGGGGACGCTCGTCCACCAATTCGTGGAGATAGGGGATGTCGCTCTCGGCCATCAGCGGCTCCAACACGCCCCGGTCGAAGAGGTCCACAGGCAGCCCGCGCAACTCCGTATCCAGTTCGTAGTGGCGGTAGTAGTATTCAAAGGGAATCTGCACCCACGTGGCGTTGAAGACGATCAGATCGTCCGGCTGGGCATTCTCGGCCACATAGGCTGCGGCTTTGTCCCAGCCCTCTTTTTCAAACCAGAAATAGTAACCGGTCAACGACAGGCCGCTCAAAACCAGCATCAGTGCCAACAGGCCAGTCTGAATCCATACGCCAGCATCAGAACGCAGAAATCGCAGATTGCGCAGATTTTGAAACGAACTCTTTTTCTGCGCAATCTTTTCAATCTGTGAAATCTGCGTTTCCGTTTTTTTCTTGCCCAATCCTTCGCCAATTGCCCGAATCCCTGCGGCCATCAGTGCATAGTAGGGCAAAGTTAGCCAGATGAGCGTGCGGTCATAGAAGATGGGGCGGCGCAGGCTGACAAGCAGAGCTATTGCCAGCGGCGCAAGAAGCAACGAAAGGAATAACCAGACAGCGGCGGCGGAGCGGCGCAGATGCCAGACGCCCACCAGGACCAGACCCGTATAGAGAGCCATCCACCCGGCCTGCAAGGGCAGATCGCCGGGCAGAAAGGCGAAATTAAAATTGTGGAAGGTCTCCCATACGGTCCCCACCGATGGGGGCCAAATCCAGAACTGGCGATCCACACCGATAGTCTGGACGACAAAAGGCCAGGCCCAGGGCGACCAGAGCAGCAACGCCACGCTCTGAAAAGCCAACCAGCGCCGTCCGAATCCCGAACGAAGAATAGAACGGGGATGACGCGGCTCGAGCGGATCAGAAGGGATAGACGCGGTTGTTTCGTCGGAATCCGCCTCTTTGCGTCTTTGCCTCTTTGCGTTGAAAAAAATTAACAGCACAGCCAGATTCAACGCCACGGGAAAATAGACCGTCGCGGTGTTGTGGGTCAACATCACCGCGGCCTGGCTGATTGCCAATCCCCACCAGACCCGGCGCGGCGTGTCCCGTTCTTGCAGGATCACCGCCACACAGTAGAGCGCGACCGCCACGGCCAGGGTGAGCAGGCCATACATACGGGCTTCCTGGGCAAAACGGATGTGAAAAGGGGAGATTGCCAGAATCAGAGCGGCGATGAGCGCGCTGGGTCGGTCGGTCAGGCGGCGCACCCCCGCATAGAAGACGGGCACGGCCAGGCTGCTGCACAGGGCCGAGAGCATACGCACGCTGCCTTGCAGATCACCCCAAAAGGAGACCCAGCCGTGCAGAAGGGTATAGTAAAGAGGGGGGTGCTGATCGATGCGGATCAGCCAGCTCCACATATCCCAGAGGGGCTGGCGGGCCAGCCAGATGCTAAAGGCTTCATCCAGCCAGACGGTTTTGCTGCCAATGAGAAAAAAACGCAAAAGCGCTGCCACAAGGGTCAGCGCTCCAATCACTACAAACAGATTGGCCGAAATCAGCCTTTTGGCGGGCGGAATACTCATCTCAATTGCCACCGTAGGTCGGACTGTTAGTCCGACCGGCGATACAACGAACTGGTCGGACTAACAGTCCGACCTACACGCCTATTCAGCAAAGAGGATGCGCCCACACGCGGTGCAGGAGACCAGCCCATCGCCCTGGCGCACGTGAGCGATGACACCCACCGGCACCTGCATATGACAGGCGGTACAGGTGTCATTGTCCAATTTAGCCACTGCCACCCCATTCTTGCGCCCACGCAGATATTCGTATTGCTCCAGCAGTTTGCCCTCAATAGTTGCAATGGCCTGCTCGCGCAGGGTTTTGAGATAGAGATACTCTTTCTTGCGTTTGACCAATTCTTCTTCAATCGCCTGTTCTTTGGCCTGCCATTCGCTCTCCTGGCTATTCAACTCTTTGCTCTGCTCTGCCAGACGTCGGGCTATTTCATCGGCTTTAACCATCGCCTCGACGCTGCGATCATCCAGCCCCCCTTTGTGCCGGCGCATAGACTCCAGGTTGGACTGGAGCGCTTCCAGCTCTTTCGGGCTGCGCACCTGTCCGCCCATCAGCAGTTTGTCAGACTCTATTATGCGTTCAGAGAGAGAGGCCGATTCCATCTCGGCGTCCTGCTGCTCTTTCCTGGTTTTCTGCAATTCCGCATCCACGGCCTGAACCCGCTCTCTGGCCCGAACCAGTTCGGGGGAGCCTCCCGAGAATTTCTGCAATTGCAGAATGCGTCGCCGGATTTTGTCCCACGTAGTGTCGATTTCCTGTAGACGGTATAATGCAGCGATTGGGTTCACAGAAGCTCCTGAAAGAGTTGGGACATTTGAGTATTCCGGCGTAACCTGTCAAAATTATAGCACCACCTGAAAGCAGTAGCAACCGGTCATCCATCTGGCACTCTGTTACGCAAAGGAGAAAGTCCATGCCTACCCTTGACAACGCCCACGGTTTGGTAGTGGGAATAGCCAATTATCAGTACGTACGTAAGCTTCCGGCCAGTGTGTTGCAGGATTCCCGGGACGTTTTCAAAGCGCTTGTCGATCCGCAAAGCTGCGCCTATCCCCCCCAGAATGTGACACTCTTGCAGGACGACGAGGCCACGGGCGCGGCCCTGCGCGCCGCCCTGGCCGCCCTGGCCCAGAAGACCGACGGCGGCTCTACAGTCACCATCTATCTCTCCAGCCACGGCGGACGCATCGAAGAAGGCGAGCAGCGGGGGGAGTACATTGCGCCGGTGGATGCCCGTTTCGACCAGCTTGCCACCACAGGAATCTCGGGCCGCGATTTCAGCGCGGCCCTGGATGCCATCCCCGCGGCCAAACTGCTGGTGATTCTGGACTGTTGCCACGCCGGGGGTATCGGCGAGGCAAAATCCCTGGCGTCAGAGGATGGACTGACGAAAGGCTTTTCCCAGGGGATGTACGACCGGCTGGCCCAGGGCAAAGGCCGGGCGATTCTGGCTTCGGCCCGGCCCGATGAGCAGTCTTATATTCTGCCCGGCGACGAGAACAGCCTCTTTACCAAACATCTGCTGGCTGGGCTGCGCGGGGGCGTGGCCGGCGAGGATGAATTTGTGCGGGTCTTCCGGCTCTATGAGTATGTACAGCCCCGGGTGACCACCCAACACCCCAACCAGCACCCCCGCTTCAAAGCCAATCTGGAGGACAACTTCCCTGTGGCCTTCTTCAAAGGCGGGCAAAAACAGCTTGCCCCCCCAGCCGCTGTGACAGAAGAAGAGTTCGCCTACGATGTCTACATCAGCTACGCCGAGAGCGATGCGGACATTGAGTGGGTGTGGGAGCAGTTTATACCCAAACTGGAGGCCAATGGCATCGACCGCAAGCGGATTGCTGTCTCGGGGGATGTGGAACGACCGGGGCCGACCCTCTTTTTGGAGATGGAAAAAGCTGTGCTGCGCTCCAAACGGGTGCTGCTGGCCTTCTCCAACGACTATTTCGACGATCCCAGAGCTACGCTCGCCTATGAGATGACCCAAAATTTGCAGGTCAAGCGGGAGGAATTCCGCCTGCTGCCGGTCATCATCCGCGCGGACCTGGACCGGGGACGAATCCCGGAGCGCCTGGACCTCTACGGGCCAGTGGATGTTACCCACCCGGCATTGGGGACAAGACGCCTGCAAAAGGTGATCGACGAACTGAAATTGCCCCTCCCCACCCGTTGACGCACGCTGCCCCGTCCGCGGCAGGCCAGCGGACGGGGCAGTTGGTGGGGTCTGCGGTCAACCTGCTAGAGTAACGGCTCACCCCCACCCAACCTCCCCCACTGTGGGGGAGGGGTCGCTCCACTTCCCTCCCTGGAATGGGGAGGGGTAGGCTGGGGTAGCTGAACAGTTACCTGCTAGAGCACAATCACATTGCGCAGGGCCTGGCCGCTTTCCATAGAAGCGATGGCCTCGTTGATCTGTTCCAGGGGATAGCGGGCCGAAATCAACTCATCCAACTTCAGCCGCCCGCTCAAATAGAGAGAGACCAACTGGGGCACTTGGGTGCTCAGGCGGGTTGACCCCATAGAACTGCCCAAAATCCGCTGCTCCCGCCAGACGGTCTGGGCCAGAGGCAGGGGATGGGTAGCTTTGTCGTCTGGGATGCCGACCAGCACCAGCGCGCCACCCCGCCGGGTCAGTGTGATGCCCTGGGCAACCGCAGCCGGGCTGCCCACTGTGATAAAGACAAAATCCGCGCCCCGTCCGTCGGTCAGGCTCTGGACTTTGGCAAGTACAGCCTCGCCATCTCTGCCATTGACCGCGTGGGTAGCCCCAAATTCCAGGGCAGATTCTAGTTTGCTGTCCAGCAGGTCCACGGCGATCACCGGATGCCCACCGGACAGGGCCGCGCCCTGGATGGCATTCAACCCCACACCACCTGCGCCAATCACAACCACACTCTGGCCGGGAGCCACTTTGGCTGTGTTGACCACCGCGCCCAGGCCAGTAATAACACCACAAGCCAGCAGGCTGGCGCTGTCCAGGGGTATATCTTTGGGGATCGAGACCAGTTGGGATTGGTCCACCACCGCATACTCGGCAAAGCCCGCCACTTTGATGCCCTGCTCGATGGGGCTGCCATCCGCGGCGTGCAGCCGGGATTCGTTGGTGAGGGCGAATTCCGTGCTGCACAGATGGGGCTGGCCCTGGTTGCAGAAGAAGCAGCGCCCGCACGCCCGCAGCAGGGACATTATCACGTGGTCACCTGGCTGGACCAGTGTCACGCCTGGGCCGACCGTTTCTACCACACCTGCCGCTTCGTGGCCGGCCACGGTGGGCAGCTTGCCGCCCCAGTCGCCCCGAATCTTATGCACATCGCTGTGGCAGATGGCACAGGCGACTACCTTTACCAACACTTCGCCCGCCTGGGGTGGGTCAATTGCCACCTCTTCAATTACCAATGGTTTACCAAATTCATAACAGACTGCGGCTCTCATTTGTGTCTCCTCCCGGGTCTTTGCTCGTTGATTGCCTGCATCGCCCCTGTGCGATGTGTGCCTGTCTGAATTGTACTCTGGGTCTTGTTCGCTGTCAACGCTTCGTTTTATAACCTTACGGTGGTGCGGGAAGGGTTGCGGGGGATACTCTCCGGCCAGCCCGATTTTGTGGTGGCGGGCGAGACGGATGGCGGCAATGAGGGCGTGAGTTTGGCCGCACAGTTACAGCCGGATGTGGTGCTGATGGATTTGCGTATGCCCGGTCTCGACGGAGTGGGGGCCATCCGCCAGATTGTGGAGCGTAAAATTGCCACCCACGTCCTCGTCCTGACCACCTACGACAGCGACGCCGATATTGTGCGGGCCATGGAAGCCGGGGTCACGGGCTATCTGCTCAGAGACGCGTCTCGCCAGGAACTCTTCCGGGCTGTGCGCGCTGCGGCCAAAGGTGAGTCTGCCCTGACCCCTGGGGTGGCTTCCCGGCTGCTGGGGCGGATGCGCACACCCGCCGAGGAGCAACTTACCGAGCGGGAGGTGGAAGTGCTACAATTGGTGGCAAAGAGCAACAGCAACCGGCTGGTGGGCCGCAGAGCAGGACGCTGATGGCGCAGAAGAAATCCGTGTGAATCCGTGGTTTCTGCGCCATCAGCGCCCTTTACAGCATATAGGGGGTTTTCAATGGCAATCAATCGGATAAACGCATCGGCTGTAATTCCCGCACCGGCCGACAGAGTCTACGGGATCATTGCCGACTATCGCGACGGCCATCCCCACATTCTGCCCAAACCCTACTTCCTTTCTCTCGAAGTGGTGGAGGGCGGCGTGGGCGCAGGCACGGTTGTCGCCTTTTCCATGCGGTTGATGGGCCGAGTGCAGCACTTCCGGGCTACTGTCAGCGAACCAGAACCGGGTCGGGTGCTGGTGGAGACGAACGACAGCGGCGCTGTGACGAGCTTTGTCGTTGATCCCCGGCCGGGTAACCAATGCCAGGTGACGATTGTCACTGAAACGGACGTGCGCGACGGCATTGCGGGAAAAATCGCAGGCTGGCTGACCAACCGCCTGCTCCACCCGATTTATGTGAAAGAGTTGGCCCAATTGGCCGCATTTGCGCAAGTGAGTCCTGAAAAATGACAACCACCGCTGTAACACGACCGGCGGGGATGCGGGCTTTTGTGATCATTTGGCTGGGCCAACTGGTCTCGATGCTGGGTACAGGCATGACCCGTTTTGCCCTGACCATCTGGGCCTGGCAGCTTACCGGCTCGGCCACGGCGCTGGCCCTGGTCGGCGTCTTCTCCTTTGCGCCGATTGTCCTCTTCAGCCCCATCGCCGGCGCGCTGGTGGACCGCTGGCCGCGCAAACTGGTGATGATGGCGAGCGATCTGGCCGCGGGCCTTTCGACAATCGTTGTGCTGCTCCTTTACAGCACAGGCAATCTGCAAATCTGGCATCTCTACGTGGCCGGGGCCTTTGCGGGAATATTCGAGTCTTTTCAGTTCCCCGCCTACTCCGCGGCGGTCAGCACAATGCTGACCAAAGAAAATTACACCCGGGCCAGCGGGATGATCGGTATGGCCGAAGCTGCGTCGGGCATTGTCGCGCCGGCCCTGGCCGGTCTGCTGCTGGTGACAATCGGCATCGGCGGGGTGATGCTCATCGACATCGCCACCTTTGTTTTTGCCGTCGGCGTCCTCTTTTTCGTCCACATTCCCCAGCCCAAACGCACTGCCGCAGGGGAAGAGGGCCGGGGTTCGCTCTGGACAGAATCCCTCTACGGCTTTCGCTACATCTTCCGGCGGCCCAGTCTGCTCGGTCTGCAACTGATCTTCTTCGGGGTCAACCTGGCCAGCACAGCCGGGTTGATCCTGGCCGCGCCGCTGATTCTGGCCCGCACCGGTGACAATTCGGTCGTTTTGGGAAGCGTGCAGTCGGCCTTTGGCGTGGGCGGGCTGGTGGGCGGGTTGCTGCTCAGCACCTGGGGCGGACCCAAACGCCGGGTTCACGGCGTGCTGCTGGGGATGATGGGCGGGGGGCTGCTGGGGATGGTGACACTGGGCTGGGCGCGCAGTCTGCCTTTCTGGATCGCCGGGGCCTTTGCCGAAATGTTCTTTATGCAGATTCTCAACGCCTCCAACCAGGCCATCTGGCAGGCAAAGGTGGACCCGGACGTGCAGGGGCGGGTCTTTGCCGTGCGCCGTCTGATCGCGCAGATCGCCGCGCCCCTGTCGATGGTGCTGGGCGGCTTCCTGGCTGATGGCCTTTTTGAGCCAGCTATGCAGCCCGGCGGCGCTTGGGCCAACACTTTTGGCTGGCTGGTGGGCACAGGCCCGGGCGCGGGGATGGGGCTGCTCCTCGTCGTCTCCGGGCTGCTCACCGCGCTGGTCGCCCTCTCCGGCTATCTCTTCCCCGCCATCCGCAATGCCGAGACGCTCCTGCCGGATCACGTGCAGGCGTAGGCGGCCGTGTGCAGAGCAGACCAGTGAGGGCCGGTTGCGCGATGTCCCTTCGATAAACTCAGGACGCCGCCCGAGCCTGCGCTGTCCTGAGCTTGTCGAAGGGTCGAAGGGTAGCCGAGTCTGCGAGGTCTATCGCTTGTACTGAGCCTGTCGAAGTGAAACCAGAGGGAGCGGGCGATAAGCCGATTCTTCGTCCACCCGCTGGGTTTCGACCTTCAAAGCGAATCGCCAGTTGGTTGCGAATCTTGGCCCAGTGGGGGATAGGCAAAGCTGTTCTGCAATTGGGTGCGCAGAATGGCCCAGTATTTGGTGGCGGGGAAGGAATGCCGAAGAGTGGTCGAACGGACAAACTGCATCAGAAGTCATATCTCGCCGGGTCAGTCAGACCCAATATCCCCATAAAAATTTGATGAATACTTTCGCTGGAAAGTGTGCCTGTTTTATCTTCGAGGATAGTACGATCTACTGTCAGAAGTTGGGTAATGTTGGCGACGCTGGGTTTCGGCAAGCCAGTCTGATGCATAGGCAACAACACATTTCCCGGCATATCTGCCAGCCGAATATTTGAGGTGAGGATGCAGACAACGACAGTCTTAAGTCGGGTGAAATTGTACGCATTGTTCTGGATAACTACGCAAGGATGGCGAAATCCTGACTCTGCGCCAACCGGTTCTGGCAAATCAACCCAATAAATATCGCCCTGTTCGATCATTAATACACCTACCATTCGGTGGGGAGCAGAGTGCCTAAGTGATTTCGTGCGGCCTTCAAAAAGCGCATATCTTCTTCGTCATCCACATCAGCCAGGACAGCATTTATCTGCTGTTGAATACTTCTCGTCTCGTAGCGCCCCACAAACTCTCCGATGGCAAGCGCGTATAGACCGCTGCGCGACAAATCGAGTTCGGCAGCGATCTGCTCCGCTTTCTCAAAAAGTGTATTATCAATTGATACTGCGGTTTTGGTAGCAGGCATTCGAGTTTCCTTTTAAGGTACGGGAGAGGTACAACCAATGGTATAACAAAAAGTATACCGCGAACTCTCTATAAAATCAACTCTCATAAATCGTCCGAATCACCTCTTCCAGGGACGGGTCCGAGACCGTCACATCCACCAGACTGCCGGCGGCGGCCAGGGCTGCCATCACCCGCTCCACCGGCGTCTCGCGCACGTCGAAGCGCAGCTTGGCCCCGAAAGTCCCCATCTTCAGCATCTCCACGCCGGGGATGGCAAAGCCCGGCGCCAGCGCGGCGCTGTAGCGCACATCCACCTGTTTGGAGGTGAGGTAGCGCCGTTTGAGCGCGGATACTTTGTCCTGGTAGATAATCTCCCCGTGATTGATGATAATCACCCGCTTGCACAGGGCCTCGATGTCCCCGGCGTCGTGGCTGGTGAGCAGCACGCCCACCTCCTCCTCCTCGTTCATCCGCCGGATCGTCTCCCGGATGCGCTGCTTTGCCACCACATCCAGCCCAATCGACGGTTTGTCCAGCAGGAGCAGCCGGGGCTTGTGCAGCAGAGACGCGGCCACTTCGCAGCGCATCCGCTGGCCCAGGCTGAGCTTGCGCACGGGGGTTTCCAGCAGGTGCTCGATCTCAAAGGCTTCGGAGAGAAAACCGATACGCCGCCGCAGTTCGGCCTCTTCCATTTCGTAGATTTTGCCGAAGAGGTAGAAGGTGTCCACCGCGGGCAGGTGATACCAGAGCTGGGGGCGCTGGCCGAAGACAGTGCCGATCTGATAGGCCAGCTTCTGCCGCTCCTGCCAGGGCACAAAGCCCAGCACCGACGCCTCCCCGCCGCTGGGGTGCAGAATGCCGGTGAGGATTTTGATGGTCGTGGATTTGCCCGCGCCGTTGGGGCCAATAAAGCCGAGGAGTTCGCCCTGCTCCATCTGAAAGGAAATCTCGCGCACGGCTTCGACGGCGTGCAATTCCGGCTTCCACAGGGCGCGCAGACTGCCGCCAAAGCCAGCGGCCTTGCGTTTGGTCTGGAAGGTTTTGTGGAGGTTGTGGACGTGGATGGCTGTCATCATTTCACTCCTTTTTCCTCTTGACAATCACCTGTCATATCCCGCATTCTATCCACAAAGACCCTGCGCTTTTGCAAGGAATTATTGATCCATTTGCTCATTCAGGCAAGAGCCGCTGCAAAGGAACGACAAACGTGAACCGTTGGCGCTTTCTACCTCTCCTTTTTCTGCTATTTCTGGGAACCTCTCCCCTTTTCAGCCAACCCGCCGATGAACAACCGCCTGCCCTGCGCATCGGCTACGGCGTCACGACAAACGCCGATTTGATGAACCCGGCCATCCGCTCTCTGGGCGCGGGCATCTATCACAATTGGCGTACCAGCAGCGCACCGGTCACACCCGATGGAATCCAGTTCGCCCAGACCGTGCGGGTTCACCAGAATTTGACCTGTCCCCTCAACTCGGAAAACGCCTGGAACCGGGACGCCTGCCCCTATGCCGAACCCCACAGCTATCAGGTCAAGCCCTCTCTGACCGACATCGGCGCGGTAGCCCAGGCCCAACCGGGCAGCCTCTGGCTGATCGGCAATGAGATGGACCGGCGGGACTGGTATCGGGGCGGTCAGGACGAGATGCTCCCCGAACTCTACGCCACCGCCTATCACGACATTTACACGGCCATCAAAGCCGCGGACCCCAGCGCGCAGGTTGCCATCGGCGGGCTGATCCAGGCCACCCCTCTGCGTCTGGCCTGGCTGGACCGGATGTGGGAGAGCTACGCCCAGCAGTACGGCGGGGATATGCCTGTGGATGTCTGGAACATCCACAATTTTATTCTGCGCGAGGTATTCCAGGACTACGGCGCGGACATTCCCCCCGGCATTGCCACGAACGACCCCAGAGCGGCTACGTATGAGAGCGACTGGACGCATATCGATCTGGCCCTCTTCGATCAGCAGATTCGCGCCTTTCGCGGCTGGATGGCGGCGCGAGGTCAGCAGGAAAAACCGCTGATCGTCTCCGAGTACGGCGTGCTCTACCGCCATTGCGCGGCCTGGCGCTGGACCGGCGAGGAGTTTGTCTGTAATCTGAGCTTCAACGACAGGCAGACGGTCGTCAATTTTATGCTGGCAACCTTTGACTACTTTCTCAACGCACGGGATTGCAGCCTGGGCTATGTGGCCGACGGCTGTCGGCTGGTGCAGCGTTGGCTCTGGTTCAGCCTGGACTACGCAGCCGAAGGCGCCAATCTCCACACCCGGCTCTACGATAGCACCAGCGGCGCGCTGACACCCACCGGCCTCGCCTTCCGGGATTGGGTAGCCGCCAATCGGACGAGACTCTCCCAGCCTATCCCCACCGACGATCTGCCCCGCATATATCTGCCACAGGTTGGGAAATAGGGATTGGGGATTCCCGATCCCCAGTCCCCAATCCCCAGCCCCCTCTGCCCTGAAAAAAGGCTTGTATACACGGATAAAAGAGAACACGGATTAATAAAAATCTGTGTTCCTTCCGATCCGTGTATACAAAATTTCATCCCCCGTGGCGCAACGAAGTCGCATGGGGAACTTTTCTGAAAATTCGCCAATTCCTGCTACACTATACGGATTCAATTCCGTCTTTCTATCTTCTTTGTGCCTTCGTGTCTTAGGGGTAGAAAAAATCCGATCCCGTCCCAGGAAGCGAGACCGCCCATGAAACAGCTCTCCACCAAAGAGATTCGCCAACTCTTTCTCGACTATTTCCACGAACTGAACCACGCGATTGTGGACAGCAGCAATCTGGTCCCCGCCGACGACCCGACACTGCTCTTTATCAACGCCGGGATGAATCAGTTCAAAGACGTCTTCCTGGGATTGGAGAAGCGGGACTACAACCGGGCCACCACCAGCCAGAAATGTCTGCGGGTGAGCGGCAAGCACAACGATCTGGAAAATGTGGGACCCAGCCCCCGCCACCACACATTTTTTGAGATGCTGGGCAACTTCTCCTTTGGCGATTATTTCAAAAAAGAGGCCATCCAATTCGCCTGGCATCTGCTGGTAGAGGAGATGGGCCTGCCCACAGAACGTCTCTGGTTCACCGTCTACACCGACGACGACGAGGCCGAACAACTCTGGCAGCAGGTGGGCGCGGCCCCGGAGCGGGTGCTGCGTTTTGGCAAAAAGGACAACTGGTGGGCGATGGGCGACGTCGGCCCCTGCGGCCCCTGCTCAGAAATCCACTTCTATTGGGGCGATCTGGACAAGCAGGTCCCCGACGGCGTGAACAAAGACGACGAATATCTGGAAATCTGGAATCTCGTCTTTATGCAGTACGAACAGAAGGTGGCGGGCGGTGAACTGATCCCTCTGCCCAAGCCCAGTGTAGACACAGGCGCGGGTCTGGAACGGCTGGCCTCGATTTTGCAGGGCAAGGACAACAACTATGACACCGACGCCTTTGTGCCGATTATGGCCCGCATCCAACAGCTACTGGGCCACAGCGACGCCCAACGCCAGGAGCATCTGACAGGCTATCGGGTTATCGCCGACCACAGCCGGGCCATGACTTTTCTCATCGGTGACGGCGTGCTGCCGGGCAACGAGAGCCGCAATTATGTGCTGCGGATGATCCTGCGCCGGGCGGCCCGCTTTGGCAAGCGCATCGGTTTTGAAAAACCCTTCCTGGCCGAAGTCTGCCAGGCGGTCATCGACGAATACGGCGGCCACTACACCGACCTGCCCGCCAAACAGAACTTCATCCTCCAGACCGTCACCGCCGAGGAGGAACGCTTCCAGCGCACCCTCAACACCGGTTTGGCCCGGCTGGAAGAACTGATGGAGCGGCTGCGGGAGGAAGGCGAGACAGTCATCCCCGGCGACGAGGCCTTCCGCCTGTGGGGGACCTACGGCTTTCCTGTGGACATCACCCGGGACGTGGCCCAGGAACAGGGCTTTTCGGTGGACGAAGCGGGTTTTCAGGCGGCGCGCAAGAAAGATCGGGAGGATTCCAAAGCCAGCGCCATTGCCCAGCTCCCCGCGGACCTGTCGGTCTACGGCCAGCTTTTCCAGGAGTTGCAGGACAAAGGCAGTCTGGACGAGAACGGCGTGCGCTCCCTCATCTACGAGAGCGCGGCGGATGTGGACACGAAAGTCATCGGGCTGGTGGTGGACGGGGCCAGCGTGGCCAGCGCCAGCCTCGGCCAGCGGGTGGAGATCGTCCTGCCCCAGACGCCCTTTTATGTGGAGAGCGGCGGTCAGGTCAGCGACACCGGCGACATCTACTACTTCCCGGAGGATATGGACGAGCCGGTCTGGGCTGTGCGGGTCGATGACACCCGGCGGCCCATTGCCGGGCTGATCGTCCACATCGGCGAGGTGGTCAACGGCACAGTGCAGACCGGCGACCCGGCCTATGCGGTCATCGACACAGAGCGGCGCTGGGACATTATGCGCAACCACACCGCCACCCACGTCCTGCATCGGGAACTGCGCGCCCGCCTGGGCGATCACGTCCACCAGGCCGGCTCCCTGGTGGCCCCGGATCGCCTGCGCTTCGACTTTACCCACACCGCGGCTATCAGCAGCCAAGAACTGGCCGACATCGAGGGCGCGGCCAACGAAGCCATCCTCGCCAACTTTCTGGTGGGCGACCGCTGGGCCGGTCTGGAGCAGGCCAAAGCCGAGGGCGCAATGGCGCTCTTTGGCGAAAAGTATGGCGATACCGTGCGTATCGTCTCTATCGGCGACCCGGAGGGCGACGACTACAGCAAAGAGCTCTGCGGCGGAACCCACGTGGACAGCACCGCCGAGATCGGCAGCCTGCGCATCACCAGCGAGGGCAGCAGCGCCTCTGGCGTGCGCCGCATCGAGGCTGTCACAGGCCGGGGCGCGGAGGAGCTGATGGCGACGCGGCTGGCTGTGCTGGGCGGCGTGGCCGGGCTGCTGCGGGTGCGCCCGGAGGAAGTGGGCGAGGCGGTGGATCACCTGCGGGATCAGAACCGGCGCTTGCAGCAGGAGATCGACGAAGTGCGGGGCAAGCTGGCCCGGCTGGAGAGCCAGTCGTTGCTGGAAAACGCGCAGCGGGTGGACGGACTGGCTGTCCTGGCCCAGCGGGTGCAGGTGGAGGATGTGGACACCCTGCGCCAGATGACCGACTGGTTCCGGGACAAACTGGGCAGCAGCGTCGTCGTCCTGGGCGCGGTCATCGACGAGAAGCCGATGCTCATCGCCGCGGCCACCGAAGACGCGGTGAAACGGGGCATCCACGCCGGCAATCTGGTGCGGGACGCGGCCAAAATTGTGGGCGGCGGCGGCGGCGGGCGTCCCAATATGGCCCAAGCCGGTGGCCGGGATGTGGAAAAGCTGGCCGACGCCCTGGGCATTGTCCCCGGCTGGGTGGAACGCAATCTGAAGGGGTAGCGTTTTTTCGCACAAAAGTTCACATTTGTGGTAACATAGAGCTATGCGTAGAATAGAATTCTACCGCCTCCCGAATGGTCAAAGCCCAATTGAAACGTTTTTGGACTCTTTGACGGGCAAGCAGGCGCAGAAAGTGCTGTGGGTATTGCAATTGGTCGAGGAGATGGAGACAGCTCCTCGTCAATATTTCAAGAAATTGGTTGACAGCGAAGGGACTTGGGAGGTACGCATTCAATTTGGAAATGATATTTTCAGGTTGTTGGGCTTCTTTGATGGCGGCACGCTGCTGATTTTAACAAACGGTTTTGCCAAGAAAACGCAAAAGACGCCTGCGCAAGAGATTGCGCTTGCGATTCGCCGCAAGAATGACTATTTGGCAAGGAGGAAGAGCGATGAGTGATGTAAAGCGGTATGTTCAGCAACGCGCTGAACGCGATGCTGAATTCGCAGAAAATTATGCAATTGGCTACGCTGATTTCAAAATTGGCGTTATTTTGCGCCAGGCGCGGGAAGCCGCAGGACTGACCCAGGACGAGGTAGCTCAAAAATTGCGCACCAAGAAATCTGCCATTTCCCGCATTGAAAATCATGCGGATGATGTCCGTCTTTCCACCATCCGCCGCTATGCGGAAGCGGTTGGCACAAGCCTTCAGATTCGATTGGCTGTTTCACAATAGAGTTAGCCGCCCCATACGCGCATAGGTACTGGATTTCGGACGTGACTCGATTTGATGAGAAGGGCAATGGAATGCTCTCTCGAACTGAAATCAACTGCGCTTTGGATCGGTTGGGCGAACTGGCGGAAGCGCAGAATATCCGAATAGAATTGCTTCTGGTTGGCGGCGCTGCGATGGTTCTCCTGTACAATGCGCGGCTGTCTATGCGCGATTTGGATGTGGTCATCTTGCGGATTGGCTGAATGACGGCGCGAAAGGATTTATGGCCGGTTTGTCCAGTGGACCGACTGTGCTGACCTCGCCTGGTATCGTTGTCAAAACTGCTGCAGTGGAACAACTGCTGGCGATGAAATTGTCGGCCTGGCGAGATGATGTCGATATCGCCGACGCAACTCGTCTCTTGCAGGAAATTGCAGGTAAGCGAGAACAGGTATGGACAGCTTTGGAGCCATAGCTGGTTCCCGGTTTGGAGATGAAGGCAGAATACGCCTTCCTGGATTTGTGGGAGTCGCTCTATAGCGAAAATTGAAGAACTGGCTATAGCGGTTTGGGAATACGACAGTCTATTGGCACGCACACTGGTCCAAGAGTACTACGATCCCAAACTCGTCCTGGCACATATCGAAAAACCAGTCACCGATGACCGGGATATTTTGGTCACATCGGCGGCCCTGATTGAAATGCTTTCGTTGCGCCGTGGGCAGAATCCTCCAGCGTGGACAGAGGATGTCGGACCACTTCTTCAGTCGCGTTATCTTCTGAAGGCAGCGGCATCGATGCAACGACTGCGCCGGATGTGTGAAACAGAAGCACCGAAGCCGCTGCGCAAACGTGGCCTTTTTGCGCCGCCCAACTTTCTGGAGTTTGTGTGAAGTATTTTCTGTACTGGATTTCGGTATGAATATCTCCTACCCGTCACATATTGAATTATTGGACGAACTGTCCAGCCAGGAGACCGGGTCCCTCGATTTTGTGGTTCTGATTACTGGCGCGCTCGACACAAGCGATACGCCTTCTTTGCACTGCCTTTTGAACGAAGCCGTGCGCGTTCTGAAGGAAGGCGGCAATCTTTTTGTCCAGGGCATCCTCCGGGTCTTGCCGGGGATCGGGGTATTTCTGGAAAAGCACCTGACCTTTAAGTATTGGTTTGCCGTTGAATCGACTCCTCTCGAAAACCAGCCTTTGCCTTCGGTCCACGCGGGGGTGTTGCTTTTCAGCAAAGGGCGCAACTTCAAAATCGGCCGCGTGCGACTACCCCATCAGAGTTGCGCTGCCTGCGAACGCTCGTTGAAAGATTGGGGCGGGAAAGCCCATCTGATGAATCCCGATGGCTATGTGGTTTCGGATGTCATCAAAGACATTCCCACGGCAGACAATTACAGCCAGATTTCCGAACCACTCTTTGACATTTTGATTGGGCTGCTCGATCTTCCAGCGAAAAGGAACGAAGCGGACAAAAAGCTGGTGGAGAGTCGGCCATCTCCCATTAGCGGCTTTGTCGGCCCCGTAGAAGGTCTGGCCTGGAAACAGTCCAGTCTGGCTGAATCCTATGTCCAATATACTTTGCCGGATTTCCCGCTCTCTTTGCAGCGGCGCAACGGCCACCATCCGAAGCCCATCACGCCAAAAATCGATCCGGACAACCTCTACAACGTC
The DNA here is from genome assembly GCA_023384455.1 of Caldilineaceae bacterium. GTDB lineage: Bacteria > Chloroflexota > Anaerolineae > Caldilineales > Caldilineaceae > JACQGT01. The sequence goes on along the minus strand of JAHDWH010000074.1, from coordinate 10,300 downwards.
ATTCACCAGGGGGATTCGCTCGAAATCCTGCGCCAGTATCCCGACGAATCGGTCGATCTGGTCTTTGCCGACCCGCCCTACAATCTGGACAAAGCCTATTCGGTCTACGACGACGGATTGGCTGACCAGAAATATATCGAATGGTGCAACGATTGGCTGGCAGAATATGCCCGGATTCTGAAGCCAACCGGCTCGCTCTTTGTACTCAATCTGCCCCGCTGGGCCATGCACCACGCCCATTTTCTGAACCAGCATCTCTATTTCCAGAATTGGATTGTCTGGGATGCCCTGTCAGAGCCTCGTGGCAAAATTATGCCCGCGCACTACGCATTGCTCTTTTACACAAAACAGCCGACCGGTTTTACTTTCAATTACCCGTCGGTCAGCCCTATCGACGCCCGCCATTACTGTCTGCGCGCCTCCTGTGTTCGCCAGCGCAAGGCCGCAGGCGACGACGACAAAGCGCCGCTGAACGATATTTGGTGGGATGCCCACCGCATCAAACACCGGCGGGATCGGGACATTCATCCTTGCCAGCTCCCCAATTCGTTGATGGAGCGCATCATCCGCCTCTCCACAAATCCGGGGGATGTGGTGTTGGATGCCTTTGGCGGCGCGGGCACAACCCCAATCACCGCGCTTCAATTGGAGCGCCGCTATGTGGCGATGGACTTGGACCCCAATTATGTGGAGATTATGCGCAAGAAAGTTGCCCAGGTTCACGAAAAGGGGGAAGTTCGGCGTCAGAGCATTCGTCAGGAGACGCGGGTCGTTTCCAAAAAGGCGTTGCAGTTAGAATTGCGTCAACTATCGGTGGAACTGGGCAGACTACCCACACAAGAAGATGTACGCAGGCAAAGCCAATATGAACTGGCCGTTTTCCTGGAGACCTTCCCGACCTGGGGCAAGGCGCTCAAAGGGGCAAAATTGGAGATGCAAATCGCGTCTTTGTGAACTTCATCGACGGCGGCGGCTGGCTGGCGCGTAAACGGGATATGGAACGACTGGTAGACGATTGTCACTATTTCGTCAATTTGCAAAATTTGGATATGCTCGAAGCAATTGTGCTGCAACACGCGCCGTCGTCCTATCGGCGCAGATGAGTGGGTGCGAAAGGAGCGACAGATGATTCAGGTCACAATGCAAGAAGTTGAGAAAAATGTTCTGCAACTCATCCAACAGGCAATTGCTGGTGAGGAAATTGTAGTTCTGTCAAATAACCTGCCTGTCGTGAAGTTCTCGGCAATCAAAGCACTGAACGGAGAGCGGAAACCGCGTGTTCCGGGTAGTGCCAAAGGGCTGATTCATATGGCCGACGATTTCGATGACCCCTTAGAAGATTTCGCTGAGTATATGTAATGCGTATTCTTTTGGATACACACGCCTTTCTCTGGTTTGTTTCCAATGAAGCGGAAATGAGTACGCGCTCGTTAAAAATTATCGAAGATCCCAGCGTAGATGTTTTGGTGAGTGTTGCCACTCTTTGGGAGATTGCCATAAAGTCAAGTATCGGAAAACTTGACCTGAAGCAAACGTTCGACGAGATTATTCCCAGAGAACTGACGAACAATCGTTTCCAGCTTTGGGCGATAGATATCGCAGCCTTGTCTTTAGTTTCTACACTTCCACTTTATCATCGGGACCCGTTCGACCGCCTACTCATCGCACAGGCAATCGCCGAAGGTATTCCAATAGTTACCCGCGATAGTGCGTTTTCGAGCTATCCGGTGCAGATCATCTGGTGACCAATTTGTCCGAAATTCTCCACATCGAACCCGACGCCACAGCCGAAGCCGTGCGCCGCCGCCTGGCCCGCATAGACGGCGAGCAAGTGGCCGTCGTCCTGCCCAAGGGCTGGGGCGAACTGAACAGCATTCCTCGCCTGCGGCTGATCCAGCGGCAGGCCGTGGCGCGCAATCAGCAGATCGCCCTCGTCACCCACGACCTCTCCACCCGGCAGGCGGCCCAGCAGTTGGGCATACCCGTCTACGCCAGCGAGTCTGGGCTGGCGGGTCGCACCTGGCGGATGACCCCCAGCCTACCTACCGTCGATCCCCGGCAGCCCGCCGTGGGTCTGCCCCACCCACCGGCCTGGCGCACGGCCAGCGGCGAGGCCGCGGGCAAAGGCCGGGATGCCATCACCGCCCGGCCCAGCCTGCACCGCAGCCGCCAGCGCCGCATCCAGGCCGCCGAAGCCTGGCGCCGCCCCGCGCCCCTCTGGCTGCGGCTCATCGGCTATACACTGGTCGGCGGCTTTTTGCTGGCCGTGCTGGCCGCCTTTGCCGTCTACGTCTTGCCTGCGGCCACTGTCACTGTCGTCCCCGGTCAGCGCCAGGTGGAAGCCCCGGTCACCCTGAGCGCCAGCCCGGATGTGGACGCGGTGGATGTGCAGGGACGGCTGCTCCCCGGACGGCTGATGGAGACGTATGTGGAACTGACCGGCACGATTGCCACCAGCGGCTCGGAGCAGGCAGCCCAGGGCAAAGCGGTCGGCCAGGTGGTCTTTACCAACCAGACCAATCGGGAGGTGCGCATCCCGGCGGGCACAATCGTCTCGACCAGCACAGGCGACCGCAACGATTTTAGCACCACTTCGGAGACAGTCGTTCCCGGGCCCCAGGGCAGCCAGGCCACAGCCAGCATCGAAGCGATTGAGGAAGGGGTGCAGGGCAATGCCCGGGCTAACACCATCACAACCGTCTCCGGCGCGCTGCGCACACAGGTGGGCGTGACCAATCCCGGCGCGACCGGCGGCGGCCAGTCTGCGCTGGTGCGGGTGGTCAAACAGGTGGACAAAGATACACTGCTGGCACAGTTGGAGACCCAGGCCAAAAGCGACGCCTTTGCCCGGCTGCAACCAGAATTGCGGGCCAACGAATGGCTCTCCGAATCCTCCATCCAGACTTTTACCGTAGCCCAATTCTTTGACCACTTCAACGACGAGCCAGCCGACGTACTCGGCCTGACCCTGCGGGTGCTGGTGCAGGGCGTGGCGGTGGATCAGGAGACGGCGCGCACAATCGCAATGGCCGCGCTGCAAGAAGCTGTGCCCGAACGGGGCAAACTGGTGGCCGATTCCGTCCAGTTTTTGGTGGATCCCAACGTCACGGTCATCGGGCGCACGGTAGGTTTTACGGTTGTGGGCAGGGGCAATTATGTGATTCCCATCGACAACCGGGAACTGCGCTCGGCTGTAACCGGGCTGTCGATGGAAGAGGCCAACGCGCTCTTGCAGGAGCAGTGGCTTCTCCAACAGCCGCCCGAATTTTACATAGACCCGGACTGGTTTGGCACGCTGCCCCGCTTTGGCAGCCGCATTCAGGTGCGGGTGGAGTTTGACCAGGCGGCGCGGGGGGAATAGCGAATTGCGAGTTGCGAATTGCGAATTGCGTAGGCCGAAACGGGAGGCGTGAAACGTGAGATCACCCGACCTTTTTCACGTTTCACGTTTCATCTTTTCTGGGGAGAGCCAAGTGTGAGCGTTCCGCCATCTCTCCCTCCCATCAAACTCATCGCCTTGGACGTGGGGCTGGCCCGCATTGGCGTGGCGACCTGCGATCCCTTGGGGATTACTGTGCGCCCGCTGGCGGTGATTCAGCGTCGCAGCCGCCAGGAGGATTTCGACCGGCTGGTGGCAATTGTGGCCGCGGAAGAGGCGGAAGCTGTCGTCTGCGGTCTGCCCCTTTCGATGGATGGCAGCGAGAGCGAGCAGACGAAGATGACCCGGACCTGGGCCCTGCGTCTGGCCCGTACACTGCGCACGGCCCGCAAAGAACCCTTGCCCGTCATCTTCTGGGACGAGCGTCTCAGCTCCTTTGCCGCCCAGGAGATGATGGCCGACGATCCCAAACGGGCCCAGGCCATCGGTGAAGACGCCTACGCCGCCGCGGTCATCCTGCGCAGCTACCTGGACGCACGCAAGCGGGGCGAAGGGGAGCGGTGGGGTGGGATTGTGCTGGAGAAGAAGTGAGGGTTGCGTATTCCGTATTTCGTAGGGTAACGAAGCCACAAGCGTTGCAGACAGTCCAGACCAGTGAGCGCCGGTTGAGTAGCCGAGTCTTCGAGGCGTATCGCTTGTACTGAGCCTGTCGAAGTGAAACCAAAGCGAACGGGTCTACGAGTTTTCGTGGCGACCCATTCTGATGGCTCACCCGCTTTGGTTTCGATACGGCGGCAAACAGCAGCCGCCTACCCTTCGACAGGCTCAGGACACCGCTCAACCGGCGCTGGTCTCTCGCTCTGCATCCCGCAACTAACGCACGCGACAAAGATGATATGACACAGGATCGCATCGCGGCTTACGCAATACGAAATACGCAATACGCCCTGACCGGTCGAACCGCCCTCATCACCGGTGTCAGCCGCCGGGCCGGGATTGGCGCGGCGATTGTGGCGGCCCTGGCCGAGGCGGGCGCGGATATTTTCACCACCTGGTGGCGGCCCTACGACGCGTCAATGGCCTGGGGCAGCCGGGACGCGGAAGCCGAGAGCATCCTGGCCGATGCCCGGTCGCTGGGTGTGCGGGCAGTGGGAATCGAAGCCGATTTGTCCGACCCGGCCACGCCCGCCCGCATCTTTGACGCGGCGGAGGCAGCCCTGGGATCGGTCTCCATTCTGGTCAACAACGCCACCCATTCGACCCATACGCCGATTGAGACGCTGAGCGCGGTGGAACTGGACGCCCATTACGCGGTCAATCTGCGGGGGACGGCCCTGCTCTGCGCCGAGTTTGTGCGCCGCTATCCGGGTGGAATGGGCGGACGCATCATCAGCTTTTCGTCCGGCCAGGCTGTGGGGCCGATGCCGGATGAACTGGCCTATATTGCAACCAAAGGCGCCATCGAGGCCCTGACCCTATCCCTCAGCGCGGCGGTGGCGGCCAAAGGGATTACCGTCAACGCCATCGATCCGGGCGCAACGGACACGGGCTGGATGACAGCGGAGCAGCAAACGCTCTGGGCCCAGGAAAACCCCTTTGGCCGCCTGGGCACGCCCGCAGACGCGGCCCGGCTGGTACGCTTTCTCGCCAGCGGCGAAGGTGAGTGGATTACCGGCCAGGTGATCCACTCGCGAGGTGGAAGATAAATCAAGTGCGAAACGTGAAACGTGAAACGTGAGATCACTGAACGATCTCACGTTTCACGCCTCACGTTTCTGCGGACGAGGAATTGCAGAAACAGAGAATGAACAAATCAACCCTATCTTTTTTACAGGCGCGCAAACGCCAGCGCGCCCAACAGAATCAATCCCCGGCCAAGTCTTGGGCTGATCTGATCCTGACCAATCTGGCCCGGATTGGTTTTCTGGCTCTGGTGCTGGGCGTGCTGTGGAGCGTCTGGTCCGTGGCCGAGGCCCATCTGGGCGAGCAGTTGATGGCGACGGAGCAGCTTAGCGACGCGCTGATCGATCCCAGCGCCGGTCAATACGCGCTGACGCCGGAGAATATCGAAAAGCAGGTGCTTGTCTTCAATCTGAGCCTGCGGGAAGAAGAGCTTTCCCAGCCCGCTGGTGTGGACCCCCGCCCTCGTCCCTTTACAATTATTCCCGGCGATGCCGCCCGCTTTGTGGCCGCTCGTCTACAAAATCAGGGCTTTATCACCGATTCCGATCTTTTCAATCTCTACCTGCGGGTGACGGGGCTGGACCGCCGCCTGGAAGCGGGCAATTTTATGCTGGCCGACACGATGACAATGCCGGAGATCGCCGAGGCATTGCAGGAGGCCCGCTTTGAGGAGGTGCTGGTCACAGTGCCCGAAGGGATGCGGGCCGAGGAGATTGCCGAACGGCTGGCCGAGAATTACGTCATCGACGGCGAGCGTTTTCTGAGCGCGGTGCGCCAACCCCGCAATCTAAGCATCTTTGAGAACTACGATTTTCTCCAATCCCTGCCCGATGGAGCTTCCCTGGAAGGCTTTCTCTTTCCTGACACCTACCGTTTTCCGGTCAGCGCCAGCACGCCGGAGTTGATTCTGGCCTCCTTTCTCAACAACTTTGAGGACCAGGTGGGCAGCGACGGGCTGATCGGCGGTGGCAGCGGGCTGAGCGGGCGGGATTTGCTCAATCTGGCCGCGATTGTGGAGCGGGAGGCTGTGCAGGCCGACGAGCGTCCGCTGATTGCCAGCGTCTATATCAATCGACTGAACAGCAATTGCATCGCAGATGTGGGCGGCACTTATCTGCAGGCTGACCCGACTGTGCAGTATGCCCGGGGCGTGGCGGGCAACTGGTGGTGGAAACCCCAGCGTGTGGAGGAGTACAGCCAGATTGTCAGTCCGTACAACACCTATCTGAATCCCGGCCTGCCCCCCGGCCCGATTGCCAGCCCCGGCCTCAGCGCCATCCAAGCCACCCGCGACCCCGCCGAAAGCACCTACTGCTTCTTTGTCGCCACCGGCGAGGATGGCCGCCACGCCTTTGCCCGCACCCTGGCCGAGCACGAAGCGAATCTGCGGATTTATGGCTACAATCCGTAAGGCGGGGAACGGGCGTTGGCTCTTCCATTCGCCATTCGCCATTCGCTATTCACCATTCACTATTCTCTTTTTTCTTTTCGCCCTCGCCCTCTCCGCCTGCGCCTCCACCCGGCCTGTGGCGAAAATCGGGCTGCTTGCCCCCTTTGAAGGAGTCTATCGCCAGGAGGGGTACGACGCCCTGACAGCGATGCGGGCGGCGATTGAGGATTCTGGTCTGGACGTATTGCCCCTGGCGTTGGATAGCTCACGCGATGCTGTGCGGGCCGGGCAAAAGGTGCTGGCTGATCCGTCGGTGGTGGCAGCCGTCGGCCCCTATTGGGCGGTGGAGGCTCTTTCGGGCGGGTCGCTTTTTGAGGGTAGCTATTGGTGGCATCCCTACGCCCCCGCCGGAAATCGGGCGTGGGCAGGGGAAGCGGTGAACGCTGCCCGTGGCTTTGCCGAAGGGGAAGGGCGACGGCTGGTTCTGGCGGCGACTCCCCCCGACTGGTCTGGGCTGGGTGCGGAGACTGTTGCCGAGGCGGATGAGGTGCAGCCGGGCCAGACAGTTCTCTGGCTGGGGGATGCTGCAGCGGGCGCGGACTTTGCCAAAGCGGTGTGGGAGCGTCTGCCGGAGACACCCTTCGGTCTCTATGGGGCTGGTGCAGAGACTTTTCGCCAGCGGGTGGGGGAGTCACTGCTCGGCACGCTCTTTGTCGTCGGCTGGATCGACGACGACTATCCCGCCTGGGCCGCAGGCCATTTACCCAACACACCCGCCGCCTATACCGTCTACCGGTTGACTGCCGATGTTCTGCACCGGCTTTCTGGTGAGACAACCACAACCGTCTGGCAACCTGCCATCTTTATAGTACACAACGACGGTAGCCTATCTTTGGCATTGGACCGCTGAGTTTGGATGTGTAAATATGCGCGTATTGATGATCACCTGGGAATTCCCCCCCAATATGGTGGGTGGCATTGGCAAGCATGTGGCCGAGCTGGTCCCTGCTCTTTCCCAAAACCTGTTGGATAACCCCGCATTTCATTTGGATGTACTTACAAACCGTTCTGCTGGCGGCGCACGCCTGGAACAGGCTACTCCCAATGTCACCATTCACCGGGTAGATACGCCGCCTCTTGCGCCCAACGATCTCTTCAACAGTGTCGTGGATGGCAATCGCAGACTTGAAACCTATGCGCTGAGGCTTGCTGCCAGCGCACCCTATGACCTGATCCACGTCCACGACTGGTTGGTCGCCAGCGCGGGCATTGCCCTGAAACATTTCTGGAAAGTGCCGTTAGTTGTAACGATTCACGCCACCGAGCGGGGTCGCCACCAATCCCACGTACCCAACCAGACCAGCGTGCTGATCAACCAGACCGAATGGGAGGTCTGCTTTGAGGCGTGGCGGGTGATTGTGTGCAGCGGTTTTATGGCAGGGGAATTGGGCGGCTATTTCGGCGTCCCTCTGGACAAGACGAGTGTGATCGCCAACGGCATCGACCCCGCGCCTTTGCGTGGCTGCGCGCCGGATGTTGTGGCCCGGTTGCGTCTGCGCTATGCGCCCAACGGGGAGAGGTTGCTTTTCTTTGTAGGGCGTATCACACCGGAGAAGGGGCTGTCCCTGCTGTTGCGGGCTATGCCCCACATTTTGCGCCACTTCCCGGATGTGCGGCTGCTGGTGGCGGGGAAAAATTCCGAACAGATGCAGTCGCTGGTGGATGAACTGGGCATCAGCCAGGCGGTCGAACTGCTGGGCTTTGTCACCGATGAGGCGCGCAATTGCCTGTACAATACAGTCGATGCTGCCGTCTTTCCCAGCCTCTACGAACCTTTTGGGATTGTGGCGCTGGAGGCAATGGCAGCGGGCTGCAATGTGATCGTCAGTGATGTGGGTGGGCTGAGCGAAGTCGTCCACCACATGCACAACGGGCTGACTGTCATCGCCAACAACCCTCAGAGCATCGCCTGGGGTGTGGATGTGCTCTTTGAAGACGAAGAGCGGGCGGCCCAGTGGCGGGCCACAGCGCGGGAGAATGCCGAGACGCTCTACCGCTGGTCGGACATTGCCGCCCGCACCTACGAGCTTTACAAAAGTGTGGTGGAAGAACGGCGTCAGGTGGAGTGGTAGGTAAAATCAGCCGCCCACAATCCGATCCAAAATCACCGGCAGCGGATCCGCTGTCCCTTCTTCCACACGCCAGGCCGCCCCCAGCCGGGAGAGCGCAACGGATGCGCTGGCCTCATCTGCGGCATAGACAGCGCAGAGTGGGTCGCCCGCACTGACCCGCGCCCCCACTTTGGCCTGACAGACAGCGCCCACGCCAAAATCGATAGCATCCCCCTTTTTCTTGCGCCCGCCGCCCATCTCCACCACAGCCAGCCCCACCTCACGCGCGTCGATGGCGTGGATGTAACCGCTGCTTTGCGCTACAAGCGTCCTCTGCACCGGTGCGCTGGGCAGCCGCTCCGGGTGATAAACCTGTGCCGGATCGCCGCCCTGGGTCGCCACAAATGCCACCAGTTTCTCGAAGGCAGCGCCCGACCCGATGGCTTTTTGCACCTGCTGGCGGGCCCCATCCAGGCTGGGGCAGGCGGGATCGCCCAGGAGCAACATCTCCGCCGAGACCCGTTCCACCAGCGCCTGAAAATCTGCAGGGCCGTGGCTGTGCAGGGTTGCGATGGCCTCGCGCACTTCCAGCGCGTTGCCCACCGCGTTGCCCAACGGCTGCTCCATTCCCGTAATCAGTGCGGTCACGCTACGCCCCGCGCCGGCGCCGATGGCAACCATCAGCCGGGCCAGGGCCCGGGCGTCGTCCAGCTTTTCCATAAACGCGCCCCGGCCACATTTCACATCCAGCACAATCGCATCCGCGCCCGCGGCCAGTTTTTTGCTCATAATACTGGCGGCGATGAGGGGCAGGCTGGGCACAGTGCCGGTCACATCGCGCAGGGCGTAGAGCCGTTTGTCGGCGGGGGCCAGATCAGCCGTTTGCCCGGCGATGACCAGCCCGATTTCCCGCAGTTGACGGCGAAAGCGTTCTTCGCTCAGGTCGGGCGACCAGCCGCGGATGCTCTCCAATTTGTCAATTGTACCCCCGCTGAAGCTGAGTCCCCGCCCGCTCATTTTGCCCACGGGCAGGCCGCAGGCAGCCACAATCGGACCCACGGCCAGGGTGGTTTTGTCGCCCACGCCGCCGCTGGAATGTTTGTCTACAATCAGTACACCGGGCGCCACCGCGTCGTGGAGGTCCAGGGTGTCGCCGCTCTCCGCCATCGCCAGGGTGAGTTGGGTGGCCTCGGCGTCGCTCATCCCCCGAAAGAAGACGGCCATAGCCCAGGCCGCCAGTTGATAGTCGGGGATGGCGTCATTGACCATTCCCCGGACAAGAAAGTATAATTCGGTGGCTGTGTGTTCGCCCCCATCCCGTTTTTTTGTAATAATATCTACTGGGTTCACCGGTTTCTCCCTGCTGGCTGCGTGTTGGACCGTTCGATTTTTCCTAGTATACACCCGAAATGAGAAAGAGCGCGATGGCCGCACAGACCGAATCTCCAGTCACCACCTGGCACGACCGCATTTTTAAGGAATTCTTTCACCGCTTTCTGCCCAATTTTATGCGCATCTTCTTTGCCGAGGAGGCCGCGCAGCTAAATTTTGACACCCTGCACTTTTTGGACAAAGAGCTGGTGATCAATCTGCCGGAACAGACGTTGCGGATTACGGATGTGGTGGCGGAGGTGGAGACGGTGACGGGCGAGAAGGAGACGATTCTCGTCCACGTGGAAATAGGGCATGGTTCAAATTAGGCACTTGGCATCTTTACAATTGAATGAGGAATTTCTG
>JAHDWH010000073.1 GCA_023384455.1 Caldilineaceae bacterium | reverse complement strand
GAATCTGTTCTTTCCGTGTCCATCCGTGTTCTATTTTCAGAACAGAACGCAGATTACACAGATTTCGCAGATTTTATCCGTGTGAATCCGTTCTTTCCCTTCGACAGGCTCAGGACACCGCCGTGTCCATCCGTGTTCTATTTTCAGAACAGGCACGCCGCATCCGATGCCAGAGTAGCTCCTTTTGATTAGCTGTGCGCGCCGGCTGCCAGTTCCGTTGCCAATCGCCGCACGGCCTCCACGCCGTCCGTCGAACCGGCAGCCCGCACCACCGCTGTGCCGACAATCACCCCGTCAGCAAACCCGGCCACCTCCGCAGCCTGGGCCCGGTTGCCGATACCAAAGCCGACAGCCAGGGGCAGGGCTGTGTGGCGGCGCACCCGTTGCACAAAGTTTACCAAATCCGGCGGCAGTTGGGTGCGCTCCCCGGTGATGCCGGTGATGCTGACCAGATAGATGAAGCCCGTGGCGTGGGCTGTCACCGCACGGATGCGGGCTTCTGTGCTGGTGGGGGCCAACATATAGACGGTAGCAATTCCTGCTTCCCGACAAGCAGGCTCCAATCGCATAGACTCCCCCGGCGGCAGATCGGGGACAATCAGCCCGTCCACACCCGCCGCGGCCGCATCCCGCACAAAACGTTCTTCGCCATAGGCCAGAATCGGGTTGTAATAGCTCATCGCGCAGAAGGGCTGTGTGACACCGGCAGCCCGCAATTCCTGCATCATTGCCAGACAGTCGGCCACTGTTGTGCCGCCGCGGATGGCCGCGTCCGTCGCCGCCTGAATCGTCGGCCCGTCGGCCAGGGGATCGCTGTGGGGAATGCCGATCTCGAAGAGATCAGCGCCGGACTGGGCGAGCGCTTCCACCACTTCCAACGACCTTTGCCGGGTGGGATAGCCCATGGCGTGATAGGGCATAAAGGCGGCCTGTTTCTTGGCCTTCAGTTCTGCAAAAACCTGCTGAATCCGCTCGACACCGCTCATAGTTCTTCCCCCAATACGGACATAACTGTACCCAAATCTTTGTCGCCCCGCCCGCTCAGATTGACCAGAATCACCTGATTCTTGGGCAGGGTCGGGGCCAGTTCCAGTACGTGGCCGATGGCGTGGGCACTCTCCAATGCGGGGATAATCCCCTCGAAATGACAGAGGGCTTTGAAGCCTTCCAGGGCCTGATCGTCGGTGCAATAGGTGTATTCGGCCCGCTCCAAATCCCGCAGCCAGGCGTGCTCTGGGCCGACGCTGGCGTAGTCCAGCCCGGCGGAGATGGAGTGGGTCAGGGCGATCTGGCCGTCCCTGTCCTGCATCACATAGCTCATTGTGCCCTGCAACACCCCCAGCCGCCCCAGTTCGGGATCCGCAAAGCGGGCCGCGTGCTCGCCGCTCTCAATGCCGCGACCGCCGGCTTCCACGCCGATCAGACGCACATTTTCGTATTCCAGGAAGGGGTGGAAGGCGCCGATGGCGTTGCTGCCACCCCCTACACAGGCCACAATCAGATCGGGCAGGCGACCGGGGCCGATCTCCCCGTCCTGCATCTGCACCAGCGCTTCCTGGCCGATGACCGATTGGAAGTCCCGCACCATTGCCGGGTAGGGGTGTGGCCCCAGCGCACTGCCCAGCAGATAGTGGGTGGTGCGCACATTCGTCACCCAATCCCGGATAGCTTCGTTGATGGCATCTTTGAGGGTCTTGGAGCCGCCCTCCACGCCCCGGACTTCGGTTCCGAGCAGGCGCATTCGGAAGACATTCGGCTGCTGGCGGGCCATATCGACTGTGCCCATATAGACCACACATTCGATGCCCAGGAGCGCGGCCGCGGTGGCTGTGGCGACCCCGTGCTGGCCCGCGCCGGTCTCGGCGACGATACGGCTCTTGCCCATTTTGCGCTTCATCAGCAGGGCCTGGCCCAGGGCGTTGTTGATTTTGTGCGCGCCGGAGTGGGCCAGGTCTTCCCGCTTCAGGTAAATCTGCGCGCCGCCCAGATGCTCGCTCAGGCGGCGGGCATAGCTGATAGGGGTAGGTCGCCCCACGTATGTCCGCTGCAAACGGCCCAGTTCGGCCATAAAGTCCGGGTCGTTGCGGGCCTGGAGGTAGGCTTCCTCCAGTTCATCCAGCGCGGGCATCAGCGTTTCGGGCACATACTTGCCACCGTAGGGGCCAAAGCGCCCGTTCTCGTCGGGAAGTGCCCGGTAGTTGATGCGGGCGGTGGGTTTGGTTGGTGTCATTGGTTCCTCAGTTCGTGTTGCGTATTTCGTGCTGCGTAATTTGACTAGCGCCGGTTGAGTAGGCGGGTGCTGTTTCCCGCCGTATCGAAACCAAGCGGGTGGGAAGAATCGGCTCATCACCCGCTCGCTTGATTTCACTTCGACAGGCTCAGTACAAGCGATACGCCTCGAAGACTCGGCTACTCAATCAGCGCTTACTGGTTCCGGTTCACTCATCATCTTATCCTCTCACCTGTCAAACAGTGGCAACTGGGCAATCAACAGAGAAGAATAGATTTCGCAGATGGGCGTTCTCCGTCGTCAAAGTGGCAGGCAACCGCATCCCGAACCATTCCCCGCAACTCATCGATTGTGTCGGCTTCGGTGAAGATAGAAAATCCTAGCGCTTTGGCTTCGTAACCGCCTTCGATTGAATCCTGCACCAGAAAAATGATTTCATTTCCGTTCATTCGGTTTCTCCTCTTGCCTGCACTCGCTATAGTGCCAACAAAGTTTTTGTGAGTACCCGTTCGCTTGATTTCACTTCGACAGGCTCAGTACAAGCGATACGCCTCGAAGACTCGGCTACTCAATCAGCGCTCACTGACCCCATCATCTCAGCATCCCATCATCTCACCTATCAAAAACCACATTCACCGCCCGCTGCATCACATCCACCGGCGCTGCCTCCCCCGTCCAGCGTTCAAAGGCAATCGCGCCCTGGTGGATGAGCATCCCCAGCCCGCCGATGACCGTTGCGCCGTCTACGCTGGCGAGCTGGAGCAGCCGGGTGACCGCCGGGTTGTAGACCAGATCGTAGACCGTTTGGCCCGCGTGGAATTCTACGTCCTCGTCCCAGGGCAGCCCTTCCAGATTGGGCGACATTCCCAGAGATGTGCAATTGACGATCAGATCGGCCTCGGACGCGCTCTCGGCCACGCCGTCGGGAAAGGGCCGGGCCGTCATAGGCACATCCGGGAAGATTTCCCGCATAGACGCCAGCAGACTTTCGGCTTTGTCGAGCGTGCGGTTGAGCAGCACCAGCGAGCCACAGCCCGCCTCCGCCAGCCCGTAGACAATCGCCCGTGCCGACCCGCCCGCGCCGACGACGACCACTCGCTGGCCCGCGGGGTCCACGCCGTTGGCCCGCAGATCAGTCACAAAACCGGCCGCGTCGGTGTTGTCGCCCAACAGTTCCCCATCTTCGCCCACAAGTATTGTGTTGACCGCGCCAATCGCCGCCGCGGCCGGCGACCAGCGGTCCAGAAAGGGCATCACCGCCTGCTTGTGGGGGACGGTCACATTGACACCGCGCAGTCCCAGGGCACGCACGCCAGCCACGGCTTCGCCTATGCGTTCCGGGCGTACGGGCAGGGGGACATAGCGCCAGTTCATGCGCAGCTCGGCAAAGGCCGCGTTGTGCATCACCGGGCTGACGCTGTGGCTGATGGGCCAGCCGATCAGCCCGACGAGCGTCGTACTGGCGGTGATGTCGGTGGGGAGAGGATCAGTTGGTTGGGTCATTGGTTATGCTCATCTGTCATTTGGTGTGTGGCTAGAGACTGGGGATCGGGGACTAGGGACTGGGTGCATTCCCTATCCCCGATCCCCAGTCCCCTATCCCTAATCCCCAATCTCCTCAATCTCTGCGCCCAGCGCCCGCAACGTCATCTCAAATCCAGGAAAACTATCTGCCGTGACGTGGGCATTGTAGATGGTTGTGCTGCCTTTGGCAATTAAGCCAGCGACTGTCCAGGCCATGGCCAGGCGATGGTCCCCGTGGCTGTCCACCACCGCGCCGTGGAGGGGGGTGGGGCCGTCGATGACGAAGCCGTCGGCTGTGCCGGTGATGCGCGCCCCCATCTTTTTGAGTTCGGTCACAGTGGCCTCGATGCGGTCCACCTCTTTCACCCGCAGTTCCGCCGCGTCCCGGATGATTGTGCGGCCCACGGCCTGGGTAGCCACGACGGCCAGGGTGGGCAGTTCGTCGATCATTGTGACGATCTGCTCGCCGCCAAAAGTCGTGCCCCGCAGTTCGCTGGTGGTCACCACCAGATTGGCGGTCGGTTCGCCCCCCTGCTCCGTCCTACTTTTGTATTGGATGGCCGCGCCCATTTCAGCCAGGGCGTCCACAATGCCGATGCGGGTGGGATTGATGCCCACGTCAGCGATGGTCAGGTTGCTGCCGGGCGTGAGCGCACCCGCGGCCAGCAGAAAGGCGGCGGAGGAGATATCGCCGGGTACGGTAATGTCCAGGGGTTTGAGCGGTCGTTGGGGGCGTTCGCCGTGGATAGTGCTGCCCAGCACCTCAATCGGCGCGCCCATCGAAATCAGCATCCGCTCGGTGTGGTCCCGGGCCGGGCCGGGTTCGCGGATGATCGTCAGGCCGTGGGCAAAGAGGCCAGCCAGCAGCACACAGCTTTTCACCTGGGCGCTGGCAACCGGCATATCGTATTCGATGGCTTGCAGTTCCGCCGGCGCGATGGAAAGGGGGGCCAGTCTGCCCTCCTGTCGGCCAGTGATGCGTGCGCCCATCTGACGCAGGGGGGCGACGATGCGGCCCATTGGCCTGCGCCGAATCTGATCCGTTCCGGTGAGGACCGAGGCGAAGGGCTGTCCGGCCAGCAGACCGGTCATCAGGCGGATGGTTGTGCCGCTGTTGGCGCAGTCCAACACATCCTCCGGCTCTTGCAGACCGTTCAGCCCCACGCCGTTGACCACCAGTTCGGTGGCCGAGCGCTCGTCGATGCGCACGCCCAGGGCACGCATGACAGCGACGGTGGCAAAGCAGTCGTGGCCGTTGAGAAAGTTGCGGATGCGGGTGCGCCCCTCGGCAAGAGAGCCGAAGATGACTGCCCGGTGGCTGATGGATTTGTCGCCGGGTACCCGGCACTGGCCGATGAGAGGATGTCCGCTGTGGATGATGAGTTGGTTTGCCATAGGGTTTCCAGGGATTGGGGATTGGGGATTGGGGACTGGGGACTGGACGATCCCAGTCTCCGATCCCCAATCCCCAGTCCCTATTTTTTCCACTCCGCGCGTAGTCTCTGTGAGTGGGTCAATTTGGCGCGCAGGTCAGCTTCGGCATCGTTGGCAAGCATCTCGCGCAATTTGTGCAGTTGTGTGTCCAGCGTGTCCAACTGGGCCAGGACTGCCTCCCGGTTGGTCATCAGAATATCCATAAACATCCGGGTATCGCTGGCCGCCACCCGGCTGGTATCCCGAAAGCCGCCCGCGGCCAGCCGCCAGACCGTCGGATCGTCTACGCCCGTCTGATCCACTGTGTGGACGAGGGCGCTGGCCAGGAGGAAGGGCAGATGGCTGATGGCGGCTACCAGTTTGTCGTGGCGGCGGGGTTCCAGCACCACCGGCTTTGCGCCCACAGCCCGCACCAGTTCCAGGGAGAGATCGACTGTCTCCTGGCTGGTGCGGGGCAGAGGTGTCAACACCCACGTCGCGCCTTTGTACAGACCCGGCTCGGCGGCTTCGTAACCGGCGGTCTCTTTGCCGGTCATCGGGTGGCCGCCGATGGGCTGGATGTGGTGGGGCAGTTCCGCCATCGCGTCGCAGATGTCGCCCTTTGTGCTGCCCATATCCATCACCAGAGCGCCCGGCCAGAGCAGGGGGCCGACCTCCGCCAGCATATCCACAATCGTGCGCACAGGTGTGGCCAGGATGACAATATCCGCGCCGGCCACACCGGTTTGCAGATCGGTTGTGGCCTGATCCACCGCGTTCTCGAAGAAGGCGGAAAGGGCGGTTTCACTGCGCCGGGCCACCCCGCGCACTTCCCGGCAGAGCTTGCCCTGCACCAGGTCCATACACAGGCTCGCGCCCATCAGCCCCAGGCCGACGACGGTGACGCGGCAGTCGGAAAGTCGTTTGGTCATTGAAACATCTCAAGGGAAGGAGACGGATTGGAACGGATGCAAAGGATTTTCACGGATTTAAGAATGGAACGCGGATGCCGCGGAAAGGGCGGATAAGAGCGGATCATCCACAGGCAAAGAGTCAGGATAGACAGCGATGGCCTCTTGGATATTCGCCGTCACTTCTTCGAGCGTATCGCCCTGGCTTTGGCAACCTTCCAGTTCCGGCACGTAGGCGTAGTAGCCGTACTCATCTTTCTCAATGACGATGTTGAGCTTGTGAGACATAACACGCCTCGCTAGTGAGCGCTGGTTGAGTAGCCGAGTCTTCGAGGCGTATCGAAACCAAGCGAACGGGTGATAAGTTGATTCTTCGTCGACCCGCTTGGTTTCGATACGGCGGGAAACAGCCCCCGCCTACCCTTCGATGAACTCAGGACACCGCTCAACCGGCGCTAGTCTAGCAGTCACCGTAGGTTGGGTTCTCCCGGCAAGGAAGCATTACCTACAGTCCAATGAGCGTCGGGAGAACCCAACAAAAGCGGTTAGATACCCCGCCCTACAGCCTCGGCAATCGGCTTCAGTTCCTTCATCAGTTGACTGAAGCGCTCCGGCGTCAGGCTTTGCGCGCCGTCGCTCCAGGCTTTGCTGGGGTTGGGGTGGACTTCGATCATCAGCGCATCCGCGCCGGCGGCCACGGCTGCTTTGGCGACCGGGGCCACCAGTTCCCACTGGCCGGTGCCGTGGGCCGGGTCGGCCACGACGGGCAGGTGGGTGAGACCTTTGAGCAACGGGATGGCGTTGATATCGAAGGTGTTGCGGGTGGCGGTCTCGTAGGTGCGGATGCCCCGCTCGCAGACCATCACCTGCATATTGCCGCCGCTCAGAATGTACTCGGCGCCCATCAGTAACTCCTGAATTGTGCCACTGATGCCCCGTTTCAGAAAGACCGGCTTATTGGTTTTGCCCAGGGCTTTGAGCAGCGAGTAGTTCTGGTTGTTGCGCGCCCCCACCTGGAAGATGTCGGTGTATTCGCCGATCAGTTCGATATCGTCTGTGCTCATCACTTCGGTGATGATGGACAGGCCGGTCTGCTCCCGGGCTTCGGCCAGGAACTTCAGCCCTTCTTCGCCCAATCCCTGAAAGCTGTAGGGGCTGCTGCGGGGTTTGAACGCGCCCCCGCGCAGGACAGTCGCACCGGCCTCTTTGATAGCGTGGGCGGTCTCCAAAATCTGCTCCCGGCTCTCCACGCTGCACGGACCCGCCATCACCACAATCTTTTTGCCACCGATGAGCGCATTGGGTCCGGCGGGAATCTCCGAGGCCGCACCGGTGAAGTCCCGGCTGGCCAGGCGGTAGGGCTGCATAATGCGCACGGTCTTTTCCACCCCGTCCAGCACTTCAAAGGTGTCCTGGTTGAGCAGGTAGTCGTCGGCGCCGATGACGCCCACAATCGTGCGGGCCTCGCCCCGGCTCAGGTGGACTTTGTAGCCCAGCTCTTCCACACGCTTGACAACCGCTTCGATTTCCTGGGGCGCTGCGCCCTGTTTCATGACGATAATCATTGATAAGTCCTTTCGTTTGGGAAAGTGTTCTGACTGGGATTGCTCTTCTGTAGCGAGTGAAACGTGAAACGTGAGATCAGACGACGATCTCACGTTTCACGTTTCACTCCTCATTTACGCCAACACCGCTTCCTTCACCCGACCATTGCCCACTGCCGCCTCCGGCTGCACCGCAATCGACCTGCCGACTGCGCCGGCGATCAGCCGCAACTGGCCCATCAACTCGGCGAACTGTTCCAGGCGCAGACTCTGCGCGCCGTCGCTCTCGGCCCTGTCCGGGTCCGGGTGGACTTCCAGAATCAGTGCGTCGGCTCCCGCGGCCACAGCAGCGCGGGACATCGGCCCTACCAAATCCCGCGCGCCGGTTCCGTGGGAGGGATCCGCCACGACGGGCAGGTGGCTCAGCTTTTGCAACACAGGCACGGCGTTGAGGTCGAAGGTGTTGCGGGTGGCGGTCTCGTAGGTGCGGATACCCCGCTCGCAGAGCATCACCTGCTGATTGCCATTGCTCAGAATGTACTCGGCACACATCAGCAACTCTTTGATTTCGCCGCTGATACCCCGCTTGAGCATCACCGGTTTGCGCGCTTTGCCCACGGCGTGGAGCAGGCCGTAGTTTTGCATATTGCGTGCGCCGATCTGCAAAATGTCGGCGTAATCGCAGACCAAATCGACAGTCTCGACCGTCATCACTTCGGTAATGATAGGCAGACCAGTCTGTTCGCGAGCTTCGGCCAGAATTTTCAGACCCGCTTCGCCCATCCCCTGGAAGCTGTAAGGGCTGGTGCGGGGTTTGAAGGCCCCGCCGCGCAGGATTGTGGCGCCCGCTTCTTTGACTGCCCAGGCGGTCTCCAACACCTGTTCCCGGCTCTCCACACTGCATGGCCCGGCCATCACCACCACCTCTGACCCACCGATAATAACGCCGCCTACATCGATGGTGGTTTTGCCAGGATGGGAGGTGCTGGCGGCTAATTTGTACGGCTCCTGAATACGCACAGTGTTCTGCACGCCAGCCATCGCATTGAATACATCCCGATCAATTTTGGTCAGATCGCCGATGAGTGCGATGACCGTATGTTCTTTGCCGTAGATGGGGTGGGTGCTGACGCCTACTGCTTCGGCCCTTTCGATGACCGCAGCGGTCTCGCCTGCGCTGGCTCCGGGTTTCATAACGACGACCATTGGGGTTTCCTCCGTGTGATAAAAGTTGCGAGTTGCGAGTTGCGAATTATGAGCTGCGAACCTGACGAAACGTGAGGCGTGAGAGTAGTGGCGTACCCTCACGTTTTACGTTTCGCGCTTCTGGACGAGAGACTGCCACATCATCTCATCATCCCATTTTCTCTAAATCTGTAACACCGCCGCCTGCACTGTCCCCTCGTCCTCTTGGGGTGCTGGCGCTGGCGGGAAGCTGCCCAGCAGTTTGACAAAGGCGGCCCGGTTGAGCAATCCGAGCAGGGCCGCGCCGCAGTCGGCGTCCTGCCAGTGGCCTGCAAAATCCAGATAGAAGACGTATTGCCAGGGCCGGTTGCGCCTCGGGCGGCTCTCGATCTTCATCAGATTGATGCCCCGCTGGGCAAATTCGCCTAGACAGCCGTGGAGCGCGCCCGGGCTGTGGGGCGTGGCAAAGACCAGGGACGTTTTGGCGTTCTCCGTTCGTTCCGCCTCGCCCTTGCCGATAATAAAGAAGCGGGTGTAGTTGTGTTGCAGGTCTTCGATGCCGGATTGCACAGTCTCCAGCCCGTAGATTTCGCCGGCCAGGCGGCTGGCAATGACACCGATATTGGGTTCGGGCTTTTCTGCCAGTTCTTTGGCGCTGCCCGCGGTGTCATACCAGGGGATGGCTTTGTAGCCGTGGCGGTTGAGAAAACCCTCGCACTGGGCCAGGGCCTGGGGGTGGCTGCGCACCTGGACGATTTTGTCGGCGTTGCCCGGCAGGGTGAGCAGGTTGTGGCGCACCCGCAGGGAAATCTCCCCGTGAACTTTCAGGTCGTGTTCCAGCAGCAGGTCATAGGCTTTGTTGATGCTGCCCGCCAGACTGTTCTCCACGGGCACCGCGCCAAAGGTGGCCGTGCCCTTCTCCACCGCGTCAAAGATATTCTCGAAGGCGTGGCAGGGCAAAGTCTCCACCGACTGCCCAAAATGGGAGCGGATGGCCTCTTCGGAATAAGCGCCGTGTTCGCCCTGAAATGCGACGGTTGTCATGGGAAGGCTCCTTCGTCGAGAATGTGAACGGTCAGATGAGTCTTTTGTCGTATAGGAAACGTGAAACGTAAAACGTGAGTTGGACCGGGTGATCTCACGTTTCACGCTTCACGTTTCGCTAACGGAGATCGACACTTGGGCTACGCGACTCTTACCTCTCCACCCGCCATCTCTCCATCTGCTCGTCGATCCAGCGCTGCAACTCGGCCATATCCACCTCTTCGGTGATGGATTTGTCCGGGCGCAGGGACTGGGCCTCGCCCAGATAGATGTGCTGGATTTCGTTCTGGGCCAGGTCTGTGTTCCAGTGCAGCAGAATGCGGATGCAGAGGGGCAGGCTGCCGGGAACTTCCATCTCGTGGCTGCACAGGAGCGGCACATCCAGCCAGCCCAACTGGCGGGCAGCCAGGGCCGGGTATTGGGAGACCACATCCCGTGTGGTGGTGAAGATAACGCTCGTCACATCCTCCGAGCGGATGCCGTTGACCTGAATCATCAGCGCCAGAAGTTCGCGGGTGGCCCGCAGAATCGCTTCGGGTTTGTCCTCATCCACAGTTGTGGCTCCACGCACGCCTCGACAGATCATCGCCAGTTTCCTCTCGTATGATGTGATTTGTAGGTCGGACTGACAGTCCGACCTGCGGGCATAAAAAAAGAGCGTGGAGACAAATCTCCACGCTCTCGGTGCGTCTGTGAACTTGTTGTGTACTACTACAAGGCCCAGCGCTCCCCTGTCTGTGGAGACGAGTGAATGCTTCCAAAATAATAGCCAAACCAAAAGTTGCCAAAAGAAAACCCGCGCCAGTCTTGGCGCAGGTTCATGGAAAACAACATTTCGTCGGCTGTGGGACCATTCAACAGGGCGATGGGCAACAAAGCGACATCTTCGCGCTGGCGAAGCGTCTGATTGGGTTCGATTGATATTTCGGAGGAAGAACGCAAAATCATCGAAAGCTCCACGATTCAAATATCCAGCAATTAGCGGATGGCAGCAAGAATAGCACAGGGCAGAGCGGATGTCAAACGGCGAACACAGTTTTTGCAGGAGGTAGAAAAAGACGGCAGACCGCGGACCGCAGACGGCCAATACGGTCCGCGGTCTGTTCTGAAAATGGAACACGGATGGACACGGAAAGAACAGATTCGCACGGATTCAATCTGCGAAAATCTGCGCAATCTGCGTTCTGATTTTCATTGATTATGGGTGTGTTCCCTCGTGTACAACTGATGTGAAAATAGAACACGGATGGGCACGGAAAGAACGGATTCACACGGATTCAATCTGCGAAAATCTGCGTCATCTGCCCTGAAAATAGGCGCGTATACACGGATAAAAGAGAACACGGATCAGGTGAAATCTGTGTTCCTTTCGATCCGTGTATACAAAATTTTTCTCCCCGTGGCGCTACCCGTCATATGGAGAACTGTTGTCGTCCAACACCATCTCCCCAACGTGCATAATTTCCCGTCGTTTGGCACAATAGAGAGCGAACCACATTCCTTTGACATTCAATCCCCTGGGAGGTGCAATGAGCGACGAACGATTCTTTCTCACCGGCGCGCTGGGCTGCATCGGCGCGTGGGTGACACGTAACCTGCTGCGCGACGGCGCATCCGTTACAATTTTTGATCTGGGCAGCAACCGCAGCCGTCTGGAACTGCTGATGGAGCCGGAAGAGGTGGCCCGGATCCGCTTTGTCCAGGCCGACATCACCCACACCGACGGCGTGCGGGCGGCAATGGCGGAGAGCGGCTCCACCCACATCATCCACCTGGCCGCGCTGCAAGTCCCCTTTTGCCGGGCCAACCCGCCTTTGGGCGCGGCGGTCAATGTGGTGGGCACGGTTAATGTCTTCGAGGCGGCCAAGCAATTGGGCATCCGGCAGGTGGTCTACGCCAGCAGCATCGCCGTCTATGGCTACGCCGACGAATACGCGGAAGATAGGGTCGGCAACGACGCCCATCTCCATCCCCTTAACCACTACGGCGTCTACAAACAGGCCAACGAGGGTACGGCCCGCATCTATTGGCAGGATGACGCCATCGCCAGCATCGCCCTGCGCCCCTACACAATCTACGGCCCGGCCCGGGATCAGGGAATGACCTCCACGCCGACAAAGGCGATGCTGGCCGCGGCCCGGGGCGAGAGCTATCAGATTTCCTTCCGGGGCGTCAACGGCTTTCAGTACGCAGACGACGTAGCCAGGACATTTATCCAGGCCGCACGCACACCTTTTCAGGGCGCGGGCGTTTACAATCTGGCCGGATCGATTGTGGATATGAGCGAAGTGGTAGCCGCCATCGAAGCCGCAGAGCCAAGCGCTGCCGGGCGCATCACCACCGCCGAGGCAGTGCTGCCCTTCCCTCTGGGCTTTGACGACAGCGAACTTCGCAAAATTCTGGGTGACATCCCCTTCACTCCGCTGGAGCAGGGCGTCGCTGATACAATTTCTCTTTTCAAAGCGGCAATCGCAGCAGGCAAATTACCCAAGGAGACACTTTCAGAATGAGATGGCTTAAATTTCAACAGGCAGACAAAGAGGTGTACGGCATCGCCAACGGCGATAACATCGACGTAACCGACGCAAGCTGGGCCGATGTGCTGGCCGGCAAGGGCGGCAACATCACCGGCAGCATTCCCCGCAGCAGTGTGAAGCTGCTCAACCCGGTGGGTCGCCCGGGCAAAATTGTGGCGATTGGGCTGAATTATATGGACCACATCCGGGAGACAAAAAGCACACCCCCACCCCGTCCGCTCGTCTTCACCAAATTCACCAGCAGCGTCATCAACCCCGATGACGAGATTGTCTGGTCCCCGGCGCTGTCGAAGGAGGTGGACTACGAGGCGGAACTGGCCGCGGTCATTGGCAAGACAGCCCGTCGGGTGAGCCAGGCCGACGCGCTCGGCTACGTGGCGGGCTATACCTGCGCCAACGACGTCAGCGCGCGGGATATTCAGATGGGCGACGGTCAGTGGATTCGGGGTAAGAGTCTGGACACCTTCTGCCCCCTCGGCCCCGGATTTGTCAGCGCCGATGAAATCGGCGACCCCCAATCCCTCGCCATCCGCTGCATCCTCAACGGCCAGGTGGTGCAGGAAAGCAATACGAAAGAGATGATTTTCGGCGTGGCCGAACTGGTCTCCTACTGCTCCCAGGCATTCACGCTGGAGCCGGGCGATGTGATCCTGACCGGCACGCCCCACGGCGTGGGGATGGGACGCACCCCCCAGCTTTGGATGAAAAACGGGGACAAAGTGGCGATTGAGATCGAGAAGATTGGCCGCCTGGAGAATGTGTGTAGAGAGGAATAGGGACTGGGGATTGGGGATCGGGGTCTGGGGATCGGGTGTTGTCCCAGACCCCAGTCCCCAATCTCCTTAACCCGGCATCGGCGCGCCGGCTTCCACCAGCCCCGCGGCCCGAATGTCTGCCCAAAGCTGGCTGGGGATTTCTGTGTCCCAGATGGCCCGGTTGTCATCGGCTTCGCTGGGTGCGACAGTGCCGATGATCAGCCCGCTGATGGCCGGGTGGCTGCGGGCGAAGTGCTGGGCGGCTACGTGCAGGGGGACGCCGTAGCGGTCTGTGATGGCTTTGATGCGCCGGCTCTTTTCCAGAATCGACTCCGGCGCGTCCCGATAGTTGAACTTCGCGCCGGGGACTGGACCCGTGACCAGAATGCCGCTGTTGTAGACCCCGCCCAAGACGACGCTGATCTGCCGCTTCTGGCAGTAGTCGAGAAATTCCAGGCTGGTCTGTTCCAGGAGTGTATAACGCCCGGCCAGCAAGAAAATGTTGGGGTCCGAATGTTTGGCAAACTCGTATTCCATCTGCCACTGGTTCATCCCCGCGCCCAGCGCGGCGATCACCCCCTGCTCCCGCAGTTCGATGAGGGCGGGGAAGGCTTCGTTGAGGGCCTGACGATAGCCTTCTTCCTCCTTCAATGAGTCCGGGTCGTGTACCAGCAGAACGTCTACCCGGTCCATCTGCAAGCGTTCCAGGCTCTCCTCCAGGCAGCGCAACACCCCGTCCCGGCTGTAGTCGAAACGGATAGAACCGTCCGGCTGTACCAGTCGCCCGACTTTTGTCTGCAGGACAAACTGATCCCGAGGGACGCCTTTGAGGGCCATCCCTAGCCGCCGCTCCGAAACGCCCGAACCGTAGAGGGGCGCGGTATCGAAGTAGCGGATACCCAGCTCGAAGGAGCGCTGAATTGTCTCGATGGCCTGTTTCTCTGTAACTGCGCCGTAAAGATTGCCGATAGGCGCAGTGCCCATGCCCAATTGAGAAATGCGCAGGGCTGTGTTGCCGACCTGTGCGGTGGGAAGTGGTTGTGTCATTGTCTGTCTCTCCATAGGGGAAGTGGTTGGGATTTTCCGATCCACGGAGATTGTACCCGATCTTCTCTCGCCGCGCTACTGTCTGCCGGGCGTTTTGGGTGATCGATTTGATTCGTCGATCATCTCGCCCCATTCTTGGGATCTCCTCATACTTATCCCTCTGTTTGCCCAAAGCAAGCGGGGGTGGTAAACTCACTGTCTGAATCCGAGGGGATGATCTCATCGAATCTGGTGTACTGAGCGGACTTCAGATTCAGACTGGAGCGCTCTTTTAGGAGACATTAGTACTAACAGCAGTTACCCTACGGGCTAGCCAGCGCTTCCTGGCGCATAGCCGCCTGATAGACCCGCTCCAGCCGGGGCACGATCTGTTCCCAGGCAAAATGAGACTCTACAAAGCGCCTGCCTGCGGCGGTAAGCTCGTCGGACAAAGCGCCGCCGTTGCTTTGGTCTTCCAGCAACCGCAGTACTGCGTTGGCAAAGGTGGCTGGATCATCCCCGATCAGCAGTTCCCTGTCCTCTTGCAAGCCCAGCCCCTCCACACCCAAAGATGTGCTGACCATCGGTTTGCCGCTGGCCAGGGCTTCCAGCACTTTGAAACGGGTGCCGCCCCCTACCCGCAGAGGGACCACATAGACCGCCGCGGCGTAGACGTAGGGCCGCACGTCCTCCACCGCGCCGGTGATTTCGACGCCCGTCTGCTGGCGCAGGGGGGCGAGCCGGGGATGGGGGTTCATCCCCACCACTTGCAAACAGACCTCTGGCCGCTCCCTGTGAATGAGGGGCAGCACCTCCTGGGCGAACCAGAGAATGGCATCCACATTGGGCCGGTAGTCCATCTTGCCCGTAAAAACGAGGGTGGGCGCTGGGGAGACGGGCAGCGCGGGCGGCGGGTAGGGGAATTCGTCCAGATCGATCCCATTGGGCACCACATCGATCAGCCGATCCGGCACCAACTGCACCAGCGCGGAGCGATCCGGCTCGCTGACAGCCACCACTGCGTCGGACCGGCTGCAAACCATCTGCTCGTAGCGCCGCAGTTTGGCGGACTGGATCAGGCTGTAGAGCGCGGCCGGCCAACGCAGGGGATTGCCCAGATCGACCAGGGCAGAACGCTGCTGCAAGAGATATTCCGCGTTGTGATCGTCAAAGACGAGCCTGGCCCGGGGCTGGCGCTCGACGGCAAACTGCCCATAGGCGGCCATCTCGATCCCTTCTGCCTGAAGAAGATCATAGCTTTCCTCTTGCAGAAGGGCCAGCAGACGCGCATAGGCCCCAGGACTCTCCAGACGCAGACCCATATCCGGGCGGCTGGCGGTCACTGTATCCGCAATCCGGCGGCTGGCCGAGCGCACGGGCTGGGGCGCGGTGATCACCCGCCCGCAAAGTGCGGCCAGATGATTGTCCGCGTCGAAAATTTCGCCGGGGGCCAGAAATGAAAAGAGATCGATCTGGTGCTTCTGGGCCAGGGCGCGGATGAGATTGTAGTTGCGGATTGTCGTCCCTTGCCTGGGAGGATAGGGCAGTTGGGGCGTCAGAAAGAGTATTTTCATTCAGGCTGCCATTAGCCGGCCGCCACGGGGACCGGATGCCCCTGTGCGACGCTCTGGTAGACTTGCAGGGTCTCGGCCGCGGCCCTGCTCCAACTGAAAATTCCCGCCCGCTGCAAGCCCTTTTCGCGCATTTCGCCGTGCAGTTCGTCGTCGGTGAGCAGGCGGCGGATGGCCACGGCCATCTCTTCCCAATCGGTGGGGTCAAACATCAGCGCGGCGTCCCCCACCACTTCGGGCAGGCTGCTGGTATTGCTGACGACAGTGGGCGTGCCGCAGGCCATGGCCTCCAGGGGGGGCAGGCCAAAACCCTCGTAGAAGGCCGGGTGGACGTGGCAGCGTGCGCCGGCGTACAACTGGTGAAGCTCCTCGTCGGAGACCCGCCCCACAAAGAATGTGGAATCCTGCAAGCCCAGCTTTTCCACCGTCTCGTAGACCTGTTCGTAGAGCCAGCCCTGCTTGCCCGCCAGCACCAGCCCGGTGTCGGTCAGGTTATATTTTGTGCGCAGGTGATGGTAGGCTTGCAGCAGCCCGCCGATATTTTTGCGCGGCTCGATGGTGCTGATAAAGAAAATATAGTTGGTGGGGATGCCAAAACGCTTTGCCACGACCGCACGGGTCTCGGCAATGGGCAGGGGGCGGTAGATGGCGGCGGCGGCTTCGTAGATAACGCTGATTTTGCTCTCTGGCACGCCCAACTGACCGACGACATCGTTTTTTGTGCTGTAGCTGGGCACAATAATATGGCGGGCGTGGCGTACGCCCCGGTCGATCTGGCTGTAATAGGTGGCGTGATCTTCTGTCAGAAAGTGGGGCCAGCGCAGAAAAGCCAGGTCGTGAACGGTGATAATCTAGGGCAGAATGCTGAATAAAGGAGGGATGAAATCGGTGCAGTGGATCAGGTCTAAATTTTGAAAGAGCAGTTCGACCATCAGCAGGGGCTGTTCCAGCTTCGAGTGGACCGGTGCATAGAGCGTCCTGCGCTGGAAGTTGGGCGCGGAAATCAGCGCCTCCCGATCTCTGCGATGCTGGAAAATCGTATACCGATTCTCCTGATCCAACTTTGCCAGCTCGTCCAGTAAGAAGAGTGTGTATCGCCCAATCCCCGCGCGTTGGTGATAAGTTAGACGAGCGTCGATACCAAAGCGCATTTGCCACCGTTGGGTGAAAAGGACGCACTGCGAGAGGAAGGTTGGGACGGTCATCGTCAGCCAGGGCCAACCGCGGAATGTGGTAAATCTACCTGGGCATGTAACGGCTCACCCCCTCCCAACCTCCCCCAGCGTGGGAGAGGAGTCGCTCCATCTCCCTCCCTGGAATGGGGAGGGGTAGGCTGGGGTGGTTGAACAGTTACCTGGGCATTGTATCAGCCAGCGCACAGATGGTCAAAACACGAGTCGTGAAAGGGCGCATCCCAGGAATCGACCGGGCGCTCCCCGGCATAGACAATTGGCTTGGCCGATTCCCGGAATCAGCCACTCTCTGTACCCTGTGACCTGTTTGGGTGGAGTTGTCACCGATGGTATAATCGTCGGTGCTTTCCTTGGCGAAACCCTAGCAACAATTGGCGGAACAGGACCCGGAATGGATATTGCACAACTGGCCCAAATGGTCAACTGGCTGGACGAAGAACACCGCCGGGATCGGGCGGAAATTGCCCGGCTGCAACAGCAGGTGGAGAGCCAGACCGCCGATATTGTGGAGCAGGCCCGGCGTATCCAGGACCTGGAAGGGCGGCTGGCCGGCACCCACGCCCAGCTGGGCCGCTTCACCCAATTGGAGCAACAGATTCAGAATGTAAAGACCGAATTCGCACTGTTGGTCAGCCGGGAGGAGGAGGTGCGTGCCCAGGCCGTGCGCGATGTGGAGCGCACCCGTCTGAGCGACCGGGAAGCCCTGACCCGGGAGATCGGCGAAGTGCGCCGGGAACTGCCCCGGATTGGCCGGGTGGAAGAGACGGTCAAAGTGCGCAAGGCCGAGGAAGAGCGGCTGATCGAAATGATTATGACCGGGCGCAATCAGGTCAACATCCTGGCCAAGGATATCGAAGATCGCACCCGGCAGATTCCCTTTTTGGCCGAACAGCGCTCCTCGGATTCCAAGCGGGTGGCTACACTGCAACAGGAGACCGTCGAACTCTTCAAACGCACCGAGGCCCAGATCGGGCGGCTGGCTGTGGTGGAAGAAGCTGTCCGTCGCCTGGCTACGGAGACCGAAAAGTGGCGGCCTGTCTTCACCCAAATCCGCGAAGAACAGCAATCCTTTATGGAGCGCATCCGCATCGAGACCGTCGAGCGGCTCTCCGTCCTCAACCGCTGGCAAGAGGTCATCGACGATCAGCGCTCGCTGGTGGCAAAGGGCCAGGAACAGGTCCAGGGCTTCGGCCAGCAGATCGAAGTGGCCCGCCGGGCTGTGCAGACCATCAACGACTTCCAGCAGGTCATGCGCCGGGATCAGGCCCAGGTGCAGGAGCTACAGCGGCTGGCCGAGGAGCGCATCCGCCGGGAGATGGACGAGTTCCGGGAAGATTACGAAAAACTGCGCCGCAAAGAGGACCTGCGCCAGGAGCATCTGTGGCGAGAACAGGAAAAATTCAACAAAGAGTCGATGGAACCCTTCCCGCCGATTCTGCACGATATTAAGGTTCACGAAGAACTGATCCGACAGCTTTGGAAGTTGCAGGAGAGCTACGGTGTGCGCTCCCTCAGCGCGGCCCAGGACTGGCTGAACGGTCTGCAAGAGGCCCTGCGCGAGCGGGACGAGCAGATGAAGACGATGGAAGATGAGTGGCAGAAGCAGCGGCGCAACGCCGAACTCTACGCCAGCCAGAGCAACACCCGACGCACCGCCGGTATCGTCACCGGTGCGCCCCCCGCCGACCGTTAACCCCATCCTATGGCGTACCAGCGCAAGATCGACGGCAGTAGCGTTAGTTATTCGGACTAACAGGTGGTGCGTAGTGCGTGAACAAATATCACCACCAGTTCACGCACAAAGCACTAACAGCCACAACCCACTTTGGCCTGTGGCTGCGCCCCCATATGCGCGACACCAGAAAGTATATACCAATATAGTGTCATCGCCACCGCCGGCCACGTGGATCACGGCAAATCCTCCCTCGTCCAGGCTCTCAGCGGCATCAACCCCGACCGGCTGGCCGAGGAGAAAGCCCGGGGTCTGACGATTGATCTGGGCTTTGCCTGGATCGAACTCCCCCTCCCCGGCCAAGAGACCCCCGAATCCATCGGCATTGTAGACGTGCCCGGCCACATCGACTTCATCAAAAATATGCTGGCCGGCGTGGGCAGTGTGGACGCAGTGGTGCTGGTTATCGCCGCCGACGAAGGGGTGATGCCCCAGACCCGGGAGCATCTGGCGATCCTCGACCTGCTGGCCGTCCCCACCGGTCTGGTGGCCCTGACCAAAGCCGACCTGATCGACGACCCGGAATGGCTGGAACTGGTGGAGTTGGAGGTGGAGGAACTGCTGGAAACGACCCGGCTGGCAGGCGCTCCGATTGTCCCGGTCAGCGCCCACACGGGCAAAGGGCTGGACGATCTGCGCGCCGCACTGGCGAGTCTGCTGGGGGAATTGCCCCCCCGCCGGGACCGGGCCCGCCCCCGTCTGCCCATCGACCGCATCTTCAGCCTCTCCGGTTTTGGCACAATTGTTACAGGCACACTCAGCGACGGCCATTTCGCGGTGGGCGACGCCGTGGAGATTCTGCCCGACGGCCCCAGCGGACGCATCCGGGGCATTCAGAGCCACAAGACCGCCATCGAACGGGCTGCGCCGGGCAGCCGCGCCGCCATCAATCTGAGCGGTGTGGCTGTGGACGAAATCCAGCGCGGCCAGGTGGTGGTGAAGCCGGGCACCCTGCGCGCCACCAAACTGCTGGATCTCTCCTTCCGCCTCCTGCCCGACGCGCCCAGACCGCTGCTACACAATTTGCAGGTGGACTTTTTCAGCGGCGCGTCCGAGACGCCTGCCAATGTGCGGCTGTTGGCTGTGGAGGAACTGCTCCCCGGCAAAGAGGGCTGGCTGCAACTGCGCCTGGAGCGGCCTGTACTGGTGGCCGCAGGGGATCGCTACATTCTGCGCCAGCCCTCGCCCAGCGCCACCCTGGGCGGCGGCGAAGTGCTGGACCCCCACCCCCGCCGCCGCTACCGGCGGATGGACCCGGCCGCGGTTGAGCGGCTGCGCACATTGGCCGCCGGCGCGCCCGACGAGATTCTGCTGCAAACCCTGGAACGTTCTCCCCTGCTCTCCGCGGCTGATCTGATCGGCCAGAGCGGGCTGGGTACAGAGCCGGGCCGGGAGGCCCTGGCCGGGCTGCAAGCCGCCGGTCTGGTGACAGCCCTGGACAACGGGCGGCTGCTCCTGGCAAAATCCACCCACTCCAGCCTGCTGGATGCACTGACCGGGCTGCTGGGCAGCCATCACACGGCCAATCCCCTGCGCCAGGGGCTGGCCCGGGGCGAGGTGCGCAGCCGTCTGCGGGTGAAGGGGGGGCGCACAGCCGCGGTGGAGCTACCCCTGCGCGCCTTCAATACACTGGTGGAGCAGGCCGCGGGAGAGGGGCTGATTGGGGCCAACGACAGCGTTCTCTGGCTGGCCGGGCATCGGATTCATTACACCGACGGTCAATCCCAGGCGGTGCAACGCACACTGGCCGCCTTTGCCGCCGCGCCCTTTTCCCCACCCAATGCAGGCGATACGCTGGCTCTGCTGGGCCACGACGAGGAACTGCTGGAATCTCTGGTGGAGCAGGGCCTTCTCCTGCGTATCTCCGGCGGCGTCTTCTTCCGCCCGGCCGATTTTGATGACGCTCTCGCCCGCATCGCCGCTTTTGCCCGTGAAAACGGCTCCGTCACCCTGGCCCAGACCCGGGACCTCTTCGACACCAGC
The DNA here is from genome assembly GCA_023384455.1 of Caldilineaceae bacterium. GTDB lineage: Bacteria > Chloroflexota > Anaerolineae > Caldilineales > Caldilineaceae > JACQGT01. The sequence continues at coordinate 6,067 of JAHDWH010000073.1, read as the reverse complement.
CGCAAATACGCCCAGGCCCTGCTGGAAGAGATGGACGCCCGCCGTATGACCCGGCGGATGGGGGATGAGCGGGTGTTGCGGTAGGACGGCAGACGGCAGACAGCGGACCGCAGACGGCAAATCACTCTGGAAAAGTACCTGCTCTGGTGCGACGCACTCGCCAGGAGAGTTTTCGCCTACAAAGATTCGGTGGCGAGTGCGTCGCACCGGTCCCTCAGTAGTTTCCTGGAAAAGGAAAATTTATGGCTACCCTCGACAGTTACATCGAACGCAAGGCGAAGGTTCTGGCCCAGCGCCGGGAAGATTTTACAGCGAACCCTGAAGCCGCTTTTGTGCCGCTGAAAGCGACCTCTTATGCCGCGGGGATTACCGGTGTGCGGCCTGTGCAGATGGGCCAGTACATTATTATCAGCGATTCTGCGCCGGGACTGGCCGGCCACTCTCTCGGCCCCAGCTCGCCGGAGATGCTGCTGGGGGCGCTGGCGAGCTGTCTGGTACACACGTATTTGTTGCAGGCCACCCTTCTCGACATCCCCCTGGACAGCGTGGAGGTGGAGATCACCGGCGGGCTGGATATGACCGGCGTCGTCGGTCTGCCAACCGACGGGCCGATCCGGCTGGAGCGACTGGCCTACAAGCCGACAGTCGGCTCCCCCGCGGATGCGGCTACGATTGACCGTCTCCACGCCACCGTCGAGCAGACCTGCGCGGTGTTGAATACCCTGCGCAGTCCGATGGAAGTGGTGCGAAAATAACCCCCCAATACCCGGAGAACCCAAAATGGGACGTATCCAAAATGTCGATATACTCACCTCCCACGGCCACTCCGCCGGGCGCAAAGCGCTGGTGGAAATTTTGGGCGCGGGGCTGGATGCCTGCGATCCGGGCAATAATGTGCGGCGGCTGGTGCGGCTGGATGGGGATATTCTGACGATTGGCTCGCCGGACTTTGAGCCGGCGGGGGACCCCCGCAGCGGCGAGGAGGTGATCGATCTGCGCCAGGTGGGGCGGATTTTTGTGGTGGGCGCGGGCAAAGGCGTGCAGTATACGGCCAAAGCCCTGGAGGATATTCTGGGCGAGCGGCTGACCGGCGGCCATCTCATCGAGAAGCACGGCAGCCCCAATATTCTTTCCCGTGTGGAGATTACTTTCGGCGCGCATCCGGTCCCGGACGAGGGCTGCGTGGAGGGCTGCCGCCGTATTCTGGAACTCTGCGCCGACCTGCGGGAGGACGATCTGGTCTTCACCGCCCTGGGCAACGGCGTCTCCGCCCTGCTCACTCTGCCCGTGGAGGGGGTCAGCCTGGAAGATGTGCAGCGGCTGGTCTATCTCTTTCAAATTGAAAAGGGCGGGCCGACGATTGACCTCATTCCCATCCGCAACCACCTGGACCAGATGAAAGGGGGGAAAATCTCCCGCCACCTGCGCCCGGCCCGCTGTGTCCATCTGCTGGGCCAACTCAGCCGCACCTATCGCGACCTGATGTACCACGACCTCAACCGCTGGCTGCACGTCCTGCCCGATACCCAGACCTATGCCGACGCGGTGCGCAATCTGAAGAAGTGGGATGCCTGGGACGACGCGCCCCAGTCAGTAAAGGACTTTCTGCTGGCCGCAGATCCGGCCCAGGAGACTCTGCGTCACGAGGAGTATGAGGCGATGAACGCGCGTGCTTTCTGCATTATGCCCGAACATCTGGGGATGTTGCCCGCGGCCCGGGCCAAAGCCGAGGCGCTGGGCTTCCGCACCCATCTGCTCTATAACAACTACGATATGCTGGCCGAGGCCGCCCAGGTGGGCAAAGTCGTATCCAATTTAGCCAAACATTCGGAATTGGACGGTGAACCCTTCCAGCCGCCCTGCGCGCTCTTTGGCCGCAACGAGCTACTGGTGACAGTGGGCGACGCCAAAGGGATGGGCGGGCGCAACCAGGAGTATGTGGTGGCCGCGGCCCTGCAACTGGGCGAAACCCGCCAGGTGGTGATGGGGTCCGTGGACTCGGACGGCACCGACGGGCCGGGCCACCAGTTTATCGACGGCTACGCGGATGTGCCTGTGTTCACCGGCGGCATTGTGGACTATTCCACCAGCCAGCGGGCCGCGGAGATGGGTATCGATCTCTTTGACGAACTCAAACGCCACAACGTCTCCCCCGCGCTCTATGCCCTGGGCGACGGGATTGTCGCCACACCCAATCTGAGCTTTGCGGATTTGAGTGTCACGCTGATTCTGGCGCGTACAGTCTAGCAGCTTGTCGGAGTAGCGCAGAATAGAACGCGGATTGAGCAGAAGGTACGGAAAAAGCCGGAATTCTTCTCGACTCTATCCGCGAAGATCAGCCCGCTCCGCGTCATCCGCGTTCGATTTCTTGTCTCTCCGACAGCCTGCTAGGTTCGGTCTCCAGGCCGGACAGGCTGTCTGATACCGATAGGGATGAAAATCAGAACGCAGATTCCGCAGATTAAATCTGTGCAAATCCGTTTTTCCGTGTGCATCTGTGTTCTATAGTAAGTTTTCCCCCAACCCGAAAGGAATTTTCCCTATGCCTTCCGAATCGATTATTACATCTGTCAGCGCCCGGCAGATTTTTTCCGACCGGGGCCATCCCGGCGTGGAAGCCACCGTCACCACGGCCAACGGGGCCAAAGGTGTGGCTGTGGTCACCGCCGGCGTCTCCGTGGGTGTCCACGAAGTCCAGTTTGCCTATGACGGGGGCAAGCAGTGGGGTGGCCGGGGTGTGCTGAAGGCCGTGCAAAATGTGGTGGATGTGATCGGGCCGGCCGTCATCGGTCTGGACGCCAGCCGCCAGCACGCGGTGGATCAGGTGATTATCGACCTGGACGGCACGGAGACCAAAGCCAATTTGGGCGGCAATGCCACGGGCAGCGTCTCGGCCGCGGCCTTGCAGGCCGGCGCGGCCAGTCTGGGCATCCCCCTCTACCAGCACATCGGCGGGGTCAACGCCGTCACCCTGCCTGTGCCCGGTGTGCTGACGATTCTGGGCAGTCGGCGCTATGGCAGCGGTGCCCGCTCCGGCGGCAAGCCCAGCTATGCGCTGATGTGCTACGGCTTCGACAGCTTCGCCGACGCCTCCCACGCGGCCTGGGAGAGCTCCAACGAATACTTCCGCCTGCTGCGCACCACCTATGGCGTGGACAGTATCAAAGGCTATGCCCTGCCCGCCACCGGGCTGATTCAGCACGACCGCCAGTTGTGGGATTTGCAGGTGCAGGCGATTGCCAACTGCGGCTATGAGGGGCGCATCGGTTTTCAGGTGGATGTGGCCGCGGCGACCTATTACAACAGCGAGACCGACCGCTTCGAGGGTCTTTTTTCGGCAGAGCCAAAGAGCCGGGACGATCTGCTGCGGCTGTACGAGGAGATGGTGCGCAACTATCCTTTTGTGATACTCGAAGACCCCCTGGACGAGATCGACTACGAAGGCCACGCTATCCTCACAAAATCGTTGGGGATTGCGATTGTGGGCGACGACCTCTTCACCACCAACCCGGCCCGGCTGCAAGAGGGCATCGACGCCGGCGCGGCCAATACACTGCTGCTCAAAGTCAACCAGATCGGGACGATTACCGAAGCCTTCCAGGCTGTGCAGATGGCCTATGACAACGGCTATGGGGTGATGCCTTGCGACAGCCGGGGCGAGGGTGAACTGATTGCGGATTACTGCGTAGGGCTGGGCACGGGCCATCTGCGCGAGGGAGCGCTGGGTCCCCTGGGCAACCGCTTCCTGGCGATTGAGGCAGAGTTGGGCAGCCGGGCGCGCTTTTTGGGCAGAAAGGGGTTCAAGCCGTAGATCGGCCGATTCCGAGAACTGGTGTCTGTTATGGAACTGGGGTATAGAGATGAAGGCCGGCAATGAACCGGAAATCCTTCAGGTTGAGCGTATACAACTGCCAGCCTTGCTCAATAGCCGTAGCAGCGATCAGCGCGTCTGGTATGGCAAGTCTGTGACTGAGCGAGTAGTTTGTGATCAGTTGGATGAATCGGTCTGAAATGGCTGGTGTAAGGGGAGAGACCTGCACGGAGAGTAGTATCTTTTGCAAGCTCTGCATCTCTCGTTATATCCCGTGCGCCGAACAGCAGTTCAGCTTGGGTGATTGCACTGACCGCGATTTGAGTCTGACCTATCGCGGTCAGCTGCTGCACAATCGATGAGTTGCCCTTGAGGAGTTCAATGATGATGTTTGTGTCGCAGAGAATCATCCGTTAGCGCTCCGGCCAGGCTTCTTTGCGTATGGACTCAGCAGAAATGTCTCGATCTGCCCAGATGCCAGCCAATGAGAAGAAATTCTCATCCGCCGGAGATTCGATATTTCGCCCATTCGTCTCCCCACTGATAAGTTGAATATCAGTGATAAAGTCCAGTGAATGGAGCAACTCAATCAGAAGTTGCGCTTTGTCTCGATTGGGTATCAAAACTGTGACTTGTTCCATCGTAAGCCTTGTAGAATGATCGGTATGGCACTTAGCCCATCATACGAGATGGCTGCGTGTACTGTCAAACCGTGCAAAGGAGCAAAAGGTGTCGCAATGATTTCTATCGCCATTTTATCGGATAGCCACGACAACATCTGGAATCTGGACAAAGCGCTGGTCGGGATGAACGCGGCCGGCGCGGATGTGCTGCTCCATCTGGGCGATCTGGTGGCCCCGTTTATTGTGGCCCAGCTTGCCGAAGCCTTCAGCGGACCGATCCACATCATCGAAGGCAACAACGACGGCGACGGGCGGCTGCAACAGGTGGTGGCGTCGAAGTTTCCCCACGTCACCCTCCACGGACCCTACGCCGAATTGGAGATCGGTGGGCGCAAAATTGCCCTGATCCACTACCCGGAACCGGCCCGGCGTATCGCCCAGAGCGGTCAGTTCGATCTGGTCTGCTACGGCCACAACCACCTGCAAAACTGGGAGCGCATCGGCACCTGCCAACTGGTCAACCCCGGCGAAGTGATGGGCCGCTTCGGCGCGCCCAGTTGGGGGCTGTACGACTGTGACAGCGGCATCTACAAATTGCAGTCGATTGCATAAGGAAAATTAGGGATTGGGGATTGGAGACTGGGGGCGGTAAATCCCCAGTCTCCAATCCCCCATCCCCAAACCCCAATCCCAAAGTCCCTCGTCCCCCCCGCCCGCATCCTCCTCTCCACCCTTCTCCACGCCTCGTGGAATCTGCTGGCCCACGCCCGCCGGGACGACACGACCCTCTTCGTGCGGGCCAATCTGATCGTCGGGCTGGTCGGGCTGGGACCGGTCCTCTGGCTACAATTCAGCGGCGATCCCTTTCCGCCAGCCATCTGGCCTCTGCTGCTGGCGACCGGACTCTTTCAGGCCGTCTACTTTCTGGGGCTGACAATGGGCTACCGGGCCGGAGAGTTCTCCGTCGTCTATCCTGTGGCCCGGGCCCTGCCTGTGCTGGCCCTGGCCGTTTTGGATGTGAGCCGGGGCCACCCGCCTTCCCCCCTGGGCTGGCTGGGGATGGGGCTGGTGACGGTTGGCTGTCTGCTCGCTCCGCTCTCCAGCCTGCGCGTAGTCAACAGGGGGAAATACTTCAACGCCACAATCTTTTGGGTGCTGGTGACAGCCGCGGGGACGGTGGGCTATAGCGGGGTGGACAAAATCGCGTTGGAGATGCTGCGTCCGGGGCTGCTCAGCGCGCTGCGCTATGGGGTGTTGCAGTGGCTGCTGACAGTGCCATTTCTCTGGCTGGGGCTGCGCTATGTGGCCCGGCTGCCGATGACGGTGGGAAAAGGGCGGGATTGGCGACGGGCGGCCCTGGCAACCCTCTTTATCTCCACCGCCTATACCCTCATCCTGTGGGTCTACCAGATGATTCCCCAGGCCAGCTATGTGGTGGCCCTGCGCCAGTTCAGTATCGTCATCGGCGTCGTGGCGGCCATTGTCATCTTCCACGAACCCGCGGCCAAACTGCGTCTGACCGCGGCACTAATTATCAGCGTCGGGGTGGGGCTGGTGGGCTTTGCCTAGCAGCCTGTGGGAGAGAGAAGAAATAGAACGCGGATGACGCGGCGGTGTCCTGAGCCTGTCGAAG
>JAHDWH010000072.1 GCA_023384455.1 Caldilineaceae bacterium | reverse complement strand
TTCTGTTGCAGGTCGGACTGACAGTCCGACGTACGAATGGCTATTTTCAGGGCAGCAAGAAAATGACCCCCACCACCAGCTGTCCATTCGGTTATCCCGGTCTTCCTTGTGCAATCTGCCCACGAAGATACCCTTTGTGCAGAAGAAAGCTGGCTGGGCACCCGAGGCCCAGCCAACTTTTTTGCCAGCCTCCAATTCCCTATCCCCAGTCCCCAGTCCCCAGTCCCTAGCCCCCACTCCCTTTTTCCCCGGTTGCCCTCTCTCCCAATTCCCGCTATACTTTCTGCGACGTGCCCTATCCACCCCCACGCAAAAGGAAGCACCCCATGCCCAACATTCAACATTCCGCCATGCGCAGCTACGGCTACGCCCTATTCGAAGCCGCGGGTCTGCCCGCGGACCAGTCCCGGATTGTCACCGACCACCTGGTAGACGCCAATCTGACCGGCCACGACTCCCACGGCATCATCCGCATCCCCGGCTACATCCGCAGCATTGCCGCGGGGCATATCGTCCCCGTGGGTGAATTGAAGGTAGTGCGGGAGACGCCGGCTTCGGTCGTCATCGACGGCGAGGGCGGCCAGGGGATTGTCATCTGCACCCGGGCTATGGAGATGGCGGTCGAGCGGGCCAAGCAGACCACCTTTGGCGCGGTGGCCGTCCATCAGTGCAGCCATATCGGGCGACTGGGCGCCTACCCGCCTATGGCCGCGGAGCAGGACTGCATCGGCATTCTGCTGCTCAACGGGGGCAGCCGTTTTACCGTGCCCTTTGGCGGCACCTCCCGCCGCCTGCCACCCAACCCGATCTCTATGGCCGTGCCCTCGCAGAATGGCCCGGTAATGATGCTGGACATCACCACCAGTATGGCGGCGGGGGGGAAGGTGGAGGTCTACGCGGCCCGGGGGCAGCAGGTGCCCCCCGGCTGGCTGATCGACGACGACGGCAGCGAAGTGCGGGACCCCTCCCGTTTCCGCTTGGGAGAGACGGCAATGCTGCCCCTGGGCGGCGCGTCGGGTCACAAAGGCTATGGGCTGGGAATGATGATTGACGCCATCGCCGGCGGTCTCTCCTGGGCCGGGTGTAGCAGCGAAAAGCCGACTCGTGGCGGCAGCGGCTTTGTGGCCCTGGCTATCAACATCAGCAGTTTCATCGATGTGGACGAGTATAAAAAAGAGGTGCAAATCCTCATCGACTGGGCCAAGTCCTCCCAGAAAGCGCCGGGGGTCAAGAAAATCTACTACCCCGGCGAGATCGAAGAGGAGACCCGGGCCACCCGCAGCGCGGAGGGCATCCCTGTAGAAGATACCACCTGGGGGAATATCGCCGAAGCCGCGGCCGAAGTGGGCGTGGCTGTGCCCGCGGTGTAGAGATCGGGGAGCAGGGACTGGGCTTTCCCCTGGAACGATACCGACGAATCAACCAGCGCTCACTGATCCGATCCCTACACGACATATTATGGCTTTGCCACTTGCAACCTTCCACCTTCCACCCGCCACACCCGAAAGGTTCACCCAATGAACGTCACCTACACGAAACTTTTCCGCGCTCCCTACGGCGTGCCCAATGCCATACAGACCACCGACGAGGGGCTGTGGATCGTCGATCAGATCACCGACCGGGCCGGGCTGGTCCGGATGGAAGAACCCTCCGCCTACTACGGCGTGCCCTGGCTGCACAGGGAAATCCCCACCGAATCGTCCAACACCAGCGGGCTGACCTGGGGGGATGGCTCGCTCTGGCTGGCGGCCAACGGCGACGCGGGTATTTGGCGGCCCGCCCGCGCCACCGACGCCGCGGCCCACACGGGTGAAATCCTGCGGGTGGACCCGGCCACAGGCGCAACCCAGGCCCGCTACCCCATCCCCGGCGGCGGCGGCACCCACGGCGTCGAGTATGACCAGTTCGAGCCGGGCCATATTTGGGTAGAGGCGCTGAAGGATGGCAAGCTGCTGAAGATGCGTATCAGCGACTGGTCGATCCAGCACGTAATTGAACTGCCCTATCCCCGGGCCCACGGGCTGGTACAAAAAGAGGATGGAATGTGGGTTGTCCATACGGGCCACCGGCTGATCATCAAACTGGGGATGGATGGCCGGGAGTTGGCGCGGATTGCTGTGCCAGAGAGCGAACCCGAACCCCACTGTATGACAGCCGATGGGGAAGATTTTCTCTATTGCGACGCCGCGTCTGGCTGGGTTGTGAGGATGGAGTTGGGGTAAAGCGGTGTGCCAGCATCCCAGAATCCCATCATCTTCTGCCTTTCAAGAGATGATGGGATTCTGGGATGCTGTTTGTTCTATCCTTCATTCGCTGGCAGCCAGAGGGTAAAGGTGCTGCCTTTGCCGTATTCAGTATCTACGCTGATATGGCCCTTATGACGGGTAGCAATCTCGTAACAGATGGCAAGCCCCAGGCCAGTGCCAGATGCGCCGGATTGCCGGGCAGATTGTCCTCGATAAAAACGTTCAAAAAGATGGGGCAAATCCTCCGGGTCAATGCCTGGACCAGTATCTGTCACACTGACAGTCTGCCATTGCCTGCCCTCGGCCCATTGACGGCTGGTCTCGATGCGTATCCCCCCCTGAACCGTATAGTTGAAAGCGTTGTCCAAAAAGTTCGTAAGTATCCGGACAACCAGCCCGGCATCCACAGAAATAGGGGAGAGACCTTCCCAAGGCTGAAAAGAGAACGCAAGCGAAGATCGAGCCAGCAGCACATCTCTATCTTCCAGCAGTTCCTGTATTATCGAGTTGAGCAGGACCGGGCGAGGGTGGATATCGATCTTGCCCAGGTCCAGACGGGAAAGGTCCAGAACCTCTTCGACCAAATGACGCAGCCGCGCTGTCTCGCGCTGCATAACCGCGATGGCTTGCTCCCGTTTTTCTGGTCTGCCCCGGGTCAACAGGTCCAGATAGAGGGTGATGTTCGTCAAAGGCGTGCGCAACTCGTGGTTGATGTCGCTGACAAACTGGCTCTTTATCCGATCCGCTTCCTGGGCCTGATAGAGCGCGATCTCCAGATCCGCGGTACGCTCCGCCACAAGTCCTTCCAATTCCTCGGCATGACGATGGACCTCTTCCAACAATTGGGCGTTGAGAATGGCCTGGGTTGTCACATCGGCGATCCCCCGCAGCAGGGCCACATCGTCCCGGCTAAAGTGTCGCTGTGGATCGGTGATGTGAAGGTTGATGGAGCCGACAAGCGCCCCATCCCGTGTCAGGATGACATTGACCCCCGTCTGCAACCCCTGCTCTACATATATGGCATAGTTGGGCGAAGCACTCAACGTCGCAATCGGATTGATGCGTACCAGTTCCAACGCATCCAGAGTCCCCGTCAGATTGGGTGGTACAGGGATGGATTTTGTCAACCTTTCATAACCCGGTGGCAAGCCTGTGTCCGCGGCGTGAACAAAGCAGTTGGTCTGTCGATCCACCAGACTGAGGCTGACACCGGGTACGTCCAACAGGAGTGCGATCTCCTGGCAGATAGCCTGCATCATCGGTTGCAGGGCCAGATGGCGATTCAGGCGGGAAGCCAGATGGAGGAGGGTGCGCACCCGTTCGGCCTCGCGCAGGGCGTGATTCTCAGCCTCCTTCAGAGGGGTAATATCCGTATACATCGCCAGAATCCCCGTCACCTGCCCGGCTGTACTAAACTCCGGTATGGCCCGAATGAGGGTGTCAATTCGTCTGCCATTCCGGGTCATCAGACTTCGTTCGGCTACCAGACTCACTCCCCCGACAATCTGGGGGTATGCCCCCAGCGCCTTCTGGCGGGAATCCGCGGCCAGAAAATCCATCCCATTACATCCAATTACATCTTCCCGTCTGTAACCCAGTGTCTCTAAATAGAAGCGATTGGCGTCGGTCACAATGGGTTGTCCATCCCGATCTTCCAATGTCAGATACATCATCGGCGCTTCGTCAAAGAGATGGCGATAACGTTCTTCGGCCAAGCTCAGGGATCGTTCCGCCTGACGCAATTTTGTCATATCTCGGTTGACGCCGACTGTGCCGATAGTCTGTCCCGATTTATCCCGAATGAGGGTGACCGACGAAAGAATGGGCAGCGTAGAGCCATCCTTGCGCGTCTGTTCCACTTCGCCCTCCCAGTGACCCACAGCCCAGAGCGTATTGATTGCATCCTGGAGGTCACCCGACAAAAAGCGGGTGGCGAGTATCTCTGCAAAATCTCTCCCGACCGCCTCAGCAGTCTGCCAGCCGTAGATTCTCTCTGCGCCCCGGTTCCAGGAACGGATGACAAACTTCTCATCGGTAGAGATCATCGCGTCGGAAATCTGATCCAAAAGCAGAGCCTGACGTCGTGATTCTTCCTCCAGCTTCTTGCGTTCGGTTATGTCTACCAGAGCTACGAGTACCCGGATTTCGTCTTTGTGGGTGGTGGGCAGTCGAGACCAGCGCATAACAAGCGAAAGCTTTTCGCCAGCCAGTGTATTGTCGACCACTTCCTGTTCAAAATGGGTCTCCCCTTCAATAACAGACACATAAGATGTGATGAGGCCGGATCGCTGTTCGGCTGGGATGATCCGCGCTAAATTCTGAATCAGATCGTTCTTGTCAGCAGCGCCATACATCCGCACCGATGTTTCGTTCACGTCAAGCACCCGCAGATCCGACAAACAGGCAGCTATCTCCTCGGGGTGGGAAGAAAGATAGCGGTGCAGATCATCCACGCCATCAGCCCGCAGCCGCTCCAGCCGTCTCTTGATTTCGGTATAATCTTCCTCCCACAGAGAAAGAGGTGCTTCCTCGAACAGCAGCCGGTAACGTTCTTCGCTGGCGCGCAGGGCGGCTGCCTGTTCGTTACGCCCAGTGATGTCTACCAGTGCAACCAGTACCCGTTCAAAGCTCTCCTCCGAGCCGGGCAGCACGACCCAATGCAGCTCCAATTCCAGCCACTTACCCGTGGCTGAATAATTTACCACATCATAGGTAAAGTGAGATTTACCATCGGCGATAGATATAAATGAAGTCTGGGCTTGATGCTGAATGTCCGGCTCTACAAGCCTGACAAAAAAGTCAGCCAACTGCTGCAGATCAGTCACCTCGTACAGATCCAAAGTTGCCTGGTTGGCCGCCACAATGCGTATCAGGGCCAGACATTCGCTCACGACTTCCGGGTGAACGCCCAGATATTCTCGCAAATCGCTTATCCCTGCCCCGCGTAGGGCGACCAAACGGCGCCGCAACGCCGAAATATCTTCCTCCAGCAAAGGGATAGGTGAGAGTTCAAAGAGATGTCGATAGCGCGCACGGCTGGTGTGCAGAGCGTCCTCGACCAACCGTCTATCGGCAATGTTCCGGGCGATGCCTATCACACCCGCAATCGCACCCGATGTATCACGCAACGGGCCTTTGAAGGCTCGCAGCCAGCGAACTGTCTCCCGTTCGCTGTCAAACGGAGCCGCATCTATAATTTCATTACGCTGGGCGATTTCGCCCGTTTGCAGGATACGTCTCTCTGTCGCGGCAAAGCGCGCAGCCGCCTCCCCAGGGTAAAAGTCGAAATCGGTCTTGCCCAACACATCATCCGGCGAAGCAACCCCCAGCAGATCGGCCAGGGGCTGATTAGCCAACGTGAAGCGGTGTTCCCCGTCTTTGGCGTAGACTGCATCGGGCATCATATCGATAATCGAACGCAAAAGGGAGCGTTCCGCCGCCAACGCAACTTCGCTGCGCTTACGCTCACTCACATCCCGGAAGAAAAGCGTGATACTGCCATCGGCAGAGGGGTGGATGTGTACATCAAACCAGCAGTCCCAGGGCGCGTACTGCTCCTCCAGATGGATAACCCGCTGCTCATCCCTGGCCTGATGACATGTCTGATAGAAGGGCTGATCGACTGCTTCTGGATAGACCTCCCACAGATTCTTGCCAATCAGCTCCGCAGGCGAGCGCCGCCACAGCCGCCTCGCCGGCGCGTTCAGATAGACGCAGACCCATTCGGCATCCAGAATCACAACGCCGTCGGTTGTGCGTTCATAGACCTTTCGCACATCATCGGGTATGATAGGCTGGGTTGGGGAAGTCTCTTTTTGAGTAGAGGACATCAGCAATCTTTCTCAATTCAAAATAACGCAAAACGACGAAAAGCGGACGCAGATTGACGCAGAAACAACTGATCCGCGCTGATTTTATCCCTTCGACAGACTCAGGACTTTGTAAACGAAGTAATTTAGCATTTCCGTAGGTGCGGTTTTGAACCGCACAGGCAGCCGAAGAGGTACTCGTCTCTTGCGCAGCTACAAGCAGCGCCTACGATAATGCAAAAAACTTTGTTGACAGTGTACTCAGGACAGCGCCGCGTCAATCAATCTTTTCAGTGTCATCAGCGTCCCATTTTCAGAACAAGGAAATCAATTGTATCATCCTTTTGTATAAGAAAACCAGTCACCCCGACTGTCCACCCTGCATTTTTTACAAACCCAGGAGAATCCAATGACTCGAATCCTCGTTGCCGAATGCAAACAGGAAGTCTCGTCCTTCAATCCAATCCCCAGCTCCCTGGCCGACTTCGAGACGCTCTGGGGAGCGGCCTTTCTGGACTATCACAGGGGTCTGAATTCTGAAATGGCCGGCGCGCTGGGTGTCTTCGAGAGCCGGGCCGACATCGAATTGGTTCCTGCCTACAGCGCCCGCTCCATCACCTCCGGTGGCACCCTGGCCGCCGAGGAGTTCACCCAACTGGCCGCGGAGTTTCTGGCTTTGGTACAGGCCGCAGGGCCGGTGGATGGGGTCTACTATTCCCTGCACGGCGCAATGGCCGCGGAAAACGAGAGCGATCCGGAGGGCTATCTGCTGGCCGAGACCCGCAAAATCGTCGGCGAGCGTATTCCCATCGTCATCTCCCTGGACCTGCACGGCATTCTTACCCATCAAATGCTGACCCACACGGACGGGGTGGTGGTCTATCACACCTACCCCCACGTGGATTTTGCCAGCACGGGAGAACGGGCAGCTCGCCTGCTTCTGCGTATTCTGGACGGAAACGCTCATCCGGTCACTGCACTGGTCCCCATCCCTGCGCTGGTGCGGGGCGATGAACTGATCACCGAAAGCGGTCTCTTTGGGCAGATGATTCGCTATGCGAAAGGAATTGAAGATAGGACCGGAGGACTGTCGGCGGGAATGTTCATCGGCAACCCCTTTACCGATGTGCCAGAGCTGCGCTCCAACAGCCTGGTGGTTTTAGACGGAGAAATAGAGCGGGCCGAACGGGAGGCGTTGAAACTGGCCCGGGATTTTTGGGCCGTACGCCAACAGCTTCACCAGCCCCTCATCAGCCTGAACGAAGCTGTGGAACGCACGATTGCCAACCGGTCCGGCACAACAATCCTCACCGACGCGGCCGACGCCACCAGCTCCGGCGCATCCGGCGACAGCAACGCCATTCTGGCCGCGCTGCTGGAACGGGACTATACGGGGCGCATCCTGGCCCCGATTGTGGATCCCGGCGCGGTGGTGGACGCTATGACCGCAGGTGTGGGGGCCACCATCCGCACAACAATTGGCGGTGGGCTGGATCGGGGACGCTTTCGGCGCTTGCCGGTCACGGCCCAGGTGCGGATGCTCTCCGACGGGGATTTTGTCAGCGAGAGCAACGGCGCCATCTGGCACGGCGGACCCACAGCTGTGCTACAGGTCGGTCAACACGTAATTGTGACCACCAGCCGCCCTGTCAGCCTCTACGACCGTTCGCTCTTTCACGGCCACGGCCAGGACCCCACCCGCTACGACGCGGTGGTGGTCAAATCGCCCCACTGCCAGCCCCACTTCTTCAACACCTGGGCGGCCCAAACCCTGCACGTGGACGCGCCCGGCTCCACCAGCGCCAACCTGCCCTATCTGGGCCACACAGTCTGTGCCCGGCCCATCTTCCCATTGGATGGGGATGTGGCCTTTACACCCCAGGCCCGCATCTACCAACGCCTGTAACGCAAGCTGACAGCTTGCGCCACGGGACAAAAAGTAACGCAAGCTGACAGCTTGCCGTCACGGTGTAAAAGAGGTGAGCATCTGACCGGCCGCGTCCACTGGCTCCCAGGCCACACAAAAGCGGACCGCCTCTTCGATGGCGTCCAGCAGAGCGGGCTGACCCAGGGGTGCCAGAAGCAGCAAGCGGGAGAGCAGCGTATCCAGCACCGTCGGCTTCTGGCTGGCGATGGGCAGCAACCGGCGCAGCAGCGCCAACTGACGGTCTGGCCCCAGTTCCGTCCGGGCCAGCACCTCGGCGGAGAGACGCCCCACCAGGAGCAGCGCCATCCCCCCATCCGGGATACGCACCCGGCTGCCCAGGCGCAGCTTGCGGTCGGGCTTCAAATCGGGGTTCAATTCCAGCAGCCGGGAGAGTGGCTGTTTATAGAGCGGGGCCAGGGCCGCCAGGCTGCGGGCCTGGCGCATTTCGTCGGGCAATTCCAGCCGTTCCGTGGGATCTCGCTGGTCGTAGCCCTCCCCCACAATATGCGTAGCCGCAAAGTCAGCCTCTTCCGCTTGCGCCACCAGCCGGGGAATCAGCGCCTCCACATCCAAGACTTCTTTCTTCCACCAGCCCTGGCGCAGGGCATTGACCCGGGCTGTGCTGATGGCGCAGAAGGTGGCGTCCTGGATATTGTGGGCCGCCCGCAGACTGGCCTCCAGCGCGGAGCGGATGTCTGCCCAATTGCCCGGCTGACAGATGCGCACAGCCTCGGCCACCGTCAGACAGGCGGCGGTCTGAAATCCGGCAAAACCGTAGGGCAATTGGGGGTCCACGGCCCGCTTCAGAAGCTCCTCGGCCTGGGTGTCCTGGCCCAACAGACGGGCGTGGGTCTGGGCATAGGCGGCCAGGCGGCGCTTGTGCTGGCCGAAGGAGTCACCCAACCCGCGCATGGAGGAGAGTTCACGGCTGCTGTCCAGAGCGTTCTGGCTGCCGACGGCAAAATCCTCTCCTGTGCCCGGCAAGGCGAGAAAATCCCGCCAGCCACGCAGAGCAATCGCTGTGCCTTCCACAAATTCCGGGCTGGCCGCGCTGAGGGTCGCCTCAACAATCGTGCGCGCCTGGGCCTGCACCCACGCGGGATCCCTCGTGTGGCCCAGAACCGCGTCCAGCAGAAACCAGAGGGAGCGGTTGCGGTATTCGGTGTAGTAGTAGCCCGTGTGAATCGCCAGGTATTGGTCGAAAATCTCCTTGCCTGTCGCTGGGTTCTCACGCACAAAATTGACCAGCTTTGGTCCGTCCTCCTCGGCAAAGTAGCGCCCCCGCCCCAGCAACTCACCGCCGCTGCTCATCACCGGCTCGCCCACATGACCGCCCAGTCGGTTGACCAGCATCCGGGCCTGTAACTCGTCCAAGTAAGAGTCGGGCAGAACCTCCGGGAGCGGCAGAGTGGAATCCAGCGCGTTGTCCACCCAGGCCGCCAGTTTGGGCAAGGGACCGCCCCCACTGGCGTCGATCTGCACCCGGCGGCGCAGGGAGCGGGCGCTGGTGGCATCGTAGGCGGCCACCTGCCAGGCCAGAAAGAGGGTGATGACCTGCTGCCAGTCGCTGTCAATATCAAAGAGGGTGAGGGGACGCACAATCTCCCGCCAGTCACCGCTGTCCAGATTGTCGTAGAGCCGTTGGGGGCCGAGTTCCTGCCGCTCGAAAGTCAGGCGGGTGAAGGCCAGGGCAACCAGCCGGGGCAGTTCCTCCTCTGCCGGGGAGAGAGCCAGGGCCGCCAAAGCCAGGTCAATATCCCGGCGCAGCAGGCCGGGCTGTTGAACCAGGCGCAGATGGGTCTGGCGGAAGTCGGCGTTGTTCAACAGATCGGCCAGGGCACGGCGCTGGGCGGGGCGTTCGTTCTCGGGTCCCTCTGCCGCGGCCTGGCACAGGTGGCGGGCGTAGTGGGCCAGGGCGTAGGGGCTCTGGTTGTTCTGCCAATCGGCGCAATAGGCCAGCAGATTGGCGGTGTAGCTCTCCAGATGGAGACGGTCGGCCAGATAGGCGCGCAATTGGGGATGGGCTAACCCATAGCCCTGGCTATCGTCGCCGACGATATGGCGGCGCACTTTCGCCAGGGTTCTCTCCAGATAGCCTTTGCGGATTCCCCTATCGCGCAAGGACGGGTTCATACTTTGCAGGTCGGCTTTGCCCAGGGGTCCCAGGGCAGCGGTCAGGCAGCCGAAGAGGTCCTCCACGGCCTGATCCGGTGCCTCTTCCGGCCCCATCTTCTTCTGAATGGCCTCCCACCAGCTATCCAAATAGATATCCATCCCAGCGGGCAGGTCCGGGTCGAACGCCCCGTCAGCCGCGTCCTGGGCGATAAAGGAGACGACAAAGGGGTCTGCGCCCTTTTCCGGGTCGCCATCCACCGCGGCCAGGGCCATCAGCTTTTTCAGAAAGCCCGGATCGTCGGCCAGCAGAGCAGCCTGCCCACCAGCCCGGCGCAAAATCGCCTGGGTCTCGGCAGGGGTGAGCGCGTCCAGTTCCCGCAACCGCACCTGATCCCCAGGCATCAGAAAACGTTTTACCCAATCCTCCCCTGTGCTGCGCGCCGAAAGAATCACCCGGATGCCTTCGGGCAGCCGGCCCAGATAGGGGGTCAGACTCCAGCCGGCACCCTCCAGTTCGTCCAATCCATCCAGCACCAGCACCCGGTTCTCCTCCCCGGCAAGAGCCATCCATTTCTGATAGAGGGCTTGGCCTTCGGCCACTGTATTGGGCAGTGGATCAGAATAGCCGAACCAACCGGCCATCTGTTCCAGAATGTTCTGCAAAAAGTTAAGCTCGTCCAGAGTGCCCGGGGCGAGAATGGGGTTAAAGAAGTGGTAGGCAACCCGCACGCTCTCCGGGTCTACCCAATTGGCAAGCAGGGCAGTCTTGCCAAAGCCCGCCGGCGCGGTGAGAAGCAGATAGCGGCCCGCGGGGTCTGCGGCAAAGGCGGTCAGTTCGGCCAGCAGCCCATCCCGCCCGGCAAAGGTAGCCCGACGGTCATCCAGCAGACGTCGGAAAATCTGGCGGCGCAGGGGTAAAGGCGCAAAGAGCTGGGCGTCGTCGGCCCGCAGAAAGAGGACAGGCGTGGCCCATTCGTTCTCATTGGCGGTGTAGACCTGCAAACGCCCCCGGGTCAGGGCCACATCCACCGGCAATCCTGCGGCCAGCCCGGCATAAAAGCCTTCGGCAAAGAGGGCCGCGGATTGATAGGTGATCACATCCTGCATGGCAATCACCGCGGGCAGCCCCCGGGCCGCCACAATCTGGGCCAGCCCGGTAAAGGGGTTGTCATTGGCAGCGACAGCGCCTTCGCAGGCGTTGAAGAAGAGCAGCCGCAGGGCATTGTGGCCGGCAAGCAGATCGGCCACCTGTTCGGCATCGACCTGCTGGGCCAGGCCCTGGGGATCGGTAAAGATCAGATGCCCCTGGCCGGAGTTCTTGTCAAAACCGCCGTGGCCGGTGAAATGGAGGATATGAATCGGCCCGGCAGCCAACCGGGTCTGCAAGCGGGCAAAGGTCGGCTCGACCAGCCGTTCCAGCACGAGAAGCCCCTTTTCCTGGGCCGGGGCCAGCCCGGCTTCCAGGGCGGCCCACTGGGGCTGCATATCGAACACAGGGGGGTGGTCGGTTGGGCTGGAGAGCAGCGCCAGGACGCGCAGGGGTGGCTGTACGGCCAGGGCCGGTTCGCCCAAAAGCAGGTCCAGATAGCGCACAATCGGCGTCTCCTCGGAGAGGGCCAGAAAACGCTTTTGTGCGGGATCGAAGAGATATTCCCAGGGCAGGTTGGCTAACTCAGGAGCGTCGGCCAGGCGCAGATTCAGACGCAGCCGATGGGTCTGCTGGCGGCTGTCCGTCAATGCAGTTTCCAGCGGCTCCACAAAGAGCGCGCGGTAGAGCAGGCGTCCAAATTCCTCCGGGTGCAGACCCGCGGGCAGAGTGCCCGGCACGCCAGTCACCAATTGGCTCAATTGGGCGCTTGTAAAGGGCAGCCAGAACTGGGCCGCGGCTTCTCCCGCTGGCGAGCGCAACACCCGGCTCTGATAGCCGGAAGAGGCCGATGTAAGTTGAAGGTCGAAGGTAAGGCGCGTGGACATAGGCGTTGGGGCTGAGAAATCGCAATTGATAGATGGATGAGGAGAATTATAGCCTATGTGGGGTTCGGGGGAAAGTGTCGCTGGGAGTAAGGAAATTGGAAAGATTACACAGGAAATGTGGCGGTCAGTGAGATTGTGGAAAGAGGGTAGGACGCGGATTTGCACGGATAAACGCTGAGCCGTAGAAAAAATTTGCGTTCGTCTGCGTTCTGTCTTCTTCCTATGGACACGCCCCGGTGACGGGCAGCCCGGCCCGGCGCTGGGCTTCGGCCAGGGTACAGCCCAGTTCGCCCGGCGGCAGGTCGTCGGGGAGGAGGCGGATGGCGGTTGCGTATTCGGCGGCGGCTTCGCTGTTTTTGCCAAAATTGAGCAGCACATAGCCCAGCCGCTGGTGAACCCAGGGGTCCGCCGGGCGCAACTCTACGGCTATACGATAGTGGCTCTCCGCTTCTTCCCAGCTCTGTCCGGCTACGGGCGGAGATGTGGGCAGGTAGAAATCCCCCACCCGGCTATGCAGCCAGCCGGAGTTGGGACGCAGTTGTAAGGCTTGGGTGTAAGCCTCCGCCGCGCACGCCTGATCTCCCCAGACCACACACAGTTCCGCCTGAATGATCGACACATAGGCTTCGTCGGGCGCGGCGCGGCGCGCCCGTTCGATAAGCGCTTCGGCCCCAGCCCGGTCATCCGCCAACAGGCGGGCCAGTTCCAGATGTGCCCAGGGCGCGTCGGGTAGAAGATCCGCGGCCCGGCGTAGGGTGGCTTCGGCATCATCGGGTTGACCGGTCTCAGCCTGGGCGCGGGCCAATGCCAGCAGGGAGACATACCCACCGGGATCGTCCACGGCGAAGTTGTCAACGGCTTTGCGGTATTCGGTCAGGGCTGCGGCCGGTTCGCCCTGCAATTCGTCGATCAATCCCAGGGCAAAGGCGCGTTCTGTAGCCAATGTGGCTGGGGGCAGGCGGCGCACGGCCTGTTCTGCGTTGGCAAAGGCAGCGGCGGCCAGGGGTGGATTGGCCAGGGCGTCGCCGTACCAATTGGTGTAGGCTTCGCCGATGGCGATCCAGACCCCGGGGTCGTTGGGGTTAGCCTGGGCCGTCCCGGTCAGGTGGGCGATGCCCTGGCCGTAGTCGCCCTGCAGGACGTAAGATTTGCCCAGATAGTAACGAATCAGGGCGGTTTCGGCGGGGTCGGCTTTGTCGGGCGGGGCGCAGTCGGGGCGCACAGGGAGCAGCGCCCGGGCCACCTCTTCCCCGGCGCAGTGGAGCGCGGCCAGGAAGCTGGGCTGGGCCGCTTCGGGTTGACCGGCGGTGTAGTGGGCCAGCCCCAGGGCAAACCAGGCGATGACGTGGGTGCGCTGGGTGACTTCGCCGGTGATGTCGATGCAGGCGGTGCATTCCAGCCGTCCGGCCACCGGGTCATAGCCCAGAGGCTCGGCCCGATAGGGGCGCACCTGCCCGCTTTCGCCCACGCCCAGGCGGTCGGCCAGTTCAAAATAGATGCGGGTTTTGTTCTCGCTGGCAAAGACTCTGCCCCAGATGACGAGCAGACTGCCTTCGTCCGTAGCCAGCACCTGGGCCGCCTGCCCGTCGGCGACGGATCGGCTGCGCACAATTGCCACATCCGTCACACTGGCTGCGTCCAAAATGCCCCGCAGTTCCTGTTCCAGGGCGGCGGTGATTTCGTTGGCTTTGGGTTCGTTGGCCGGGCCGAAGGCGGCGATGAGCAGACAGGTCTGGTCCGGAAGGCAGTGGGGTTGGGGCAGCCAGAGGGAGCGGGTGGCGTAGGCGGTTAGTACAATGAGTACGGAGAGAAGGGCCAGGCCAACGGTTCTCCACTGACGGCGGGTGAGAGAAGGCAGGAGGTTGTAAACGTTTGTGATGGTGCGGTTACCGATCTGCCCCACGTTGCCGCCCACCACCGGACCTGTGACTTCGCCGGAGATGTTCTGCTGGTTGCCCTGGACCTGTTGGGAGGATTGGTCGGTGGTGGGTTTGTTGGTGTCGTCGGGCACGTTTTACCCCCTCCCGGCCTCCCCCGCTGCGGGGGAGGAGCAGATCACTCGTCAGTCGTGCGGTTGTACAGATGGAGAAGGGTCGTCGGGTTTTGGGCGGCCCGACCAACAACACTTACCCCTCAAACAGTCCCTCCCCCGCAGCGGGGGAGGAGCAGATCACTCGTCAGTCGTGCGGTTGTACAGATGGAGAAGGGTCGTCGGGTTTTGGGCGGCCCGACCAACAACACTTACCCCTCAAACAGTCCCTCCCCCGCAGCGGGGGAGGTTAGGTGGGGGTCCCGCGCCCTGCACGCACAGCTTCCCCAATCAACCCGACCACTCCATCAATCCCTAAAAACACCTGCTGGTTCGTACAGCGCAACACCCGAAAGCCCAAAAACTCGATAAACTCCTGCCGAATGGCATCAGCTTCCACGCTGTACTGATGGATCGGCCCGTCCACTTCAATCACCAGACGGACCTCAAAGCAGCAGAAGTCCACCAGAAAACGATCGAAGGGGACCTGCCGTCGAAACTTCGCCCCTTCCACCTGCCGCTTGCGGATGCGCTGCCACAGCCGATTCTCAGCGGGGGTTGGCTCCCAGCGCATCTGCCGCGCCACTGGTTTGAGCCGTTCCCACTGCTCGGGCGGGGGCTGGAACTTTGTCCAGGCGATGAATGGGTCGTTGGGCATGTGTCACCGTCACAAGAAAAGTGCTATTACTCCTGCGCCCACGAACCGTCATTGAAAAGCAGGATAGTTGTACCACCAGCAATCTCAAAGACAAAACCGTTTTGGAAACGCTGCTGGGAAGCAAAGTCATTGGGTCGTTCTCTGTCCAATGGATCGCCAAGTTCTCTGTGTACACGATCATTGTCGCACCACAACTTGCCAAATCCCATAACAGGCCAGCCGAATGCCCGTGCAGATATGCAAGGTAAAGTATCCTCACCTGGCAACCATCCATTTGAATATCTCGACCATTCACTCCCAAATGGCAATACATATATCCTATCAGTCAATTTCACCCAAACCATATACCCATTTTGGAAGCTCTCCTGAGTCACAGCATCGGTCACAACTTCTGATATCGAACATCCCAGTTTGGATTTATGAGCGGACCAAATCTGTGCAAAGCTGCCGGTAACTTGACATTGTCCAATTGAAGATAGGGTAGAAGTACCTGTCGGCTGAATTTTCGTAGAAACCGTTGTTGGTATACTCGTCGATGGTCGGCGCGTAGGTGTCCTTGTTGGTGTAGTCGTCGCTGGTCTTGGGGTGGCTGTCCTTATGACTGTACTCGTCGCTGGCCTGCGAGTGGGTGTCTTTGTTGGTGTACTCATCGGCGGTCTATGGGTCGGTGTCGGTGTAATCGTCGGAGCTAATGCAGTCAACGTCACGCGCACCGCGGCCTGGAAAGTAGCCGTGGCATTGGGTGTCGATGTTGCCGTGGGCGTATCCG
Organism: Caldilineaceae bacterium; assembly: GCA_023384455.1. GTDB lineage: Bacteria > Chloroflexota > Anaerolineae > Caldilineales > Caldilineaceae > JACQGT01. The sequence goes on along the minus strand of JAHDWH010000072.1, from coordinate 11,519 downwards.
TCGGCGTGGGGGTAGCAGTAGCCGTTGGAGCCAACGCCGTCAACGTCGCCGCCACCGCCGCCGCAATCTGTGCCGCCGGGTCAAAAGTAGGCGTCACCGTTGGCGTGGGTGTGGCCGTCGCTGTGGGCGGACGACGGGTCGCGGTCGGTGCGGATGCCGTCAATGTGGCGCGTACATCGGCTTCGATGGCGGCCACTCTGTCGTTAGTCGCCGTAGGTGTCGGAGTGAATGTAAAGGTCGGCGGAATCGGCACGTCAATTGTCTGGGACGATTGGGCCTGATACCAGCGGTTGTCGCTCCACAATTGGGCAAAGGGATCCGCCCGGCCCAGTTTGATACGAAAAGCCAAATCTTGCGCCCCGACGCCTGTTTCTGCTATCGGGATCATCACCCGCAGCGGCGAACGGTAGACCGGACGATCTGGCCGCACATCCGCTATCCAATAGACCTGACCTCCCGGCAATTGAGGCAGATCGACCGCCGTGGGTCGCCAGGGCTGGTGGCTATCGGCCTCAAAAAAGCTGATTTGGAATTGCAGCGGAGCGCTTTCCCACCCCAATGCGTGGACGGCTGCCTCAAATTGCAGATAGGGCGATCCGTTGACAGAAGTCTGGGTCACGACAACTTTGTCGGCGTACATTCGCTGTTCCCCAGGCTGCCAGACAAAGTCGTTGAAAGCGACGCTCAAATCCCGCAGTTCTGTGCGGTTGCCCACCGCGGCCCGGACGATGCCCGCCACCTGCAATTCATCGCCATACTGAACCAATCCCGGACCGCCGCTATAGCCTTTGTCCAATGGCCACTGCACCCACATTTCGGCGTCTGGCACATTGTGGCTGTCCAGTGTCAAGCGCTGATTCGTAAAGAGAGTGGTGCGGCCCGTCCGTATGGGTGGAATCGGATAGCCCAGGACGGGGAGTGGGGTAACACCCGTTTCCAACTGGTTGCTCAGCCCACTGTACACGGGCAGCCAGGCCAGGGAGGCGAGCACTTCTTCCGTCACCGGCTGTCGATCCAGCATCCGGTCGATGCGCAGAATCGCCAGGTCCATTTCGGGCCGGGTCGCCACGATTTTGGCTCGATAGCGGGGCGTGGGCGGCACGCTGTCGTTATTGTCGATGACTTCAATCACAAAATCATCCCAACTGTTTGCCTGTTGAAGGTTGTCGTCCACCGAGAGTACGTGCCAGGCAGTCAGGATCAGCCCAGTGGGATGAATGATGACACCGCTGCCCGGCTGATTGTTCTGGGGAATGCAATTCGTTCCACCGTAGCAGCGCTCCGGCACAATACGCACCACCGCCCGTTTGACATCCAAATCGATGCGGGTCTGGGCCGCGGTGGGCAGAGTCACAACCCCAGCCAAAAAAGCCAGAGCAACGGCGGCGAGTAGAAATGGGCGGAAAGAGAGTGCGGACTTCATTGCAAGTTCCGAGAGGGTGGCTGTACGTCGGACTGACAGTCCGACGTACAAAAGTATAGCGTCTTTACGGGAACGGCACAACCAGCACATTTCCCGCCGCAACGGTCTCTGTCCCAGCCAATTCCGGGTTGAAGGCGCGCAGGTCGTCCGGCGTCTTCGCCAGCAATTCTGCAATGTCGTCCAGCGGCGTAGGGCGATAGACCACAAAAAGCCGGGGCATCCGCAGACGGGTATCCGGTGGCAGAGTAGCCTGGGGATCGAGCGAGCGATTGGCCTGGCGCAGAATGGACTCGGCCAGCCCCGTGGCCCCGGCCACGGAGGCCAGGGTCTCGCCTTCCCCGGTAATGTAGTCCAGGGGCACAGTCAGCAGCGTATCCCCGGGGACCGGGTCGGGCAGGCCGGGGTTGAGCCGCTCCAGTTGGCTGGGCGTGGTTTTGAGAAAGGCGGCCAGTTCGGTTTTAGCAATGGGTGTCAGCGGCACATAGACATCCGGCGTGCCTTCGCCGGGGCCAGTCAGCAGCTCCTCGTCCGCGGTGACGGGCGGGGTGGGGATGACCGGGTCCGGCGGCGCGGGCAGTTCGGCGGCGGGGGCAGCCAGGGGCGCCGGCGCAGGTGTCGGCACGGGCTCGCCCGGACAGGCGGCCAGGGCTGTCACCAACAGGAATAGGAGCAGGAGATGCAGGCGGATGGTCATACGGCTCTCCGCGGTGGGGGAAGATTGAATGCGTTAGGCAGACTTCTGGGAAGATTATAGCACAAGCAGTGGCTGTCAGTCATCGACTGCCCTGAAAAATAGAACACGGATGCACACGGAAAAAACGGATTTGCACGGCGCTGTCCTGAGCCTGTCGAAGGGATTTCATCTGCGGTTTCTGCGTAAATCTGCGTCCGCTTTTCATCCCCCGTGGCGCTACTGCTGTGATGCAGCCCGGTGCGGAGCGCTGGGAACGAGCACATCCCCCAATTCCCCCAACTCCGCCCCCATCGGGTACAATGCCCTTCATCTCACTATCCCACCATCCCACCATCCATCTATGAACCTTCTCATCGACTACACCCCCGCCATCCGTCAGAGCGCGGGCATCGGGCGCATCATCCGGGGGCAGGTGGCTGCGCTGCTGGCGACTGCGCCGGGTTACGACATTCGACTTTTTGTGGCCGGACAGGTGAGCCAGGCCGAGCGGGACGACGCGCCCCTGCCCCTGCGCACGATTCCGCTGATCAGTGAACGCAATCTGATCCGCCTTTGGCACCGGCTGAATGTGCCGTTTCCCCGGGCCGACTGGTTTGCGGGGGGCCGGGCAGACCTGCTCCACGCCACGGATTTTGTGCTGCCCCCGGCCAGCGCCCGCCGCCGGGTGGTGACGGTCCACGACCTGGCCTTCATCCGCTATCCCGACGCGGCGATGCCCAGCCTGCACCGCTATCTGAATACAGTTGTGCCCCGCTCGGTGCAGCGGGCGGACCACCTGATTGCGGACAGCCAGCACACCGCGGACGATTTGCAGGAACTGTGGGGGATTCCCCCGGCACACATCAGCGTTGTACAGGGCGCGGTGGACCACCAGCACTTCCGGCCTGTGGCAGACCCGTCTGCGCTGGCGGCTGTACGGGCCAGGTACGCCATCGGCGAACGGCCATTCATTCTGGGGTTGAGCAAACTCCAGCCCCGCAAGAACTTCGCCCGGCTGATCCGGGCCTACGCCGCGGCGCGCAACGAAGCGCACCTCCCCCACCGGCTGGTGATTGGGGGCAGCAAAGGCTGGCTCTTCGATGAGATTTTTGCGACGGTTCAGAAGTTGGGGCTGGAAGATGATGTGATCTTTCCCGGCTTTGTGGACGACGGGGACCTGCCCGCGCTCTTTTCGGCGGCGGAGTTCTTCGCCTACCCGTCGCTATACGAAGGGTTCGGTTTGCCGATTCTGGAAGCGCAGGCCTGTGGCACGCCGGTTCTCACCGGAGACAATTCCTGTCTGCCCGAAGCGGGCGGGGATGGGGCGCTCTATGTGAATGCCGAGTCGGTGGAGAGCATCGCAGCGGGGATTGTCCGTTTGGCGACAGACCGGGCGTATCGGGCGGCGCTGGCAGAGGCGGGCAGCCGCAACGCTCAGAAGTTCACCTGGGAACGCAGCGCACAGCAGTTGATGGCTGCCTACACGAAGGCAATGGCCTAAACTCTCTGCGGCTCTGCGAGAGAATTCAAGTATCTCTCGCAGAGCCGCAGAGACGCAGAGGGAATGCGGAGATGAGGAAGTGAGAATGAGACCCCTTCTTACGTTGGCGGATGTGGCTCGCAACCCGGTGGATTTCGCCACTCCTCTTTGGGCGGCGACGGGCGAACAGATATTTTTGCGCCCACTAATTCCCAGCGATGGGGAGAAGTTGGCGCGCTTTCTGGCTGGTCTGTCGCCAGAGAGCCGCCGCCTGAGCACTTTTGCCAGCTATGACCGGGCCACGGCCGACGAGCTTTGCGACGCCATCGCCCGCTACGACAAACTACGCCTGGTGCTGCTGGATGGGGGCCAGTCGATTGTGGGGCTGCTGGAATTCAGCTTCGATCTGACGGGTGGGGACATTGCTCGCTATGCGAATTACGGCGAGCCGCTGAACCCGGCGACCGACTGCCGCTTTGGGCCGACGCTGGCCGACAGTTGGCAGAACCGGGGCATCGGCTCCCTGCTGCTGCCTGCGCTATGGGAAATTGTAGGGCGCTTTGGGCGCAGCCGGGTGATTCTGTGGGGCGGGGTGCTGGCGGACAACGGGCGGGCGATTCGCTATTACGAAAAGAATGGCTTTCGTCGCGTGGGGGGCTTTGTCAATGGGGATGGGCAGGAATGTTGTGATATGATTATCGTTTTGGAAGAATGAGTGAACCACAAAGACACAAAGGCACAGAGAAAGAAAATCGGTTATCTCTTTTGCTTTTCCTTTGTGTCTTTGTGTCTTTGTGTCTTTGTGCCTTTGTGTTTGAATGGGAACGAAGAATGACAGCCAAGCCGGTCAGCGCGTCTGAAACATTTTTGAACCAATTTATGAACCCGGAACACTCGAATAGTCTGGGCAACGTACACGGCGGGGTGATTCTGAAGCTGTGCGACGAGTGCAGCGGGATTGTGGCGGCGCGCCACGCCCGGCGGCCCAGTGTCACCGTCGCTATCGACAGTATGACCTTTCACGAGCCAGTGCGCTTGGGCCAGTTGCTCAATCTGCGCGGGCGGATTACGTATGTGGGGCGCACGTCTATGGAAGTGCAGGTGCGGGTGGAGGCGGAGAATCTGCTCACCGGCGAGATTACCCACACCAACAGCGCCTACTTTATTTATGTGGCCCTGGACCACACCGGCCAACCCACGGAGGTTCCCCGGCTGGAGCTGACCACCGACGACGAGCGCCGCCGTTTTGAAGAGGGCAAAGAACGCCAGCGCCTGCGGTTAGAGCGGGCGGGGAGGAGTTAGGGAATGGGGACTGGGGACTGGGGATTGGGGATTGGGCCGTCACTGCCCGGTGACGTAAATCACGCGACCAGCGACACTGACATCCATTCACAATTCACTATTCACCATTCGCTATTCACTATTTTTCTCCTCCCCCTCTCCGCGCTCCTCGTCCTCCTCGGCTATTTCGGGCCGTGGATTCCCCACCGGGCCGCGGGGCTGGTGATCACCGGGCTGGATTTGGGCGAGTTGGTGAAGTTTCTCTATCCCGTGCAGCAGGGGGACATTCGTCTGTGGCGGGAGGGCTTCTATCTGCCCCTGGTGGCGGTGAGTCTAGCCCTTAGTCTATTCGCCTGGCGGCGGGAGATGGGCTATTCGCTGGCGGTGCGGCTGGGGATGCTGGGGGTGGCGCTGGTGGCCGCGCTCAATCTGCTACCGCCGGCGTGGACACCGGGGCTGCTGCTGACGCCGGAGTTTCGCTTGCAGACGGGGATGCTGGCCGTCTGTCTGGGGTTGGCGCTGGTAGCACCCCTGGCCGCGCTGCTGCCGGTTCGTCTGGCGGGAACGGTCGTCCTCCTGCTGGTCGCGGCCGCACTCTATTTTCCCCTGGCCCAGTTCCAGTGGATTCTGCCCGCCCTGGCCGATCTCTACGGACATCCGCTGGCGATGGGGTGGGGTGGGTGGGTGATGGGGGTGGGGTTGACAACTATTGCGTACTGCGTATTGCGTATTGCCTTTCGCCCCAAGACCAGCGCCGGTTGAGTAGGCGGGGGCTTTTTCCCGCCGTATCGAAACCTTTAGATTGAGCCTGTCGAAATCCAGCGGGTTAACACGAGATCGCCTGTAGACCCGTTCGCTCTGGTTTCGATACGCCTCGAAGACTCGGCTACCCTTCGACAGGCTCAGGACACCGCTCAACCGGCGCTCACTGATCTACGCAATACGCTATACGAAATACGCAAAGGAGTCTCTCTTGAACGACACCCATTCCCTCACCTACACCGTCCCCTTCCGGGCCATCTGGCTGCAACAGCAGGACCTGATCGAAATCCGTTTTCGCCCGGCCAGCCCCGCGGATGAGCGCATTAAGCTGGATGTGGACGCGATTGTGGGGAATTACCGGCTGCTGGGCGTGCAGATTGTGGACAACAAGCGGCTGGGGATTGGCCGCTGGCTGCGTCAAAACTATACGGGCACGCCCCACCCCCAGGGCGATCCGTCGCCGTCGGGGGAGGCTGTCTACAACGAAGCGGCCCAGGTGGTCTACTTTTCCCTGTGGCCCCGGCTGAGCGCAGGCGAGGCGGTCTATCTGTCGCGCAAGGCGGAGATCGATCTGGACGGGGCGGGCAACCCGACGCGCATTCGGATGCGGGTGTTGGGCCGCCGGCGCAAGGAGGATGAATTGACCGCCGCCGCCGGTTTCCTGCCGGAGCGGTAGGCGGAGGAATGGAACGCGGATGGAGCGGAAAGGGCGGATCGAAGCGGATAGATTTTGAACGCAGATTTTCGCAGATGAACGCAGATTGCGCAGAGCAGATTTCGATTTTGTAACTACTCAGCCAACGACAGAAATAACCACTGAAAACACAGAATACGCGGAAGTTCTTCGCTTCTTTCAGTGTGTTCTGTGTTTTCCGTGGTTAATAAGCAGAGTATGTCTGAGCAGTTACTCAATTTTTTCTTTTATCACACTTGACAAGGCTCACACTTCCTATGCAACTGGCGACAATCGGTTTCTTCGTTTTGGGGCTTCTTTTCCTCATCGGCGGCGCAGAGATTTTGGTGCGGGGGGCGTCCCGGCTGGCGGTGGCCATGGGGATTTCGCCGCTGGTGGTCGGGCTGACGGTCGTGGCTTTTGGCACCAGCTCGCCGGAACTGATGGTGAGCATCCAGACCGCCATCTCCGGTCAGCCCGCTCTGATGGTGGGCAATGTGGTGGGCAGCAATATCTTCAACGTCCTCTTTATTCTGGGCGTCTCGGCGCTGATCACACCGCTGATTATCTCCCAGCAATTGATCCGCTGGGATGTGCCGCTGATGATCGGCCTCTCTCTGCTGGTGCTCATCTTCGTGCAGGATGCATCGCTCAGCCGGGGAGAGTGCCTGATTCTGGCGCTGGGGCTGGTGGCTTATGTACTTTTTACAATCTACCAGAGCCGCCGGGAAAGCAAAGCTGTGCAGGCAGAGTACGCGGAAGCCTTCGGCGCATCCAGCGCCAAAGCCCGCACCTGGCCGGTCGATCTGCTGCTGGTGGCGGGTGGGCTGGGCGCGCTGGCGCTCGGTTCCCGCTGGCTGGTGGATGGCGCGGTGGCCTTTGCCGAAGCGCTGGGGGTCAGCCAGTTGGTGATTGGGCTGACGATTGTGGCGATTGGCACATCCTTGCCAGAAGTCGCCACATCGATTGTCGCCAGCATCCGGGGCGAGCGGGATATCGCCGTGGGCAATGTGGTGGGCAGCAATATCTTCAATATTCTGGCGGTACTGGGCATCGGCGGGCTGTTTACAAAAGGTGGCATCGCTGTCTCGGAGACAGCCATCGCCATCGACATTCCCGTAATGGTGGCCGTGGCCGCCATCTGTCTGCCCCTCTTTTTCACAGGCAGCCGCATCTCCCGCTGGGAAGGGGCGCTGCTGCTGGGCTATTACATCGCCTACACCGCCTATCTGATTCTCTCCGCCACCCGCAATGTGCGCCTCTCTGTCTTTGCCGATGCGATGCTGTATGTGGTCATCCCGGCCACCCTGCTGGTGGTAGGGGTAACGGTTGTGCGGTCCCTGCGACAGAAAGAGGCGGTTGGCTGATCTTTCCCATAGAAACGTGAAACGTGAGATCATCCGGCCTTTTTCACGTTTCACGCATCACGTTTCCAGGACGAAAATAGTATCGACGGAAAGTTGACAGACCTTCCGCCCCCCGCTATACTTTTCAGACCAAAAGCATACGCAAAGTCAATGACATTGCAACGAATGACATTGCACCGGAGCAGTATCCCCCAGCGGGCGGCAGAGAGACGCTTTCACGGCTGAAAGAGGCGTTCGCAGGCGCAGGGGAGAAGTCGCCGGGAAGGTTGGCGGAGTGAACAGTCGGTAGTCACCAGTCCAGAGTCCTGGGTCAGGCTTGGAAATAGTGGGACATACTGAGAGAGTAGCTCCGTCCGGGTCCGCCCGTTAGCGCGTTGAGAGAGTGAATGGGTCTGAATAGATCAGTGAGCGCTGATTGAGTGCCGAGTCTTCGAGGCGTATCGAAATCAAGCGAGCGGGTCTACGAGTTGATGTCGGTTTGACCCGCTTGGTTTCGATACGGCTGCATACTGCCGCAGCCTACTCAACCGGCGCTAGTCACCTACGACAACCGTTCACTAACAAAGGTGGCACCGCGGAGTCGCTTCGTCCTTTGAGATGAAGCGACTTTTTTTGTCCTTTTTTATCCGTGTAATAACCATTCAGGTTTCAGGTGCGACGCACTCGCCACACGATCTTTGTGCGAGAATACACTCCTGGCGAGTGCGTCGCACCTGAGTAGTAACTCCGTGCAAATCCGTGTCCTTTTTCGTTTGAAAGGTGTAAAAATCGATGGCAGCGCAACAGGAAATGCCCAAGACGTACAACCCCAAAGAGTGGGAGGAGAAGCTCTACGCCTGGTGGGAGAAGTCCGGTTTCTTCCACCCGGAGCAGCAGATGGAGAGCGGTCTGGCCGATCCCGACGCCGACGCCTTCGTCATCTCTATGCCGCCGCCCAATGTGACCGGCGCGCTGCATTTGGGCCACGCCATCACCAGCAGCGTCGAGGATATGCTCATCCGCTACCACCGGATGGCGGGCAGACCGACCCTCTGGGTTCCCGGCACGGACCACGCGGGCATCGCCACCCAAAATGTGGTGGAAAAGAAGCTGGCCGAGCAGGGCGTCAGCCGCCACGACCTGGGCCGGGAGCGCTTTGTCCAGGAAGTGTGGGACTGGAAGGACGAATATCACGGGCGCATCACCCAGCAGCAGCGGCGAATGGGCATCTCCTGCGACTGGGGGCGGGAGCGCTTTACCCTGGACGACGGGCTGAGCGACGCAGTGCTGGAAGCCTTCATCCGCCTCTACGAAGAAGGGCTGATCTATCGGGGCAACTATCTGGTCAACTGGTGTCCCCGCTGCCAGAGCGCCATCAGCGATCTGGAAGTGATCCACGAGGAGGTGGAGGGCAAATTCTACACCTTCCGCTACCCGTTGAAGGAGGGCGGCTATTTGGAGGTCAGCACCACCCGACCGGAGACAATCCTGGGTGATACTGCCGTGGCCGTCCATCCGGAGGACGAGCGCTACGCCCATCTGGTGGGCAAGAGCGCGCTGGTGCCGATTTTGGGCCGGGAGATTCCCATCATCGCCGACGTGTACGTGGACCCGGCCTTTGGCACGGGCGCGCTGAAAGTCACCCCCGGCCACGACCCCAACGATTACGAAATCGGCAAGCGCCACGACCTGCCCGCCATCAATATACTTCACAAAGACGCCACCCTCAACCCGGAGGCTGGCCCCTACGCGGGGCTGGACCGCTTCGCCGCGCGCACAAAGCTGTGGGAAGATATGCGGGCCGCGGGGCTGGTGGTGGAGGAGAAGATGCGCCCCCATCAGGTGGGCCACTGCGAGCGCTGCCATACAGTCGTGGAACCCCTGCTCAGCACCCAGTGGTTTGTAAAGATGCAACCCCTGGCCGGTCCCGCCATCGAAGCCGTGCGTTCGGGCCAGATTCGCATTGTGCCGGAACGCTTCGACAAAGTGTATTACAATTGGATGGAGAATATCCGGGATTGGTGTATCAGCCGCCAGCTCTGGTGGGGCCACCGCATCCCCGTCTGGTACGGACCGGACGGCCATCAGTTCGCGGCCCGCAGCGAAAGCGACGCCAAAGAGCAGGCCATCGCCCACTACGGCGAACCGGTGGCCCTGGAACAGGACCCGGACGTGCTGGACACCTGGTTCAGCAGCGGGCTGTGGCCCTTCAGCACATTGGGTTGGCCGGCCCAGACCGCGGACCTGGCCCGCTATCACCCCACATCGGTGATGGAAACCGGCTACGACATCCTCTTCTTCTGGGTGGCCCGGATGATTGCCCTGGGCCTGCACTTCACCGGGGAAGTGCCCTTCCACACCGTCTATCTCCACGGGCTGGTGCGGGACGAGACTGGGCGCAAGATGAGCAAGAGCCTGGGCAATGTGATGGACCCGCTGGATTTAATCTACGAATACGGCACCGATGCCCTGCGCTTCAGCCTGCTCACCGGCGGCACACCGGGCAACGATATGAAGCTGAGCCTGACCCGGATCGAGGCCAACCGCAACTTTGCCAACAAAATCTGGAATGCGGCCCGCTTTGTGCTGATGAATCTGGCAGAGGCCACGATGGCCCTGGCCCGGACCGACGACAGCCACGGGGTCACCTACGCCCTGCCCGACCCGGCCCGGCTCGATCTGTCCGACCGCTGGATTCTCAGCCGCCTGGAAAACGTGCGGGAGAATGCGACCCGGCTGGTGGGGGATTGGCAGTTGGGCGAAGCGGGTCGTCAGCTATACGAATTTCTCTGGAATGAGTATTGCGACTGGTACATCGAGGCCGCCAAAATCCGGCTCTACGGCGGCGACCCGGCCGCTGCTCAAGAGACCCGCCAGGTGCTGGCCTATGTGCTGGAACAGTCCATGCGCCTGCTGCATCCCTATATGCCCTTTGTCACCGAAGCCATCTGGAGCCACCTGCCCGGTGTGAGCGAAGCGGGCGAGGCGCTGATGACCAGCCGTTGGCCCGCTGCCTCCAGTCTGGCCGACGCCGCAGCCGAAGCGGACTTTGGCCGCTTGCAGGAGATGATCCGGGCCGTGCGCAATGCGCGCAGCGAATACAATGTGGAGCCGGGCCGCCGGGTGGCCGCGCTGATTGCCGCCGGGGAATACGCAGGGCTGGTTCAGGAAAATGTGGCCCTACTGGTCAGCCAGGCCAAAATCGAAGGCGACACTTTGCAGATCGCCGCCGACCTGCCGGCGCCGGCCAAATCCGTGGCCCTGGCCGTCGGCGGCGTGACCGTCTATCTGCCCCTGGCCGGTCTGGTGGATATGGAGGCCGAGCGCGTGCGGCTGCAAAAAGAGATGGAAAATGTGGACGGCCAGATCGCCCGCATTGACGGGTTGCTGGCGAATGAGGGTTTTCTCGCCAAAGCGCCGGAGCAGGTGGTGGGCCGGGAGAAGGCGAAGTTGGAGGAATTGCGCGGCCAGCGGGTGCAACTACAGGCGAATCTGGCGGAGTTGGGGTGAGATGATGGGGTGATGGGATGCTGAAAACCAACGCCGATTGAGCGACTGAAGATCAGCGCCGGTTGAGCCGAGTCTTCGAGGCGTATCGAAACCAAAGCGGGTCTACGGGAAAACAGTGCGTCCCGCGCAGACCCGCCGTCTTGGTTTTGATACGCCTCCGGAACGAGAAAGCGTACCCCATCAATCGCAGGGTCACAATCGCTTCTTCCCCCGGGCTATAGACTGCTCGTATTTCGTCTCGACTCATCTGCACTTTGTTTGCCGCTCATTAGCGCTACATTTGTCTTTTGTCTCACCCTATGCCTGAGTAGTTACTTCTGCCCTGAAAAAAGGCTTGTATACACGGATAAAAGAGAACACGGATTAATAAA
>JAHDWH010000410.1 GCA_023384455.1 Caldilineaceae bacterium | reverse complement strand
GAACGCAGATTGCGCAGATTTTCGCAGATTGAATCCGTGCGAATCTGTTCTTTCCCTTCGACAGGCTCAGGACACCGCCATGTCCATCCGTGTTCTATTTTCAGAACAGGCCACACGACCGGCTGGCACCGATAACGACGAAAATAGGAACGCAGATTTCGCAGATGACGCAGATTTTCGCAGATTGAATCCCTTCGACAGGCTCAGGACAGCGCCGTGTGAATCCGTTCTTTCCCTTCGACAGGCTCAGGACACCGCCGTGTCCATCCGTGTTCTATTTTTCAGGGCAGAACGCGGATTGAGCAGAAAGTGCGGAAAAAGCCGGATTTTTCTCGCTTCTATCCGCGGAAATCAGCCCTTTCCGTGTCATCCGCGTTCTACTTCTTGTCTCTCCCACAGCCTGCTAGTCTACTCTTTGCCATATGTCAAATAGTCATATACAATGGATGTATGTCAGATGAACTTCCCCCCCTGCCCACCACCAGCTATGCCGTTCTCGGCCTGCTCTCCTTTGGCGAGCCGCTGTCGGGCTACGAGATTCGCAAGTGGGCGGAGAATATGCGCTTTTTCTACTGGCCGCCAGCCCAGTCCCAGATCTATTCTGAACTGCGGCGGTTGAGCGAACGGGGCTTTGTGGAGTCGGCGGAAGTTGTCCAGACGGGGAAACCGGACAAACGGCTCTATTGCATCACCCCAACAGGGGAGGGCGCCCTGCGGGTCTGGCTGGAGGAGGAGCGGGCGGAACCGACGATAGTGAAAAATTCTGTGGCGCTGAAACTTTTCTTTGGGCATATGACCCGGCCAGAAGTTTTGGCGGGGATGCTGGAACGCTTTGTGGATGATACCCAGCAGATGCTGGGCCAATTGGCTGTGGTGCAGAAGTATATGGAGAACGAGCCGAAATTTGCGGCCAGCGCGTTGGTGACGGAATGGGGCTGTCACCACTATAATGCAGAGGCGGAGATGACCCAGCGGCTGCTGGCACGGTTGCGGGGGCAGTTGGGTACAAACGCAGATTATTCAGACAAAAGGAGCGAGCGATGAGTGAAATGACCCGTCCCTGTGGGGCTGTGACAAAGGCTGGGGAAGCCTGCAAAAACAATGCGATGAATGGGGCTGACTATTGCTACGTCCACCGCAACTACACGCCGCCGGCTGCGAACAACGCAGCGGATACCGCCCCAGCCCGGAGCAATGCCATAAGCGCATTGGATCGGGAGGAGTTTCGCAAGCTGGTGGCCGAATTGAACGCGCTGGCCGGCCAATTGGCTGCGGTAGACGCCCGTTTTACACCCCCGCCCCTCACTCTCGATGGGTTGGGGCGGCTCTTGCAGGAGAATATCTACCGCTTTACACCCCAGGCCCAGCGCGAGATTATCGACACCCTGCGCGCCAGCTTTGCCGGGACCACCAAAGAGGACCTGGTAAACCCGGAGACGTGGAAGGGCTTCTGGTATGTGCTGAACTATATGGCCCAAAATCAGCGTCAGGAAGCATTGGAAAAGATCAGCCGCCAGTTGGAGAAAATTCCCGGTTTTGCTCTCTTGGGCGACCTGGCCGCGGGGCTGAAGGAGGCCAAACCCAGCGACTTCCTGGAGCCGGAGACGTGGAAAGGACTCTATTATATTCTCAACTATTCGGCCAAAACCCAGATTGAGGGTATGAAACAGCGCATTCTGGGCCAGAGCGATGAGGGGTAAGGGACGGAGAGAGGTAACTGCTCACCCCCACCCAACCTCCCCCACTGTGGGGGAGGAGTCGATCCAGTTCCCTCCCTGGAATGGGGAGGGGTAGGCTGGAGTGGCTGAACAGGGACGGTGAGAAAGTTCCAGTGGAAGATGACAGGGCGGTGGGATGATGGGATAATGGGACGCTGACGCGCCGACGTCATTAAAAATTCTCAATTCACTATTCACCATTCACTATTCCCTCCCTCCCCCCGGAGACCCAATGCAATCCACACTCGTTCCCCCTGTCCGCCGCAGCCGTATGGTGGACGCCTCCCCGGTCTATTACGGCTGGGTGATCCTCTTTGTGGGCGCGGTCGGCACGATCCTGACCAGCCCCGGCCAGACCTACTCCGTCTCTGTTTTCATCGACCACTTCATCGCCGATTTGGGCATCAGCCGCTCTCTGGTCAGCACTCTCTACTCCGTGGGCACACTCACCGCCAGCTTTGCCCTACCCTTTGTGGGGCGGCAAATCGACCGCCGCGGCTCGAGGCTGATGATTGTGGGGATCAGTCTGCTGCTGGGGCTGGCCTGTGTCTATATGGGCTTTGTGTACAATTGGCTGATGCTGGGGATCGGCTTCTTTCTGTTGCGGATGCTGGGCCAGGGCAGCCTGAGCCTGGCCAGCCGCTACGCCATCAACCAGTGGTGGGTGCGCCGCCGGGGTTCGGTGATGGGCATCGCGGGGGTGGCGACCGCCATCCTGGGCAGTGGCGGCTTTCCGGTGCTGATCAACTGGCTGATCCCCCAATATGGCTGGCGGCTCTCCTACGGGCTGCTGGGCGTGGGGGTGATGGCGCTGATGATTCCCCTGGCCCTGCTCTTTGTGCGGGACAAGCCGGAGCAGTACGGCCTGCTCCCCGACGGCGCAAAGTCGTTGTCCGATCAGACGGCCAAAAATAAGGGCTTCACCGAAGTCCACTGGACACTGGCCGAGGCCCTGGGCACCCCGGCCTTCTGGCTTGTCTCCGCGGCCATCGCCTCGATGAGTATGCTGGGGACCGGGCTGACCTTTCATATTTTTAGTATATTTGAGGACAGCGGACTGTCGGCTGCAATGGCCGCGTCTGTCTTTCTGCCTATGGCGGCCACGGCTGGGGTGATGCAGTTGGCCGGCGGGCTGCTGATTGATCGGGTGCCGGTGCGGTTGCTGCTGGCGGTAGCCCTCTTTTTGCAGGCGTTGGCCCTGGTGATGGCCCCCTTCCTCACTTCGGCAGAGATGGCCTATGGCTACGGGGTGGTGATGGGGTCGCTCAATGGGCTGCAAATGATTGTGGGTAGTGTGGTCTGGGCCA
>JAHDWH010000409.1 GCA_023384455.1 Caldilineaceae bacterium | reverse complement strand
GTTTACATCACCCCTCCAACTATTGGTCTATTTACGCCGGTGTGTACTAGTACACGGCGGCGTAAATAGACCAATACCTATGACTGCTCCCGCCGGGTCACGAACCCGGTGCTGCCAAGAGGGGAACTGTCGCTGGTCATGGGCCAGCGGGGAGCAGGAACTATTGGTCTATTTACGCCGGGGTGTACTAGGGGTTCGCAGACGAGATTCCGGGAATCATAGGCCCCGGCGGGCAGGTGGATGGAAAGCAGAGAATATGAACAGACATTTACGGCTGGGGATGCTTTTGATAGTGGCGCTGCTCCTGACCGGGTGCGGCGGCAACCGCGCCCAGGCCGAAGCTGCCAGCGGCGAGCAGCGGGCCATCCAGAACAAAGGCTCGGACACCCTCGTCAACCTGGCGTTGGCCTGGGCCGAAGCCTACCGGGAAGTGCAGCCGTCGGTCTCCATCGCTGTCACCGGCGGCGGATCGGGCACGGGCATCGCCGCGCTCATCAACGGCACGGTGGATATCGCCAACGCCTCCCGGCAGATGAAGGAGAAAGAGTTCGAGGCGGCCAGCGCCAACGGCATCGAAGTTGTGGAGTTTGTCGTCGCCATCGACGCCCTGGCGATTATTGTCAATCTGGAAAATCCCGTAAGCGAACTGACCATCGACCAGTTGGCCGACATCTACACCGGGCGCATTACCAACTGGCAGGGGGTGGGCGGCAACGACGCGCCGATTGTCCTGCTCTCCCGGGAGACGAATTCGGGCACCCACGTCTACTTTCTGGAAGAGGTGGTGCGCAAAGGCGACGGCGACAACAAAGACATCTTTGCCCCCCAGACGCTACTGATGCCCTCCTCTGTGGGAATCACCAGCGAAGTGCGGCGCAACCCCAACGCCATCGGTTACGATGGCCTGGGCTATGTGGACACGAGCCACGAAAAGACGATTGCCGTGGCGAGGGAGGCCGGTTCGCCCTTTGTCTCCCCGACAGTCGCCAGCGGCGCTGACGGCAGCTACCCAATCTCCCGTGACCTCTATATGTACACCGCGGGCCAGCCCACCGATGCCATCGCCACCTATTTGGCCTGGATTTTTGGACCCGCTGGCCAGGGCATTGTGGCCGAATTGGGCTTTGTCCCCCTGCCAGAGAAATAGGCCAATGACAATCAATTCTTCTCCTACAAAACCAGCCGCAGCCCAGGCAAAGGGCCAGCGCCTACACATCGGCGAGTGGATTATTGAAAATCTGATCCGACTGGCCGGACTCTCTACAGTCGTGATCGTCGGGCTGATCTTTCTCTTTCTCCTGCGCGAAGGGGGACCGGCTTTTCTGGACATCCCCCTGCGCCAGCTCTTTGGCATCCGCTGGTATCCCATCGAAGGCATCTTCGGGCTGTTGCCTCTGCTGGTGGGTTCGCTGATCGTGACCGTTGGCGCGGTGACAATCGCCGTGCCCTTGGGGCTAATCTGCGCCATCTATCTGGGCGAGATTGCCCCCCCCTGGCAGCGGGAGATTCTCAAGCCGCTTATCGAAATGCTGGCGGGGATCCCCTCGATTGTCCTGGGCTTTTTGGGCTGGGTAGCCCTGGCCCCGCTGATTCAGAATGCCGGCGCGGCCACCGGGCTGACCGCCTTCACCGGCGCGGTGATCCTGGCCTATATGGCCCTGCCCACAATTATCAGCATCTCGGAAGATGCGCTCTACGCGGTGCCCAAAGAGTACCGGGACGGCGCGCTGGCGATTGGGGCCACCCAATGGCAGACCATCTGGTGGGTGGTGCTGCCCGCGGCCCGCTCCGGGATTGTGATTGCGGTGATGCTGGGGATTGGCCGGGCGATTGGGGAGACAATGGCCGTAATGATGGTGACGGGCAACGCGGCCAACATCCCCGCCCTGAGCAGCGGGCTGATCTTCGAGCCGGTGCGCACAATGACGGCGACGATTGCCGCGGAGATGGGTGAAGTGGCCCAGGGCAGCCTGCACTACAATACGCTTTTTGGCATCGGCATTGTACTTTTTGTGATAACTTTCGCCATCAACTCTCTGGCCGGGCGGATTGTAGGCAACCGGGGCGCGCGACGCACGGGAGGCAAACTATGAACCGACAACAGGCCAACCGACTGGCAACCGCACTGATTACCGGGGTGGCGATTCTGGTGGTCGTGCCGATTGTACTGGTCATTCTTTTTGTCTTCGTCAACGGCATTGGGGCTATCAGTTGGGAATTTATCAGCACCGCACCCCGCAATGGGATGCGGGAAGGGGGCATCTGGCCCGCGCTCCTGGGCACGATTTTCCTGACCTTCGGCACGGCGATTATCAGCTTCCCCCTGGCGATTGGCGCGGCCATTTACCTGTCGGAATACGCCGCGGACAACCGGATGACCCGGATGGTGCGCCTGGCGATTGTCAATCTGGCCGGTATCCCGTCGATCGTCTACGGGCTGTTCGGTCTGGGCGCGTTCGTCCTCTTTATGCAGTTCGGCACGTCGATTCTAGCCGGTTCGCTGACACTGGGCATTCTCACCCTGCCGGTGGTCATCAGCACCGCGGAGGAGGCCATCGCTTCGGTGCCCCAACAGTTCCGCACAGTCAGCCTGAGCCTGGGCGCCACCCGCTGGCAGACCATCCGCCACCAGGTGCTGCCCCACGCCCTGCCCGGCATTCTCACCGGGATTATTCTGGGCTTGGGCCGGGCCGCGGGGGAGACCGCGCCGATTCTCTTTACGGTGGCCGCCTTCTATCTGCCCGATCTGCCCCATTCCGTCTTCGACCAGACAATGGCCCTGCCCTATCACCTCTACGTTATCTCGACCCAAGTGCCCGGTATGCCCCTGCCGATTCAATACGGCACAGCTCTGGTGCTGCTGCTCATTGTCCTTTCCCTGACACTGGTGGCTACATTCGTACGTACCAGTATGCGGCGGCGGAGGGAGTGGTAGGAGGAGATTGGGGATTGGGGACTTGGGATTGGGTATCGTAAGGGCTTATCAAAGAATAACTTCCCGTTTTGGTGCGTCGCACTGTCCAGATGA
>JAHDWH010000071.1 GCA_023384455.1 Caldilineaceae bacterium | reverse complement strand
AGCCCATAATCTCATAATGAGCGGCTCTAACATTCAAGGTGATAGCAGCGGTGGTGGCATCGATGCGACAGGAACGGTGGTCGCTATCACCGATAACCGCATAATGCACAACACGGCAGCCCTATCCGCAACCTCAGCCTATGGTGGTGGTATCTCGGCGAGCGGCACTCAGACATTGACAGTGGTTGACAATTGGGTGGTGGGAAACACCGCCCTTGTGACTGGAAAGGGCGGTCAAGGAGGAGGTATTCACCTGCGTACATCAGGTTCCGGATCGAACTTGATGTTGACCGGCAACTGGGTGATGAGTAACACCGCCATTGTGATTGCCACTGGTTCCAACACCGTAGGTGGCCCCTATGCTGCAGGTGGTGGTATACAAATCTGGGGGGGTGATGCAGCAGATGACACGCTCACGATGAAAAATAACCACCTGATTGGCAATGTGGCGGCCCGGACAATGACCATCTCAGCCACCATCAATTCAGGCAATTCAGAGGGGGGTGGTCTTAGAGTAGGCCGCATTTCTACTTCCGTCATCATTAGCAATGTGGTACAGGGAAATATCGCTGTCGAAAATCTGTCTCAAAATGGCGATGGCCGCGATACCTGGGGTGGCCGCGCAGCAGGTGGGGGTATATACCTTAACGATGGCGATACTGTGACTCTGACTGACAATCGGATTCGAGAAAATGTCACAGTTCAACAACAGGCTGTAACCGAGGTCAATGCGGGCGCTGGAGGCGGAGGCATCGCCCTCGCCAATATTGGAATCGCTACAGTTAGTACCAACACGCTCACCAGCAATGTGGTGGTGGTGACAGGCAGTATCACCAGCAATACAGGGAGAAGTTACTATCCTGGTGGGGGTGGGATATTTGGCGAATGCTGGGATAAGCCAGGTTGTAAACTGTCTTTTGCAGGGAATAACATCTCGGACAATGTTACTGCCCATCGTCTTATGATGAACGGAACCAATGCCCAGGGCGGCGCGGGCGGCGGCGGCATTGATCTCCGACAAAGCGTGTCCAACTTACAGTCTAACATCATCAGTGGTAACACCAGCAGCTTAAATAGCAACGGCTGGGGTGGTGGGGTCAACACCGATAGCAGCACCGTGACCATGGAAGGCAACCTCATTCTGGGCAACGGCGCAATTGGCAATTTCAGTGATGGCATTTGGCTCTGGGAGAGTACCCTGACCAGCACAAACGACATCTTTGCCCACAACTACGGCGCTGTCGGTGCTGCGGATGGAGGCAAACCGTCTAATGTGACTATCACGAATGGCACACTCTACGACAACGGCGAAACTGGTGTATCGGTGAATAATAATAGCAGGGCATTGATTACCAATACCATCATCTATAGCCATACCAGGGGGCTGAATAACGACAATTCTCCCTCGTCTACTCTGATAGGAAATTACAACCTACTCAGTAATACCACGAACTACGCCGGCGGAGTAGTCGCCGGTGCCAACGACATCGTGGGCCAGGACCCGATGTTTGTGAATGTGGCAGCCAATGATTTCCATCTCAGCAGTAGCTCTCCGGCCATCGACAAAGGTACATCCATTGGAGCACCCAGTGTGGATTACGAGGGTGATACCCGGGATGGAATGATTGACATCGGGGCGGATGAATATGTGAGTCAGGGTCTTATCTATCTGCCCACCATCCTCAAGACGGGGCCTTAATGCGGTAGGGCCTATCGAAGTCTGAGAATGGGGCAGGAGGCGCATGCTTGGCTCCATTTGAGACATTCCTAAGGAGATACTCAACAACGCACCTCCTATCCCATTTTTTGAAGGGGTTTTGATTAACCCGCATTTGTTACATCACTGAGCACCATAGCAATGTTACTTTGAGAAACCGAGTTTCTGTTGTGCCGTTTCCAGAGTAAATTCGTCTGCCAGAAACTCGGTTTCTCTACCCCGCTTTGCTATAGTGTTCTGTCATGGGTGATTTAATGGCAAACCCGGCAGGTTACGGACCTGCCTAGAGCAGTTTTATTTCCATCATTTTATGCGTGACGGGACACTAGAGCAGGCCGAGTTCCTGCGCCCGCTGGACGGCGTGGGCCTGGCGGTTGACCCCCAGTTTGCTATAGATGGCTTTGATGTGGAAGCGCACCGTATTGAGACTGACCACCAGTCTCTCGGCGATCTCCGCATATTTGAACCCGGCAGCCAGCAGCGCCAGCACTTCCAACTCCCGCTCGCTCAGGGCTTCGACGAGTTCGGTCTGGGCCGGATGCGGCGCGTGGGCTGAGGGGTGGGCCGGGAATTGGGCCGCCAGCTCGGCATAGCCCGCCCGGGCCAGCAGAGCCGCCATCTCCGGGCCTTCGTCCACAAAGACCCGCACATTGCCCTCTGGGTTGGCCAGGGCAACAGCCTGGGCCAGCCAGCGCGCCGCCTCGTCACTATCCAACAGGGGCACAGTAATGAGCAGGCAGCGCAGGGTCGCGCCGTAGCGTTCTTCTTCCGCTGCCGAAGCCAGGATACGCCGGGCGTAGGTCACCGCGGCTGCTCTGTCTCTGGCAGCCATCAAACGCAGCCAGGCCAGGTGCGCCCGATCCGTACGCCGGTTCACCCCATCCTCCGGGCCGATGCCTGTGCTACGCAAGAAACCCTCGGCTTCGTTCATCTCTCCGCGGGCCAGGCACAATTCAGCCTGGCGGACGATCACCTGCAAGGCCACCCAGCCCGGCGCGCCCTCGGCCAACAGGTCGGCGGCCTCTTGCACCAGTCCAGCAGCCCCGGCTTCATCGCCGGTGGCCTGGGCAACCATCGACAGATAGAGCCGGGTGGTGATGGCCGACGACGTATGGCCGGAGAGGGTGGAAGTCTGTACCGCCTGGGTCAGGTAGCGGTGGGCCTCATCCAGCCGGTTCCACCAGTAGTGGAGCGCGCCCAGCGCGATTTGCATCGAATCCACCACTGGCAAGGGCGGTGTGCCCCTGCGCTCCAACCGGTCGCGATAGGGCGCGCAGATTTGAGACAGAAAGCGCAGGCGGCCAAATTGCAGAGAGAGGGTGGAGAGGTGGGCAAAGGCCAGCATTTCGGTCACCAGATCGTCCGTGGCCTGGGCGGCGCTGATGGCCCCCTGCAGAACGGCGACAGCATCCGCATAGGGGGCAAACTGGCGATAGGCTGCGCCCAGCGCCAGGGAGGCCAGACCGATCACCCGCTGATTGTCGGCTGCCGCCAGTGCCAGAGACGCGCCGGCGACTTCCACACTTTCTGCCAGACGGCCCTGCACCTGCAACAGATTGGCCTGCAATGCAAGAGACTCGGCCCGCAATTCCTGGGCAGCCGGTGCGTCCAGTTCCAGCGCGGCCAGGGCTGTCTGGGCCTGCTCCAGATAGGGGGGAATTTCATCGACCTGTCCGCGCAGCAGGTGCATCCAGGCAAAGTCCAGATTGGTGCGGGGGCTTGACGCCCGCCACTGCGCAGGCAAAGATTCTATCCACCCCTCCATACGCCGGGCATAGCCCTGGTTGAGCAATCGCCAGCCGTGGGTCTCGATCAGCGCAACGCTGGCCGCGAAGGTTTCTCCCGCCAGGCTGTGTTCGATGGCCTCGGCTGGCCGGTCGTGGCTGGCATACCAGTCGCTGGCCCGGCGGTGGAGTTCGGGGATCGCCTGCGGCTGGGTGCGTTGCAGTTGGTGGCGCAGCAGCTCGGCGAAGAGGTGATGATAGCGATACCAGCGCCCTTCGTCGTCCAGGGGAATGAGGAAGAGATTAGCCGCCAGCAGCTCCTCCAACAGCGCCCCATTGCCCGGCTGACCGGTCACGGCGTCGCACAGTTCGCCGGAGAGCCGGGAAAGGATGGCGGTCTGGAGCAGAAAGTCCTGCACCGCGGGCGGCTGTGCTCTCAGCACCTCTTCGGTCAGATAGCTGAGGATAAAGCGATGGCTGCCGCTGAGGGTCTGGATAAAAGCGGACGGGTTGGCGTGGCCTTGCAGCGAGAGGGCCGCCAGTTGCAGCCCAGCGATCCAGCCCTCTGTGCGCTCGGCCAGCCGGGTCAGGTCTGGGCCGGAGAGGGCGACGCCCATACTTTCCTGGAAAAAAAGACGAATATCGGCCTCGTCGAAGCGCAGGTCTGCGGCGCGGATTTCGGTCAATTGGTTGCCGGCGCGCAGCCGGGCCAGGGGCAATGGCGGGTCTTCGCGAGTGACGAGGAGCAGATGGAATGTGGCGGGTGGGTGGGTCAGCATCCCCTGTAGAATCGACAGAATCCCGCGCTCCTGAATGGCGTGGAAATCATCCAGCACGCAGAGGCAGGGGCGCTCCATCTGGGCGAGGTCATTGACCAGACCGGCCAGCAGAGCTGTGGCCGGGGGCATCTGTCCCGCGGCCAGAATGGGCTGCAACGCCGCGCCCACCTGGGGGTCTACCCTTTGCAGCGCGGCGATCAGATAGGCGAAGAAGTGGAGCGGATTGTCGTCCGTCTCGTCCAGGGAGAGCCAGGCCACGGCGCGCTGGCTCTGGGCGGCCCACTCCGCGGCCAGGGTGCTCTTGCCATAGCCCGCCGGGGCCGAGATGAGCGTCACTGCCCGGCCCGCGGCCAATCCGTCGTCCAGCCGTTGGAGAAGGGCGGGACGCTCTACCCGCTTGACGGGCAAAGTAGGGATAAACAGTTTCTGGGTCAGGAGGGTAAGGGCAGGCACGGTTATTTGTCTATCTCTGGGATGGATGGCCGGAGGCGAAAGAGCCGGGGACGATGGCAGTTTCGTCAGTGAGAGATAAGCGCGGCCCTGAAAATAGCCATTCGTAGGTCGGACTGTTAGTCCGACCAAAGATGTTGCAGGCCCGTCGGACTAACAGTCCGACCTACATTTTCATCCCCCGTGGCGCGCTACCCGTCGCATGAGGAACTGTTGTAGATTGTAGCAATCTTGGGGGGGGGGGAGGGCAAATGCTATTGCCAGACCAATTTCAGCCGACTGCGCTTTTCCCCATCCAGCGAAGTATACAGGAAAGTCTGCCCTTCGATCACCAGCAGGTCGGCGTGGCCCAGGCCGATGTTGCCGGGCATATCCACCAGAATCGGGTTGCCCCCGAACAGCTCCCAGGGGCCGTCGATCTGATCCGTCTGGGAGCGGGCTAACCCCAGGCCGAATTGGGTATCCCCCGGATCCCCCGGCCCTGGCCCGCGCACCCCCTCGTATAGCAGATAGAAACGATTGCCCACCTGTTGCACTTCTGCCGAGCTGACCGTACGGAAGTCGAACCAGGGGTTGCTGGTCGCTCCCTTATCTTCCAGCGGGCCGTATGTCTCTGCCCCGACAATCAGGGGATTGTGCGCGCAGGGGGCAAACTGGATGGGCTGGCTGCCCAGGGGGGCCACCAGACAGCTCAGGCTGCCAGGGCTGCGGCCTGTGCCCACGAAAATATAGAGACTCTGGCCCTGCACCACAACCCCCGGCGGTCCACCGACCAGGCACTGGTGTTCGTCCACAGAAAAGGGGTGGGGGCCGATAGCCGCATAGGGCAGGCAGCGCTGAAACCAGTAGTGCCAGATACCCGTTCCTGCAACCTGTCCGGTGGGTGTCCAGGCGTAGCCATCAGGCGATTCCGCCATCATCACCATTCCCCGGTGCTCATAGACCATCTGGGCCTGGCTGCCGTCCCACACCACCCGCGGGTATTGCTGCTGGTCGATCTGATCCTCCTCGATTGTGCAGGGGCAACTGTTGCAGGCAAAGCGGCAGGTCGGTTCTGTCAGGCGGAAGCGCTGCCCGCCGTCTGTGGATTCGTAGATGACGACGCAGCCGGGAAACTCGACCGGTGCGCCGCACTGATCCACCACCCCCGCCGAACGGTCGCTGGCGTGGACGTAACTCCACAGGCGGCCATCGGTCAGGGCGACTGTTTCGGATTCGCCCATAGGCAAACCCGTATCCGCCACATCGGTCACAAAGCGGGCCCGGCCATCCCAGAAATCGGCAAGGGTGGGGTGGCGGTTACTACCGGCATTTTCGGCCCAGAAGGGCGAAGGCGTTTGCCGCCCATCGGCTGTGGGCAGGGGGGCAGCACAGGCAGCAAAGAGCAGAAGGAAAAGCGAGCAAAGCAGGATAGCTGATGTAGAAATAGAACGCGGATGATGCGGAAAGGGCAGATTGACGCTGATAAGAAGTCTGCGCAGATCAGTTGTTTCTGCGTCAATCTGCGTCCGCTTTTCGTCGTTATCCGTGCCTCCAGGCATGTCGCCTGTCCTGCTCTGCGCGCTGGGTCTCGATGGCGGCATTGGCGGGTTACTGCTCAAAGACGATGACCGAGCGCAGGGTTTCACCGGCTTTCATGGCGTCAAAAGCGGCTTCGGTCTCTTCCGGGCTGATGAGACGGCTGACCAGCCCGTCCAGATTCAGCTTGCCCTGGCGATACCAGGCGGCCAGGGTGGGGAAGTCCCGGGCCGGGATGCAGTTGCCATACCAGCAGATGGCCAGATTGCCGCCCACATCGAAGAGCCGCTGCAATTCGATGTCCAGCCGGGGGCCAGGGCCGGGGACGCCGATGAGGACGCACGTCCCCGCCAGGTCCCGGCAGAAGAGGGCCTGTTCCAGCGTGTCGGCGCGGCCCACAGCCTCGAAGGAGTAGTTGACGCCGTGGCCGCCAGTGATCGCTTTGATAGCGGCCACCGGTTCGACCTCGGCCGCGTTGACCGTATGGGTGGCGCCAAAGTCTTTGGCCCAGGCCAGCTTTTGCGGGTCGATGTCCACCGCGATAATTGTGGTGGCCCCGGCAATGCGTGCGCCCTGAATCACACTGTCGCCCACGCCGCCGCAGCCAAAGACGGCTACGCTGCTCCCCACCTTCACCTCTGCCGAGTAGAGCGCCGCGCCCACACCGGTCATCACCCCACAGCCGATAAGCGACATAGGCGCGGCGGGCAGGTCCGGGTCGTACTTGACGCACTGGACTTCGTTGACCAGTGTGTGGGTGCAAAAGGTGCCGATGCCCAGGGCCGCATTGAGGATTTCGCCCTCTTTGCCCCGCATTTTGCCCTCGGCGTGCAGGCTGGAAGCACAGTAGTTGTGTTCGCCCCGCAGACAGAAGCGGCACTCGCCGCAGGGCGCGCGCCAGTTGAGCATCACCGCATCGCCCACCCGCACCCGGCTGACCCCAGAGCCGACCGCCTCTACAATCCCTGCGCCTTCGTGGCCCAGCAGAAAGGGAAAGCCGCTTGTGCCGTAGGTTCCGGTTTTGATGCCCAGGTCTGTGTGGCAGACACCAGAGGCCAGGATGCGTACCACCACATCCCGGGGGCCGGGATCGTCCAGGGTGAATTCTTCGATGCTGACCGGCGCATCGGGGATGCGGGCAATCGCGCCGCGGGCTTGAATGGGCATAGGATTCTCCTTAAAATGTGGAATGGTTTGGGACAATTGACGGGTCAATTGTACAACCCGGAGGGCAAAACGGGAAAGTGGCGTCAGCGACCCGCTACTCCATTGCTCTCTGAACAATCAGCCCGCTTCAGGTAGGCTGAAGATTGTCCTTCTATGATAAAATGAGTCGATTCTCTGAAAAGGTTACCTCTCAGGCTTAGGGTGCATCGCACCTGAGCAGTAACGAAAAAGGAAAGGATGCTCCGATGAGCGAATTTCAATACTACGAATGGCAGACCATCGACCGGCGGCTGACAGCCCAGGAGCAGCGGGCGGTCAATGGGCTGTCCAGCCATATCGACGTGACCGCGACCCACGCCCAGGTTGACTATAGCTGGGGCAGCTTCAAACACGACCCGAAAAAGGTGCTGGCCGACTACTTCGACGCCTTTCTCTACCAGGCCAATTGGGGCAGCAGTCAGTTGATGTTCCGTTTCCCCGCCCATTTGCTCGACGCCAGCGCAGTCGAAGCCTACTGTCTGGACGACTACATTTCCCTGGAACGGATGGGTGACTATCACATTCTGAACATCGAACTCAACGACGAAGAGGGCGGGGATTGGATCGAACCCGGCGGGGAACTGAGCGGGCTGTTGCCCCTGCGCAATGCCATTCTGCAGGGTGATTACCGGGCGCTCTATCTGGCTTGGCTGTACGTGGCTCATCTGCAATCGGAGTGGGAAATCGACGAAGATCTGCTGGAACCGCCTCTGCCACCCGGTCTGAACAATCTGGACCCGGCATTGAGCAATTTTGTGGATTTCTTTGGGATCGATGAGCATCTGATCCAGGCGGCAGCGAAGGGGGGCGCGTCCTTGCCCGCTGGCCCCACACCCAAGCAGATACGCAGCGCCATCGCACGCCTGTCGCGAGAGGAATGCGACGATTTTCTTTTCCGCTTGCTCCAAAACGAGAATCTCGTGCAGATGGATTTGCAGCGCAGGGTGGAAGCGCTGCTGGGCGGCAAGCAAACCGGCTCGGCCTCTGCGCCGCGCCTCTTTATGGATTTGCTGGCAGCCCGGGATGAAATGGCGGCAGCAGAAAGCGCGCGTCAGACTGCACTGGCCGCGCAACAGAAGCGTCAACGGCTGGAGGCACTGGCCGGTCAGAGCGATGCCAAGTGGGCCGAAGCCGCCCGGTTGATAGAAATGGGCCAGGCCAAGGCCTACGACGAAGCCGTGGCAATTTTGCGCGAACTGAGCGATCTGGCCGAATATCAGCAGAAGACCGCGCTTTTTCAGTCACAGATAGAGAGCCTGCGCAGACAGTATGCCCGCCGTACTGCGCTGGTAAACCGTCTAAGACGGGTTGGGTTGGCATAGGAAATCGGGTGGTAGGCACTGCTGACAAGAAGAAAACCTTATGCAAAAGACTATCGGTGTCAACGAACTACAGAGCAATCTGCGCGGTGTAGTAAACGAAGTGATAGGGCAGCATACGCCCTACATTCTGACATTGCGTGACCAGCCAGAGGCCGCGCTGATACCCTATGCAGAATTTCTGCGCTTTCTGCTGTGGAAAGAGGCGGATATTCTCAGCGAATTCGACACAGTTCTCTCCGAATTGGCCGAAGAAAATGCTGTCTATACGGTTGAAGAGATCGACGCCGACGTGGAAGCTGCCATTGCAGAAACGCGGTCGATTGCCTAATAAAAAGGAAATGAAATTTCCCAATGCAAGCCTTTGCCCTGAACGATCTGTTGCCCGACCGCGCCGGGTCCGGCAAACTCACCACGAATTTCTGCGCGTTCCATCGATGAGCGCGGATATTTACGGGCTGGCCCCGGGCGCAGTGGATGCCCAGAACCCCCACGACCAGGACGAAATCTACTACGTCATCAGCGGTCGCGCTCACTTCCGCGTCGGCGACGAAGACCGATCGGTCCAGCCCGACGACACGTTCTACGTGGCCGCGCAAGTGCCACATAAATTTCACACAATTAGCGAAGACCTGACTTTGCTCGTCTTCTTCGCGCCAGCGGAAGGATGAACAGATGATGGGATAATGGGATGATGCAGGCCGTTCCATCATCCCATTATCCCATCATCTTTGATCCTCTATCTTCCACCTCCCACGGAGTCTTCTCTTGACCAAATACGCTTACTTCAACAACGCCATCGTCCCCATCGAGCAGGCCAAAATCTCGGTGATGACCCAGACCTTCAACTACGGCACGGGCTGCTTCGGCGGTATTCGTGGCTACTGGAACGAGGAGCGGGAGACCCTCTACGTCTTTCGCATCCGGGAACACTTCACCCGCTTTCTCAACAGCGCCAAAATGCTGCTGATGAAGCTGGACTACACGCCGGAGAGTCTGGCCGCGATTGCCGTCGATCTGCTGGCAGCCGAGGGCTGGCGGCAGAACTGCTACATCCGCCCGGTAGCCTACAACGCCGACGAGACGATTGCTGTGCGCCTCCACGACCTCCACGCCGCGGTGACGATCTTCACCATCCCCCTGGAAAACTTCCTGCCCGTGGAGGGGCTGCGGGTGGCGACCAGCAGTTGGCGGCGGGTGGACGACACAGCCATCCCGGCCCGGGGCAAAATCATCGGCAGCTACGCCAACAGCGCGCTGATCAAAAGCGAGGCCCAGCTCAACGGCTTCAACGATGCGATTGTCCTCAACCAGGACGGTCACGTCTCCGAAGGCAGCGCGGCCAACTTTGCCATTATCCGGGATGGCGTGCTGATCACCTCGCCCATCGAAAGCAACATTCTGGAAGGCATCACCCGCCGCTCGATTCTGCACCTGGCCGAAGCTGAAATGGGGCTGCGGGTGGTGGAGCGGCAGATCGACCGCAGCGAAGTCTATCTGGCCGACGAAGCCTTCTTCTGCGGCACAGGCGCACAGGTGGCCCCGATTGTCTCCATCGACCACCGGCCCATCGGCAGCGGCGCGGTCGGGCCGCTGGTCAAGGAGTTGCAGACCCTTTTCTTTGGCATTGTGCGCGGGCAAAACGAAAAATATAGGGACTGGCTGACACCGGTGGTGAAAGAGAAGGGGTGACAAGATGACCGGGTGAAGGGGTGACCGGGTGAAGGGGTGACAGAAAGCCCTCACCCTTTCACGTTACTCCGTACCAGCGAGGAACTAACGCACAAGCGTTAGTCGCTCGGCCAATCCACTGAAACGTGAAACGTGAGGTGTCGTCACCTGATCTCACGTTTCACGTCTTCACGTTTCTGCACGCAAATCGTGGCTGCGCCACCTTATGAATACACATTGAAAGGACAAACTTCCCTATGACCTCCCCCATCATCGCCCACGGACTGGAAGGTGTGATTGCGGGCAGCACACGCCTGAGCCGGGTCAACGGGCTGGCTGGCGAACTGATTATCGCTGGCTATGCCCTGGAAGAGATCGCGGCCAACGCCTCTTTTGAAGAGACGACTTTTCTGCTCTGGAATGACCGGCTGCCCAACGGGGCGGAATTGGCCGACTTTCAGCGCAGACTGGCCTCCCTGCGCGCTCTGCCCGCGGCGACCGTCGCCCTCCTGCGCGCCGTGGCCGCCGAGAAGACACCCCCGATGGACGCGCTGCGCATGGCCGCTGGCACGCTCTCTCTGGGCAGTGTGGAGGGCGATGCGAACGAAGCCGCGGCGCTGGTGGCCCGCTTCCCCACCGTCGTGGCGGCCTACTGGCGGCTGCTCAACGGCGGTGAACCCGTGACCCCGGACGCCTCTCTGGGCCACGCCGCCAACTATCTCTATATGCTCAACGGCGAATGCCCCACGGCTGCCCAGGCCCGGGGCATAGAAACCTACCTGAACACAGTCATCGATCACAGCTTCAACGCCTCCACCTTCACCGCACGGGTTATCACCTCCACCGCCTCGGATCTGGTCTCCGCCATCACCGGCGCGGTGGGCGCGCTGAAGGGGCCCCTGCACGGCGGCGCGCCCGGACCCGCGCTGGATATGGTCTTTGAGATTGGAATAGCAGATCGGGCTGAGAGTTTCCTGCGCGCCAAACTGGAACGGGGCGAGCGGCTGATGGGCTTCGGCCACCGGGTCTACAAAGTGCGTGACCCCCGGGCCGATGTGCTTTCCGCGGCGGCGGAGAAGATGTACCAGGCGGGTGGGGATATGCAGTTGTACGAATTGGCCCGTTCTGTCGAGGAGAAGGCAGTCGCGCTTCTGGCCGAGTACAAGCCGGGGCGCAATCTGCAAACGAATGTGGAGTTCTACACCGCGCTCCTGCTCCACGGACTGGGGTTGGAGACGGCCCTTTTTACCCCCACTTTCGCCGTGGGCCGGGTGGCCGGGTGGACAGCCCACTGTCTGGAGCAGCGGGCCGAGGGACGGCTCATCCGCCCCGGCTCGGACTATCACGGCGGGCTGGGGCGGCGTTGGGTCTCTGCACCCGAGCGGGGGTGATTCTGCGATGGCGACGATTCACGACAGCGGCTACAAACTGCTCTTTTCCAATCGGACTTTCTTCCGCCGTAACTGTACAGCAGACCAGGTGCGACGCACTCGCCGCAGCTATTTTGCAGGTGCAACCTCTCCTGGCGAGTGCGTCGCACCTGTATAGTCACCTTCCGTCAATTGATGGAGAGCTTCGTCGATCAGCCCTGGGTGAAGTACCTCGACTTTGACCGGGCGGAACGGGTGGACAAGTCTTTTGTAGACGAAGAATATCAGCAGTGGGAGAGCGATCTCATCTACCGGGTACCTCTGGGTGACGAAGAAATCTACGTCTATGTCCTGATGGAATTCCAGTCTACGGTAGACCGTTTGATGGCCTTGCGGGTACTCAACTATGTGGTCAGCCTCTATATGGACCTGTCCCGGGGTCAATACCTGGAAAAGCTGCCTCCCATCTTTCCAATTGTGTTGTATAATGGGGATGCCCGCTGGACGGCAGTCACCGATTTGGCGGATCTGATTGATATGCAACCGTCCCTGGGCGAGTACGGGCTGCATTTCCGCTATTGGAAACTGGCAGAAAACGAATTCAGCCACGAGACGCTTCTGCAAATTGGCAATATCGTCTCGACTCTCTTTCTGGCTGAGACGCGTCTGGAGCAGGAACGCTTGCTGGCTGAAATGGTAGCCCTCTTTGACCGGGAAGAGGACAAAAACGCGGTCTCCCTGTTGGTCAATTGGTTTCGCCATATGGCAATTCACAAACGGGTTGCCGTCAAGGATTACAAACAACTGGAAGAGGCCTATCGTTCGAGTGAGGAGGTTCAGACAATGCTGGTGACAATGATTGAGCAGGATCGGCAGGCGTTTTTTGAGAAGGGACTCGAAGAAGGAATTGAGAAGGGACTCGAAGAAGGAATTGAGGAAGGTCGGCGGAAGATTCTTCTGGCAATGGTTGACCGGGGCTATAGCGTCGAACTGATCGCGGATATGGTCGGTCTGGCCGCGCAAGAGGTGGAGGATATCGTTGCCCACCGTTTCGATGGCCCGGACGATCCTGCGGCAAATGGGGAAACGCTCTCTTGACTCCTGTCATCGCCCAGAACGCCCATCCCCTGCCCAAACTCTACGGACCCTACGGCAGCGCGGCCATTGCCTACGCCGACCAGTTCCCGGCCTACGGCGTCAACGCGGCCTGGTTTCATATGTTCGACGAGTCGGCTTTCCACGCCTGTGCCCGCGCCGGCATCGCCGCCTGTGTGGAGTTCAAAGTCTTCCGCGCCGACTTCGCCCAGCACCCGGACCTGATCCCCATCGGCGTGGACGGCAAGCCCATCCGCTATGGGCGGCTGGTGCAGGGGGTCTGTCTCTCCCAAAAGTGGTTTCTGGACTATACAGAGGAGAATCTGCTGGCCGGGGTGCGTTCCTTCCAGCCCGCGGGTATCTGGCTGGACTATCTGACCGGCGCTGGCTGGTTTGAGGAAGCCGAGCCAGACTTGCAGGAACACTGCTTCTGCGCCGACTGTATCGCTGATTTTTGCGAAACAACCGGCATCGACGCCACGACACCGGCAGAGATTCTCGCCAGTCACCGTAGCGCCTGGACACGCTACAAATGCGAGCGGGTCGCCGGCTACGGCGCGCACTACGCCCGGATCATCCGCCAGCATCTGTCCGGCTGTATCATCGGCGCCTATATGTGCCCGTGGACACCCGCCGAGTTCGACGGCGCGCTCACCCGCATCTTCGCCCAGGACTACGGCCTGCTGGCCCCCTCCATCGACATCTTCACCCCGCTGATCTATGCCCAAAAGAGCGGACGCGCCCCGGCCTGGGCCAGGGAAGTGCTGGAAGCCGCGCCCGCCTTCGTCCCCCCGAATCGTCCGGTCCAACTCATTCTGGACGCACTCGACTTCCCGGCCAGCCTCCAGACAACCGTTGCCTCGTCCGTCCCCAGCCACGGCCTGCAAATGTTCTCCGGCGCAGAGATATTCCGCGACCCGGCCAAAGCCGCCCTCTTTGCCGCGGCCCTGGAAGCGCTACGGCGTGCATAGGCCGATCCCCGTTGGTGGGGTAGCCGTCACTCCTGGGGTGAATCCGGTCTCTCGAAGCCGTGGGTATGGGCCACGATGTAGAGTGGCCGCCGCTTCACGTCGTCGTAGATGCGCCCCAGATATTCGCCCAGAATGCCCAGAAAGATGAGCTGAATACCCCCCAGGAAGAGAACCGCCACCAGTGTTGTGGCTTGTCCATAAAATGCGCTGTTGCCAGACAGCCGCAAGCCCACTGTGACCAGAATGCCCAGTAGACTGATGGCCGCCAGACTGAAACCAAACCAGGTAGCCATGCGTAAAGGCACATAGCTGAAGCTGGTGATGGCATCCATTGTCAGCCGCAACATTTTGCGCAGGGGGTATTTGGTCTCTCCGGCATAGCGTTCGGCCCGTTGATATTCTACGCCGATCTGTTTGTAGCCCACCCAACTGCTCAGCCCGCGCATAAAGCGGTGGTTCTCGCGCAGGGAGCGCATAGTCAAGACGACCTGACGGTCCATCAGGCGAAAATCGCCTGCGTCCAGCGGAATATCCACTTCTGTAATCGAGCGGAGCAGACGGTAGAAAGCGTTGGCGGTCCACACCTTAAAGAAGGACTCGCCCTGCCGATCCGCCCGCACCGCGTAGACGACTTCGTAGCCCTCCCGCCAGCGGGCCAGCATCTCGGCGATGACTTCCGGCGGGTCTTGCAGGTCCGCGTCGATGATCACCACTGCGTCGCCGTCCGCATAGTCCAATCCCGCGGTGATGGCAAGCTGGTGACCAAAGTTGCGGCTGAAGTCGACCAGCTTTACCCGGGGGTCTGCCCGATTCAAATCCGCCAGCATTTGGGCCGAGCGGTCCCGGCTGCCATCATTGATGCAGACCATTTCCCAGCTTACGCCGATCTCATCCATCACCCCAGTTATGCGCCGGTATAGTTCCGGGATGACCAGTTCTTCGTTGAAGATGGGAACGATAATCGATAGGGTAACCCGATTCTGTGCGGTCATGGGTTTGTTGCCTGTTGGAATGGTGGAAGGGCGCAATGTACTCGTTCTCGTATCCTACTCTATCGTTAGCCAGTGGTCAAACAGAATGGGATGGCGGGATAATGGGCTGTTGCCCGGATTGACGGGTGGCCCAGCGCCAGTTACACTGAATGTAACTGTTGGGCCACCTCACCCTACCCATCCCCATTCCAGGGAGGAAACTGGATCGACTTCTCCCCCACTGTGGGGGAGGTTGGGTGGGGGTGAGCAGTTACACTGAATCGGGTATTGCCGCTACTGCGTTGTGTTGATGCCCCTCGCTTGCAAGTTTTTATCAGCGTCAATCCACCCCTTCCGCGTCATCAGGCCACACGACCGGCTGACACCGATAACGACGAAAATAGGAACGCAGATTGCGCAGATTTTCGCAGATTTACCCGTGTGAACCCGTTCTTTCCGTCTCCATTCGTGTTCTATTTACACATCAGTTGTACACGAGGAAACACACCCATAATCAATGAAAATCAGAACGCAGATTGCGCAGATTTTCGCAGATTGAATCCGTGCGAATCTGTTCTTTCCGTGTCCATCCGTGTTCTATTTTCAGAACAGGAGTTATCGTGACCTATCAGCCCCATTCCACGCCAAGCGCCATTCCTGGGGTCGATCTGGCTGGCAGCAGCCCGCTCTTTCCCGCTCTGCCTGGCGACCGGCTGCTGAATGCCCTGCCCCTGGGCGACTTGGGCGAGAAGCGGCTGATCTTCAATCAGATTGACACACCGGGCCAACTCCATCTATACCGGTTTGACTGTACGGCTGGGGAGCGGCTGCGTGCCCAAATGTTTGTGCCCCTGCTGCCCCGGGGCGGCACCGTTGTCCCTGCCTTCGCCGTCATCGGCCAGAGCCTGCCCTATAGCGCCGAAAGCCAGAAAGTGCCCGCCGATTTGCCCAAAGGCTACAGCGCCATTGTGGCTCAGCCGCCGGGCCAGCTTCTCCAGCCAGTGGAGGATATGCTTACACGGGTTCGCTACTATCCCGGCCCGGTCATCGACACCCGTTCTCTGGTGGGGGGCACCTGCTACCTGGCCGTCTGGAGTCCCCACAACCACATGGGAAAGTATGTGATCCAGACCGGCCACCGCTGGCCTCTGGCTGCAACCTATTGGGCCAGGATTCCCCTCTTTTGGTGGCAGATTCGGGGCTGGTTTGGCCTGAACCGCAGCGGCGCGGTCAGTGCTGTTGCGGGCGTGGCATTGGTTGGGCTGCTGGCGGTCTGGCTGTTGAAGAAGAAATAGGGAGTGGGGATCGGGGACTGGGGATCGGGCTACAACTCCCAGTCCCCAGTCCCCACTCCCCACTCCCTTTCCCCAATCTCCAATCCCCAATCCCCTGAAAGGACACCCCCCCCATTGCGTATCCTCCTCTATCTCGGCAAAGGCGGTGTGGGCAAGACGACCCTGGCCGCGGCCACAGCCCTGCGCAGCGCGGAATTGGGCTACAAAACGCTGGTGGTCAGCACAGATATTGCCCACAGTCTGGCCGACAGTCTGGACACTCCCCTGCGCGGCGAGGCAATAGAGGTGGCGCCCAATCTCTTTGCCCAGGAAATTAATGTGCTGGACGAAGTGCGGGAACACTGGGGCAAACTCCAGGGCTATATGGGGTCTATGCTGCGCCGCCAGGGGATGGAGCGAGCGATTGCCGAGGAGATGGCTATCATTCCCGGTATGGAAGAGATCGTCAGTCTGCTCAACATCCACCGGGCCGCGTCGACCGGGGAATATGACCGGGTGGTGGTGGACGCCGCGCCCACAGGCGAGACGATGCGTCTGCTCACAATGCCGGAGAGCTTCCAGTGGTATGTGGACCGTTTCTACAATTGGGGCGACTCCGCCATCGGGTTGACCGGCACTCTGCTGCGGCGGATGATGCCGAGCAAAGACCCGTTGGCCGGTCTGCCCAAGCTGGTGGAGGATGTGAAGGCGCTGCAAGGGGTGTTGAGCAATCCTGAGATCACCAGCTACCGGGTGGTGTTGAACCCGGAAAAAATGGTGGTGAAGGAAGGGGCACGGGCGGTCACCTATCTTTCCCTCTTTGGCTACCCGGTAGACGCGGCGGTGGTCAACCGCATCCTGCCCGGTATTGTCTCCGACGGTGCGGGCAACGCCCAGGTGGTGCAGCCGAGTAACGACCCTTATTTGCGCCGTCTTCAGGAGATTCAGGCCCACTATTTGGGCGAGATCGAACGGGATTTCTACCCTTTGCCCATCTTCCGCAGCGGTTGGTCGGGGGAGGAGATGGTGGGGCTGCCCCGGCTGCGCGGGCTGGCCGTCTCTCTCTTTGGCGACGACGACCCCGGACGCATCTTTTTTGTGGGCCAACCCCAGGAGATTATCGAGGACGGGGATGATTTTGTGTTGGTGTTGCCCCTGCCCAATGTGGAGTTGGACAAAGTGAAGCTGACCAAACGGGGCGATGAGCTATTTGTCACAATTGGCAACTTCAAGCGAGAATTGTTGTTGCCCGCGGTCTTGGCCCAGCGGGACGCGGGCGGCGCGCTCTTTTCGGACGGTCGTCTGCGCATTCGTTTTCCGATGAAAAACAGGGAAGCGATTGGGCAGCCGTAGGTGCGGTTTCTAACCGCACGTCCTGGCTTGCGGCCCAAATTGTGCGGTTAGAAACCGCACCTACAACGCTATTGGAAGAAAGATGGGACTTCTCAACGCACTTGCATTTGGTGTCGGCCTGCTAACAGGCACACAGATCGGTCTGCGCGCCGCCTGGCGGCGTACGCCCCGACCCCACCCCCGGCTGCTGGCCCAGATATTGGAACATCCCCTGCGCTTGAAATATCGGCAGCCGGCCCAGACTGTTGGCCCCTTTGGCCTGGCCGAGGGAATGTCTGTGCTGGATTTGGGCTGTGGTACGGGTCTTTTTACGGCAGAGATAGCCCGGCAGGTGGGCGCGACAGGTGTCGTCCACGCTGTGGACCTTCAGTCGGAATTGCTGGAACAGGCC
Organism: Caldilineaceae bacterium; assembly: GCA_023384455.1. GTDB lineage: Bacteria > Chloroflexota > Anaerolineae > Caldilineales > Caldilineaceae > JACQGT01. Next base: position 9,557 of record JAHDWH010000071.1, on the reverse strand, counting down.
AGAGAGCGGGTGCAGGCCGCCGGTTTGACCACACGTGTCCGCTTTCATCACAGCGGCGCCTACCGGCTGCCCCTGGCCGACGCCAGTGTGGATGTGGCCGTCCTCATCGCCACCTTCTCCGAAATCCCCAATGGGCTGCTGCTGTTGGAGGAGCTGCGTCGGGTACTCAAACCGGGCGGGCGTATGGGTATCAGCGAGGAGATGCCCCACCCCGGCTATCTGCCCGCGCCGCTCATCCGCAGACAGGTTGAGGAGGCCGGTTTTCGCTACGGCGGTCAGCAGGGGAATGGATTTTGCTATAGTTTGCTCTATTTTAAGGAATAGGGATTGGGGACTGGGGATGGCACGCCACCTGCCACCCGCTACCGCTCCCCCTTTGGAACGCTCCTTCCTTCCCCTGCACCCTAACTCTGCTACTCTTTTTCTATGACAACAGCAACGGTGAACACTTTGGAACTTGACCTGACTCTGCCTTTTATCAGCGGCGACCTGCCCGGCATCGGCGGCAGCCTGCGCGCCAGCACGGATCATTTTATTGTAGAGGAGATTCCCCTCTACGAAGCCTCTGGCGAGGGGCAGCATCTCTACATAAATATCACCAAAGAGGGGCTGAACACCCGGGATGTGGAGATGGGGCTGGCCCGCATCTTTGGCATTGCCAACCGGGATGTGGGCATCGCCGGGATGAAGGACAAACACGCCCGCACTACCCAGACCTTCAGCGTTTCGGTCGGCTATGTGGACGAGGCATTTGTGCAGGCCGCGCCGGCGCGCATTGCCGAGAAGCTGCCGGTGACTGTCAACTGGGCCCGGCTGCACAAGAATAAACTCAAACGCGGCCATCTGCTGGGCAACCGCTTTACCGTCACTATCACCGATCTGGCCGTGACGCCGGAGGAGGCCCTGGCCCGGGGGCAGGCCATTATTGGCGTGCTGGAAGAGCGGGGATTGCCTAACTTCTATGGCCCCCAGCGGCTGGGGCGGGACGGGATGAATGTGCAGCGGGGGATGGAGATTTTGCGCACAAAACAGCATGTGCCGGATCGCTGGCTGCGCAGTCTGTTGCTGGCCAGTGTGCAGAGCTATCTCTGCAACCGCTATCTGGCCCGGCGCATTGCCGAAGGCAGCTACGATAGACTGCTGCTGGGCGACATTGCCAAAAAAGTGGATACGGGCGGGCTGTTCGAGGTGACGGATGTGGACGCCGAGAATCCCCGTCACACGGCCCAGGAGATCAGTTTTACCGCACCGATGTATGGACCGGATATGTGGGGCGCCAGCGGTCCATCCGGCGTGCTGGAAGCCGAGGTGCTGGCCGAGAGCGGCTTTACAATTGAGCAGATGGCAAAGGCCCGTCTGTCCGGCACCCGACGTATGGGCCGCCTGCGCTTGACCGATCTGGCAGTGGAAACCAGCGAGAATGGGCTGGTCGTGGGCTTCTTTTTGCCCAAAGGTGCTTTTGCTACGACACTGCTGCGCGAACTGATGAAAAACGACGACGGCACACTGAACGCTGTGCCGGACGAAGACGATTAAGAGAGATAGAGTAAGAGAGATAGAGTAAGAGAGATAGAGAATGACAGAGCAAAATCGGATTGGTAGGTATCGACACTATCAACGAGACCAATGGACCTCAGGAATGGAATTGCCACTTTTCCCGCTGCGCACCGTACTCTTTCCGGGAATGATGCTGCCCCTGCATATCTTCGAGCCGCGCTATCGAGAGATGATCAGCCGTTGCCTGGAGGAGAAGCTGCCCTTTGGGGTTGTTCTGATTCGGGAAGGTGAGGAAGCGGGCGAGACCGCAAGACCCCACGTCATTGGCACCGCGGCCCGGATTACCCGGGTGGATCGCAAGCCGGATGGCCGGATGGATATTGTGGTGGTGGGCACAAAACGCTTTCGCATCGACGAATTGCTCTACAATCACGCCTATCTGACGGGCGAAGTCAGCCACTATCCCGTCTTGAACGGGGATACCCGGCTGGCGATGGAACAGGCCCAGCGGGTGCGCCCCAAAATTCTGGAATATGTGGAACTGATGACCAAAGCCACAGGCGTGCAGTTGCAGTTGGATGAGCTACCCGAGGAACCGACTACCCTGGCCTTTTTGACTGCCATTGCCCTGCAAGTGAGCGCCACCGACAAGCAGCGAATGCTCAACCAGGCGGGCATTCCGGAGATTTTGGATTTGGGTAACTATCTATTGGGGCGGGAACTGCAATTGCTGCGCTATATGGTGGAGAGCCAGGATGTGGTGCAAGCCTTGACCGGCGGGCCAACCGGCTATCTTTTTGCCAACTGATAGAGCGCTCTACTTTATTAGCGTCCTGTTTGACTTCCCCCGCCGGGCTGGGTACAATATCCACACGAGCCCCCTTAGCTCAGAGGATAGAGCAGCGGTCTTCTAAACCGCTGGCCGCAGGTTCGATTCCTGCAGGGGGCGCTATGCTGTATGTAGTGGTATGGGATTCTTTCCCGTTTTGTGAAAAATGCCCTGACAGTGGGTCAGATTCCAGACGTGGGGCAAACAAAAACCCCATCGGATAACCGAGGGGGTGTGGGTGTGCGTCTGTGCGTTGATTCTGATAAAATCTTCGCAGGTCTGTCGATGTACCTCATCGGTTTGATTTAGAGCCGGGTCAACGTTTCCGCGTTGGCCCGGTTCGCTTTTTATTCAGTTGTTTGGCATCTGACTGATAGATTTTGTTTGGATTTGTGTAAGAAATGGTTTTTATACGAACGGATATGTGGTAGAATAGAAACAGTATAGTCCGTACCAACGAGGAACTAACACATAAGAGTTAGTCGGTCGGCCAGCCAGTTGAAGCGTGAAACGTGAGGTGTCGTCACGTACTCTCACGTTTCACGTCTTCGCACGTAAATTGTGGCTCCGCCACATTATGTATAGGAGTGATTACTCGTCCATATAGAGACGCGGTATCTATTCAGATTTCAGGTGCGTCGCACCTGAGCCGTAACGAGCGAAAACCCTCTCCCGGCGGGTATGTCGAACCTGAATATACTTGACAAGGTGGCAAAATGACCGGGTGACCGGGTGACAAAATGTCAGTTTATGCCCGTGCCGAGTATAGTCACAAGACGAGTTGAGTATGTGGGTAGCTTCGGGTACAATCAACGGGTTCAGATTGCCAATTCCCCATCGACTATCCACGAAAGCTGAATTTATGCAGAAAATCCAAGAATTTGCCCGGACCATCACCGATAACGTAGCCAAAGTCATTGTCGGTAAGGAAAATGTGCTGGAAAACCTTATCATCGCCCTGCTCTGCGAAGGCCACGTACTGCTGGAAGACGTGCCCGGGGTGGGCAAGACAATGCTGGCCCGCTCCCTTGCCGTCAGTTTGGGCGTGGATTTTCGCCGCCTGCAATGCACGCCCGACCTGCTGCCCAGCGATATCACCGGCGTCAGCATCTTCAACCAGGAGACCCGCCACTTCCAGTTTATCGAAGGTCCCGCCTTCACCCACATCCTCCTGGCCGACGAGATCAACCGGGCCACTCCCCGTGCCCAGGCCGCGCTGCTGGAGTGTATGGGCGAGCGGCAGATCACCGCAGACGGTCTGACCCGCCCCCTGCCCCGCCCCTTTCTTGTGCTGGCCACCCAAAACCCGGTGGAATACGAGGGCACCTTCCCCTTACCCGAAGCCCAACTGGATCGCTTCTTCTTCAAATTGAGCCTGGGCTACCTCTCGCCTGCCGAAGAGAGCGCAATGCTCGTCAATCTGGGCAACCGCCACCCCATCGAAACCCTGGAATCGGTGGTGGATGGCCTGGTAGCCCCCCAACTGGCCGAGTCCATCTGGCAGGTGACAGTGGCGGAGAGCGTGCGCCAATATATTGTGGACCTGGTACAGGCCACCCGCAAACACGGCGAGCTGGCATTGGGGGCCAGCCCCCGGGGCGCGTTGGCTCTCTACCGGGGCAGCCAGGCCCGGGCCGCGCTGCGCGGTCGGGATTATGTCCTGCCCGACGATGTACAGGCATTGGCCCCCCTGGCCCTGCCCCATCGCTGCATTGTGCGGCCCGATGCCGCCCTGCGCGGACGCAGAGCCGAGCAGATTATTGGCGAACTGCTGGAAAGCGTCCCGCTTGATTTGGGCGATGGGGGCTGAGGGAAGCCGTGATTGATTTCTTCGCCCTGCTGCTTCTGCTCTTTGTGCTGGCCGTCTTTCTGCGTCTGGACTGGATCTACTATCTCATCTACGTCATAGGCGGCATTTGGGCCTTCAGCCATTGGCAGACCCGGCGCAGCCTGGGACACCTGCTGGTGCAACGACGTCTGCCCAGCCGGGCTTTCACTGGCGAAACGGTGGATGCCGAGATTGTCCTGCGCAATACCAGCCTGCTGCCCCTGCCCTGGGTGCGATTGCAGGAAAGCGTGCCCCTGGAGCTGCAAACCGGCGAGAGTTATCGGCTGGTTGCCAGTGTAGGGGGCCGGGCCAAAGCTGTGCGCCACTTTCGTTTCCACTGCCACCGCCGGGGCTATTACGAAATCGGCCCCCTGCGGCTGACGACCGGTGATCTTTTTGGCTTTGCCCAGGCCGCCTGGCAAGAAGCGGAAAGACCCCACATCACCGTCTATCCCAAAGTGTTGACGCTGGAGCAGTTGGGGCTGCCCAGCCGCCTGCCCTTTGGCACCCTGCGCTCCCAACAGCGCATCTTTATCGACCCAACCCGCATGGCCGGCGTGCGCCCCTACGTCAGCGGCGACACAATGCGCCACATCCACTGGCGGGCCAGCGCCCACGAGGGCACCCTTCTTGTCAAAAAATTCCAACCCTCTATCGCCCTGACCACAATGATTGTTCTGGACCTGGACCAGCTTGCCTACCCGGCCCGGGAGCGGCTGGGCGGCAGTGAATGGGCGGTGGTGATCGCCGCCTCGCTGGCCAGTCACATCATCGGCCAGCGCCAGGAGACCGGTCTGCTGACGAATGGCCTTGATCCTTTCAGCGACGGCGACACGAACCCCCTCCCAGGCCAGAATGGACAGGGCCATTTGATGGGGATTCTGGAGGTATTGGCCCGCATTCAGCTACGCCGGGACCCGGACGCCGAGGACCCGCTGGACGATAGCCAGCCGTCCGCCTCCCGCTTTGCCCTGCCCGCCTGGCTGCCCAGCCAAATCGCTTCTTTGGGCTGGGGCACTACGCTGCTGGTGGTGACACCCCAAATCAGCGACCGGCTTCTCTGGGCTTTGCACGCCTTCAACCGTCGAGGGCTGACTGTACAGATCGTGGCCTGTGTCCGCCAGCCCGGTTTCGAGCGGATGCGCCAGCAGGCCGAGGCGATGGGGATCGGCGTCCACCCGACCTTCTGGGAGTCCGACCTGGCGCGTATGGGTCAACGAGGGGGTTTCAATGGGGTATAACTTCGACCTGACACCCCAGCCAAAGAGCGAAGCCGAGGGAGCAGACCCCAGCGAACAGATCGCGCAGACCGATGCGGCGTGGATTGGCTCGTTCCTCCGCCCTCTGCTTATTACAATGCTGGTGGGTTGCATTGCCATCGCAGCCATCGGTTTTCTGCGCCACCTGGCCCCCGCGCTCGTCGGCTACTATGTGCAGATCACACTGGTCATCGCGCTGACCGCCACTTTTATCGGCAGCTACACAACCACTCTGCTCGTCCACCCGGAGCAGCGCCATCGGCGCACCCTGGCCTTTCGGGCCGCGGAGGTAGGGCTGCTGCTCTCTGTTCTGCGCATTGCCCTTTGGCTGCTGGTCGAGGGATTGCCCACCTTCCAATCCACCCTCTACAGCCCGCTGACGGCGCTCTTCTCGGCGCCCTTTGTCGTGTCGGGTGTTCTGGTCTATGGCACGTGGATTCTCGCGGTGCTGGTGACCGATGACTTCCTGCAAATGGGATTACAGCCCGATGAACTGCGGGTGCGCACAGGTCGGGGCGAGAGTCGCTGGTCGCCAGAAGTCCACATGCGCAGTGACCGCCAGGAGTTGTTGACCCGTTTCACCCAGCGCTGGATCGGCGGCGGGGTGGTAATGTTGTTCCTCACCGCGGGCAGCCAGATCGGGAGCGGGTCCAACGGTTTCTTTGCCGTTGTCCGCCAGGCTATCGATCCACTGGTAATTGGGGCAACACTGCTCTACTTTCTCATCGGGCTGATACTGATTGCCGTGGGTCGGCTGGCTGTCCTGCGCGCCCAATGGCAGATCGAACGCATTCCCGCCGAAACGACCATCACCCGTAACTGGCCCCTATACACCGGCGGTCTTCTGCTCTTGGCCGGGCTAGTCGCGGCGGTTCTGCCCCTGGGCGGAACCTTCCGTCTGGCCCAGCTACTCAATTGGATCATCCAGGCCCTCTACGTCATCGTCTTCGGTATTTTGGGTCTAATCCTGGCCTTCATCGGCCAGTTTATGCCTGAAGGCCAGCCGGAAGCAGTGTCAGAGCCACTAGGCCCCATCTCCCCACCCCAGTTTGCTCCAGCCGCGGAACAGGCCGGTGTGCCCCCGTGGATTGGCGGGACGATTTTCTGGATCATTCTTGTCCTGCTGCTCGGCTATGCAGCCTATCTCTATTTGCAGGAACGGGGCATTACTTTTGCCTGGCTTCGTCAATTTTGGGATCGATTGCTCCTGGCGTGGAAAGGGCTGTGGGGAGAGTTTGATAGCTGGCGCACGGGGATGATTCCCCTGGCCAAAGACGAAGAGGTGCCCCAAGCCAAACCCAGAGCGCCCAACTGGTGGCGGCGCATACAGTTCGGGCGCATGTCCCCCACCGAGCGTATCCGTTACTTCTACCTAACCACCCTGGAACACGCCCAGGAGCAGGGGATGGGCCGCAAGCCTGGCGAGACCCCCCTGCGCTATGCCCCCCGGCTGGAAGAACGCATCCCTGACGATCCGGAAAGGGCCTTTTCTCAATTGACAGAGGAGTTCATCGAAATCCAATACGCAGGCCACACAATGGACGACGATACCGCCTCTTATGCCCAACGCCTATGGCAACAGATTCAACGGGCGTTGGATTCGTTACGGGGGGCTAAGGAAGAAGCGGAGAAAGACAAAAAATCGACCACTGGCTAATTTGACACATTTTACTTTTTCCCTCCTTGACTCTGCCTTGAGAGCCTGTTATAATCGGCTTACATTCACTATTCGTGAGGATTCGACAGGAAATCACCGTATATCCTGCACGAATGCTATCTATTTCGTAGAGAAACAGAGCGACAAGACGGTATCGGAGCAGGAACCCCGATGCAGTCACTTTTTTCACTACACCACCGCAACCTGGGAAACTTTACAATGGCGGGCTCATCGAGAACAGACAGCGATCGGTATTCAGAAGAGTTCAACGGCTTTGATGGAGAAACAGTGGAGGGTGCAGATTACGATCTCTTTGAACAGTATCTGGCCGAAGAAGAAGATCTGAGCCTGCCCGAGCGGGGCGATCTCCGGGAAGGGATGATCGTTGAAGTCCGCTCCAGCGAAATGCTCATTAACATTGGCGCAAAACGGGACGGGGTGGTGCCCCAGGCAGACCTGGCCCGGTTGGAACGCGACTATGTGGCAACGCTGGTCGTAGGCGAGATGGTCCCGGTTGTGGTCAGCAAATTGACCACCGAAGAGGGAATGCTGATCCTGAGCATTGCAGACGCCCTGCAGAAGCGGGATTGGCTGACCGCCGAAAAGATGCTGGAAAGTGGCGAAATTACCGTGCGTCCGGTGGTGGGCTACAACAAAGGCGGCGTGTTGGTCGAATACGGCCACCTGCGCGGCTTTATCCCGGCCTCCCACATTGTGGGGCTGCCCCGCAACCTGAACGATGACGAGCGCAACCGCCGTTTCGAGGAGATGATCGGCGAAGAGCTGCCCGTGGAGGTGATCGAAGTCGAACGCCGCCGCCGCAGGCTGGTCCTCTCCCATCGCTTCGCCGAACGCAAATACCGGGAGGAGCGCAAGGCCCAGCTCTTCGAAGAGATGAAAGTGGGCGATGTGGTGGAAGGCGAAGTGCGCAGCTTGCGACCATTTGGTGCCTTTGTGGACATAGGCGGGGCCGACGGTCTGCTCCACGTCAGCGAGATCGGCTGGACACCGGTCAGCCATCCCCGGGATGTCTTGCAGGTGGGCGATGTGATCAAAGTGGAGATTATGCGTCTGGACGCCGATCGAAGTCGGATTGGCCTCAGCCGCAAGAAGCTGCTGCCCAATCCCTGGGAGAGCATCGAAGATCGCTACCGCCAGGGCGAAACCGTTTTGGTGACGATCACCCGGGTTGTAGATTTTGGAGCTTTTGCCCAGCTGGAGCCTGGCGTGGAAGGGCTGATCCACGTGAGCGAACTGGCCGAAATCGAAGTTGCCGAGCCGCTGAAGAGTGTTGCACCCGGCGACCGGGTGGCCGTGAAGATTTTGCGGGTAGACCCGGATCGCCAACGCATCGGTCTGAGCCGCCGCCAGGCAGATGATCTGATCGGCCAGAACCTGCTGGAAACAGAAGTGGGCCAAATGGTGGAGGACGCGGAAGCAGCCGCGGACGAAACAGTTGTGAGCGAAGATGCAGGCAGCGGGGAAGGCGACGAGGAAGCCCAGGCATAAGTGCCAGAGATTGGAGCAGAAACACCAGCTTTCTTTTTTGCCTTTTGTGCCTACTCTAGCGTATAATAGAAATCCTGTCAGCCGCCAGAACTATTTTTTTGTCTGGGATGATGTGCTGACAGGATTGTTTTTGCCAACAACCAGCGACAGAAAAGAGTTCTGTGGCTGCAACCCGCCTTGAAGGGGGGTGAACAAATGAGCGTTGATCTACGACCGGGTGAGTCCCAGGAAAGTCTTCTAAAGCGCTTCCGCAAAGCTGTGGCCGAGGCCCGGATTTTGCCGATTGTGCGTCAGAAGCGCTGGTTTACATCCAAGAGCGAAGTACGCCGGATTAAGAAGCAGAAGGCGATCCGCAAGGCACGACGAACCACGCCACGTTTCCTGTAACTGCTCAGCCCCTCCCAGCCTCCTCCACTGTGGGGAGGAGTTGATCCAGTTCCCTCTCTGGAATGGGGAGGGGTAGGATGGAGTAGCTGAACAGTTACCGTTTCCTGTAGGCGTTTGTGTAGGACAATTGTTTTGAATGGAGATCTATGGCTGAGGAAACACTGACACTCGAAGGAAAAATTACCGAAACCCTGCCCAATGCGAATTTTCGGGTCGAATTGGAGAACGGACACAGTGTGCTTGCCTATCTTTCTGGAAAGATGCGCAAGTATTATATTCGCGTTCTCTTGGGCGATAAGGTGAAGGTAGAGATGAGTCCCTACGACCTGACCCGCGGACGAATTACGTACCGCTTCAAATAATGGGTTGAGAATGCGCTGCCAGCGGTTTGGCGCGCGTTCGGTTCAGATACAGCCAAATAGCATTCACAAAAGCCCGGGCAGTAGCTTTTCCCGGGCTTTTTGGCGTTTGGGTAAGCCTGCTCCCCGGTATCTGTTGAGCCACCCCACCCCACCCCATTCTAGCAGCTTGTCGGAGTAGCACAGAATAGAACGCGGATTGAGCAGAAAGCAGGGAAAAAGCCGGATTTTT
>JAHDWH010000070.1 GCA_023384455.1 Caldilineaceae bacterium | reverse complement strand
GCCAGTCGGACTAACAGTCCCACGTACAATATTTTCGTCGTTATCAGTGTCAGTCGGTCGTGTGGCCTGATGGGAAGATAGAACACGGATGACACGGAAACAGCGGATAAACGCGGATTTTGATCCGCGTTTATCCGCCCCTTCCGCCTGATCCGCGTTCTATCTCCAGAGCAAATCAACTGTTTCTGCGTCAATCTGCGTCCGCTTTTCACTGCTATCGCTCGGTTTGGCGAAGGGAGACCCCGAATGTCGGACGACAAATTTCGGCTGGTGATCGACAATCTGAATGCAGGGATTGCCCTCAGCGACGAGGAGGGCAGACTGATCGCCTGGAACCCGGCCATGACAACCCTCACCGGTATTCTGGCTACGGATGTACTGGGCCGCCCGATTTGGGATGTCCAGTGGGAGGTGCTCCCCCCGGAGCAGCAGACGGAGGCCATGCACGCCCAACTGAAGTTGGATCTGAGCGAATTTTTGGCTACGGGCCGCGCGCCGTGGAGCCAGGCCACGCTCTTGCGGGAATATACGCGCCCGGATGGGGAGGTCTGGCTGGTGGAGGGCCGGGTATTCTCTATCCCCACCCGGCGGGGCTTTCTGCTCTGTAGCACGGCGCGGGATGTAACCGAGGAACGGCGGGCGCAGGACGAAGCCAAAAGGTTGATTGAACGTAACGCAAAACTCTTGCAGACTACAATGGACGGCTACATTCTGGCCGACGGCGCGGGGAAAATCGTGGCCGTCAACCCGGCCTATTGCCAGATGAGCGGCTACAGCGAAGACGAACTGCTGGGGATGAATATCAACCGGTTGGAAGTCGCGCTGGATCAGGCCCAGATCGAAGAACGCATCCAGGCGATGATGGCCGCGGGTGCCTTGCAGTTTGAAACCCGCCATCAGCGCAAGGATGGGGCGGTGATCGATCTGGACGTGAGCGTTTCCATTCTCTCCGACCCGGCAGGCCCGCTGGTATCTGCTTTTGTGCGGGATGTGACCGAGCGCAAACAGATTCAGGCCGAATTGCGGCGCTACGCCGAGGAACTGGAAGATCGGGTGGCCGAGCGCACAGCCGAACTGGAGAAGCGCACGACGGAGAGCGAACGGCTGAACCGGAGGATGCTGGCGATGCTGGAAGATTTGCAGGCCGCCAACGCCCGCTCCGAGCGGATTGCGAAACAATTGCAGCGGGTCAATCAGGAGTTGGAGACCTTCTCCTATTCAGTCTCCCACGATCTGAAGGCACCCCTGCGGGGTATCGACGGCTACAGCCGTCTTCTGCTGGAAGATGAATGGGCCAGGCTTTCGGACGAGGGTCGGCTTTTTCTGGGCAACATTCGCCAAGCCACCCAGCAAATGAATCAGTTGATCGACGATTTGCTGGTCTATTCCCGGCTGGAGCGCCGCGCCACCCACAGCGTGACGGTTGATCTGCCGGGAATGGTGACCTCTCTGCTGGCCGAACGGGAAGATGAGATACAAAGCCGGGGTGTTCGTGTGGCAGTAGGCGATCTGCGCCCATCGCTTGTCGCTGATAAAGATGGACTGGCCCTGGCCTTGCGCAATTTGCTGGACAACGCACTCAAATTTACCCAGACAGCCCCGTCACCTGTCATTCAGGTTGGTGGACAGGAAACACAGGATGGGTATACACTGTGGATACGTGACAATGGCGCCGGCTTCGAGATGGAATTTCACGATCGGCTCTTTGAGATATTTCATCGCTTGCATCGGGCAGAAGAGTTCCCTGGAACCGGCGTGGGGTTGGCAATTGTGCGCAAAGCAATGGAACGCATGGGCGGGCAGGTTTGGGCCGAGAGCAGCCCGGATGCCGGCGCTACCTTTTATCTGCGTATACCGGAGGCTGAATGAACGACAAGCCTATTTTGTTGGTGGAAGATAACCCGATGGATGTAGACCTGACCGTGCGCGCCTTGGCCCGGCGCAATCTGATCAATCCGATTCTGGTGGCCCGGGATGGACAGGAGGCTCTGGATTGGATTCCCCGCTGGGAAGCAGGAGAAACGCTGCCAGTGGTCGTTCTTTTGGACCTCAAACTGCCCAAAGTGTCCGGTCTGGAGGTGTTACGTCAGTTAAAATCCCACCCCACGCTCCAGCCAATTCCTGTCGTTGTTCTGACCTCTTCGTCAGAGGATCGGGATATTCAGACAGCCTATGAATACGGCGCAAATTCCTATATTGTGAAACCGGTTGATTTTTTGAAATTTGTAGACGTGGCAGCCCATATCGATCTCTATTGGCGGGTTCTCAATCAACCACCCGTGCAATATACCTGACAGGGCGACAAAATGACCGGAGGATAAGGCTCAAAACGTCCGTTTACGCAAAACGTCCGTTTAGGTCTGTGTCGAATGTAGAAGGGCCGGAATGAAGATTCTCTATGTGGAAGACGATCCCGAAAGCGTCGAGTTAGTACGCTTGGAATTGCAGCACAGCGCACCGGACGCTGTGCTGCAAAATGTAGCCACCCTTAAAGAAGCGCGACAGTTGCTTCGTCCGGAGGCTGATTTCGATCTGCTCCTGGTCGATCTGCGCCTGCCGGACGGCTCTGGGCTGGACCTGATGGCAGAGGTTCGAAAAAAGTGCTTGCCTGTAGCTATTGTGATTCTGACTGGCTTCGGCGATGAGATGACGGCTGTGGCAGCGTTCAAAGGGGGCGCCAATGACTATCTGGTCAAAGGGGCCGAATACCGCCCGCGTCTGCTTGCTACATTGGAAGGTGCGCTTTCCCGTTTTCGGGCCAGCCAGGAACAGCACAGCCGTCCCCTCCACGTCCTCTATGCCGAGCGCAGCAGGACAGACATCGATCTTACCCGCCGCCACCTGGCCCGCTATGCGCCCCATATCCATTTGGAGGTAGTAAATACCGGTCAGGAGGTTCTGGGCCGGTTGACCGACCACAAGAAAGAGAAACCGTTCTGGGATGTACTGCTGCTGGACTATCGGCTGGCCGGTCTCAATGCGCTGGATATTCTGCGAGTGGTGCTGGATGAGCGGCAGTTGGACATTCCGGTTGTGCTTGTCACCGGCCAAGGAGACGAGGGGGTGGCGGCCAGCGCGCTCAATCTGGGCGCAGTGGACTATCTGGTCAAGCACAGCGGCTATCTGCACGAATTGCCCTCTACCCTGGAAAGCGCCAGAAACCAGGCCCAATTGGTGCGGGAACAGATGGCTTTGCGCCGCAGCGAGGCCGACGCCCGACGGCGGGCAGCGGAGGTCTCTGCACTGCTGGAGATATCTCTGGCCCTGACCACCCTGGACCTGGACGCCAGCCTGAAAGAGATCGGCCATCGGGCCAGAGCACTTTTCGAGGCCGATGGCTGCCGCATCTTTCTGACCGACGCCGATGAGAAAACCCTGGGCTGTGTGCTGGCGTTGGAAGAGTACGGAGCTGCCCTGCTGGGCTATCGTCTTCCCTTCGGCCAGGGCATCACCGGCGCAGTAGCCCAGGCAGGCCAGGCCGAGATTGTGCAGGATGTATTGGAGGACCTCCGCGCGGTCCATATGCCAAGTTTCCCAAAGCAGGCCCAATCGATGATACTCGCCCCTTTGCAGGAGCAAAACGAAGTCATTGGGGTGCTTACCATCAGCCGCACACTGCCCGCGGAGCCTTTTCAGCCCAGGGATCTGGAGTTGCTGCGGGCATTGGCCTCTCTGGCTTCAGTTGCCCTGACAAAAGCCCGTCTTCACGAGCAGACCCGCTCCCGGCTGGCAGAGTTGGAAGCGCTCTATGCCATCTCCACCGAACTGCGTTCTGCCCAAAGTTTGCAGCCAATGCTCCCCAATCTGCTCTCCAGAGGGCTGGCACTATTGAACACTGACGCCGGCGCGATCTGGCTTTATGAACCAACAGACGGTTTGCTGTATAGCTTTGCCACCAGTGGTTGGTTTCGCAATTTGAATACCTATCCTATGCGTCCAGGAGAAGGGGTGGGCGGCACAGTCTTTTCCAGCGGCCAGCCCCACATCTCGCCAGAATTAATCACAGAAAGAGCAGCCCGCAGCCAAACCCGTTCCCAAATTCCGCCCGGCTGGAGCGGAATCTGTCTGCCTATCCGCACGGCAACCGAGTCGGTGGGCGTCCTCTACGTTGCCCTGCCCCTGCCCCGCCAGATAAGCAGAGCGGAGGTAGGATTGCTCGAATCTCTGGTGGAGCTGGCTGGCAGCGTCATCCACCGGCTGCAACTCTGGCAGCGGGTGCAGACCCAGGCCCAGCTTGTCCAACAGATGATCGAAACCATCACCGATGGGGCGTTGCTCATCAACCGCCAGGGAGAAATTCTGCTGGCAAACCCCGCTGGCAGATCTTTTCTTGCCTGTTTGGGCCATAGGGAAGACGAATTGCTCCAGCATCTGGACAAGCGTCCTTTGCAGGAATTCTTGACACCGCCCCCGCCGGGCAGCAGCCACGAACTGATCGTTGATGGATATATCTTTGAGGTCGAAGTTCAGCCCACGGCAGGTCAGCCGGAAGGATGGGTGCTGATTGCTACGGACGTAACCGAGCAACGCAATCGCCGCCGCTTTGAAGAGGCCCAGGAGCGGCTGGCAACCGTAGGTCAATTGGCCGCAGGCATTGCCCACGACTTTGGCAATGTGCTGGGGGCGATTCTGCTCTATGCCCAATCTTTGGAGCAAATCCCCCATCTGCTTCCCCGCCAGCGTCAGGCCGTCTCCACTATTCAACAACAGGCCAAGCACGCGGGCAATCTGATCCGCCAGATTCTCGATTTCAGCCGCCAATCCATAATGGAGCGGCTGCCATTGGACCTGTTGCTACTTGTGAAGGAACACACAAAGCTGCTGGAGCATATCCTGCCAGAGACAATCCGGGTGGAGTTTGTATACGAACAGGGCGATTTTGTTGTCAATGCAGACCCCACTCGAATCCAGCAAGTGTTGATGAATTTAAGCATCAATGCCCGGGATTCTATGCCCGCGGGGGGCGTTCTACGCTTTGGGCTAGAACAGATACGGGTGCTGCCGGACAAACCGTCCCCGCTGCCGGATATGGCCGTAGGTGAATGGATCGCCATTGCGGTCCAGGATAGCGGAACGGGGATCGATTCAGCCGATTTACCCCATATTTTCACCCCGTTTTATACGACCAAAGAAGTTGGCCGTGGCACAGGACTGGGATTGGCTCAGGTTTACGGAATTATCAAACAGCACGGAGGCGATGTACAGATCACCAGCCATTCTCAACAGGGCAGTACTTTTACCATCTACCTGCCCAGCCATCACGGGGAAATGGATGACAACCCGCAAGAGCGCAAGGGGGTATTATCGGCCAGAGGCAAGGAACGGATTCTGGTGGTGGAAGACAACGAGGCGATCCGGATGGCGCTTTTCGATGGTCTGGAAAGTCTTGGCTATGAGGTCACCGTCGCCAATGACGGCACAGAAGCGCTGGAGCGTCTGGCAGAGGAGCAGAAGGATGCCTTTGCGCTGGTGATCAGCGATGTGGTTATGCCGCGTATGGGCGGAGTGGAACTCTCTCGCTATCTGCGCCAACACCATCCCGATCTTCCCGTGTTGTTGGTCACAGGCCATCCGTTGGACGGGGATACGGATGGCGGGAAGGGGATTGAGTGGATGCAGAAACCCTTTGAATTGGCGGCCCTGGCCGAGAAGATCAGCCAGTTGAAAAGATAGCTTTTACTTTTCGTCGTCGGGTTTACGCCGCCGCCCACCGAAGAGATCCCCAAAGAACATTTGGCGCAACAGACCGGGCTGCTGGGCAGCCGGCGGTTCATCTGCGCTCTCCCACGTCTGCAATTCCGCATCCCGCTGCCAGCGCAGCCGTCGATCTCTCATTTCGGCCAGCGCGCTTGCCAGGGGTGCGGCATCCTCTGCCTGTAGCAGATCGCGCCAGTGTTGCAGGCTCTCTTCCACTTGCCCCAGACTACGTAAGAGGTTCTGCCGGTTGGCAAAGAGACTCTCGGCCAGGGTTGTGGATTCCTGCGCGCCTTCGGTGCTGTTGGCAAAGGCACGCCCAGCCAGCTTTTGCCCATCCCGCCAACCCGATGAACTGCTGCCCGTATGGAGCAGGGCCGCGGCCAGCAGCCGGGGGGTCTGGTCCAGAAGGGAGATAATACCGTCGTGTTCGGCGGGGTCGATGTAAAAAGGGATTGCTTCGGCACGCAGGGCCAGATTGTTGGCCAGTTCCAGCGCATCTGCCGGGGTTTCCACATCTGCGCCGATGCAGAACTGGCTTTTGGCAAAGAGATCCGCCCTGGCCTCCAGCGTGCCACCGATCCGGTTCAGGATGGGGTGGGCCACCACAAATCGGCTATGGCCCAGCGCGCCTGTGCCCAGGGCCAGCGTCGGCTGCATTACACTGCTCAACGCCACCACTACCGCATGGCTGGAAAGGTCTTCGGCAATGTGGCCCAGAACCTCGGCCAGCTCCGAGAGCGGCGTATCGATAATGACCAGCCCGGCATCTGCCACCGCCCGGTGCAAATTCCATTCCGTGCGTTCCACCGCACCAATACGCTTGGCCTGGCCGGCCACATCCGGGCTTTTGTCGTGGCCGACAACCACAAAATCCCCACTATCCTTGCGCAAAGCAAGCCCCAGGCTGGCACCAGCCAGGCCCAATCCGATGATTGTGATTTGAGACTTTGCCATTTGGCGCTCCTGTCGTAACGTAAGTCGGGCTGACAGCCCGACTGCTCTGTAATGCTGTACGTCGGGCTGACAGCCCGACGTACAGTTTTTGTCGGTGATGTAGCGGTCTGTCTGTGGCAGCCTGCGCTAATTTCGGCTGTCTGCCCACTGGAGCAGTGCCAGAAGCTCTTCCTGCCGGTTCGTCGGACGGCCCGAAATTGTGGCCTGATGATTGGCTATCAACCAGCAGGTCAACTCGGAACAACCGTCTTCTTTGGCCCAGGCCGCGCCAATCGCCGGGTGCTCCCGGTGGATGTAGAGCAGATAGCGCCAGCCAGCCGCGGGGTTGTCCACGGCCAACTGGTCCATTTTTCGGGGAGAGAGGACGCTGAGCAGGACAAGAGGCCCCCGCAGCCAGGGATTCAGGAATATGCCCGCTGCATCACCGGCCACTTTGCCCGCGTCGTGGAGCAGGGCAGCCGCGGCCAGGTCGGGATCGTGCCAGCCAGCGCTTTGCAGGCTGTAGAAGACATTCAGGCTATGCCGTTGACCGTCCAGAGGGATGGAGCAGAAACGACAGAGGGCGGCTTTGGGCAAAGCCCGGGCCACGACCAGCATCTCTGCCGCTTCCACATGCGCGGCGACACCCCGCACAAATTGGCGAAGACGCCAAAAGATGCGCATAGGCAGGCGTGCCTTTCGGGTTGGGACGGGAAGAGGGCTGCTTCTCTGGTGTCGATTGCCCCGGACAGTAGTCAGCAGAGAGGATGTATTAATGTTCAGATCAATACTCATAGTCTGTTGATCTTACCGGATCGGTGGCAGATCAACCAAATTGGGCGAATTACTGAAGTTAAACGGGAAATAAGTTGCCGGTCTGATTCCGGGAATCGGTCAGGCGATGAGGGGAAAGCCGAGAGATATTGTGGCCGATTCCCGGAATCGTCTCTGCGGAAACGGATGAGACGGTGCGCAGTCAGGCAACCAGCCCGTAGAGCAGACTCATAATTGCGGCCACAATGTCAAAGAGAAAAGAGCCGCCCATAAAGATTACAAGCATCAACAATAAAAAGCCATAGCGTTGCAGCGTCATTTGCAGTTGGTAGGTGCTGTCGGGCAGCAGGGCAAAGAGGACGTGTGAACCGTCCAGCGGGGGCACGGGAACCAAATTAAAGACGAAGAGCAATACATTAATTTGGGCAAAAAAGAAGAGGAAATTCGAGATGAGACTATTGGGCGCGCTGTCCAGCAGAGCCAACGAGAGGGTAGCCAAGAGCAGATTGCTCACGGGGCCAGCCAGGGCTACCAGAATCACCGCCAGCCGCACATCCACATTCACATTGCGCGGATTCCACTGAACAGGCTTGGCCCAGCCAAAGCCGGTGAAAAGTATGAGTACGGCACCGATGGGATCGATATGGGCCAGGGGGTTGAGGGTGTAACGCCCCTGTAGGCGAGGGGTTGGATCCCCCAGGGCGACGGCCGTGGCCGCGTGGGCCAGTTCGTGTACGGGAAAGGCGACGAAGACAATCGCCGCCACTGCGATAATCCAGTCCGGGTTGCCCAGGCGGCCCAGAGAACCAGCGCCTGTCAACAGACCATAGAGGACCAAAGCTCCGACGGCAATGACGACAATCTGTTGGGTACGGCTCAACGAATTCCAGCCCCGGTTGGATGAATTGGGGTACATTTGCTTCCTCACCTTTTCTTGATTTGAATTATTTTACTAAATCATTACGCACGGCATACTGAATCAGTTCGGCTGTAGTTGTCAGCTCCAGTTTTGTCAGAATCCGCCGGCGGTAGGTGCTGACGGTCTTGGGGCTGAGGGAGAGATGTTCGGCAATCTGGCTGATGGTTCTGCCCTGGCCCAGTATACACAGAACCTCAAACTCCCGATCCGAGAGACTTTCGTGGGTGGGTTCGGGGGTGCCCCGCAGCAGCCCTTCGGTCAGCGCATCCGCTACCCCCCGGCTGATGTAGCGTTGGCCTTGCAGGGCGTGGCGTACCGCGACCAGAAGCTCTTCCGGCGCGCTCTCTTTGGTCAAATAGCCCGAAGCGCCGGCCTGCAAAGCGCGCAACGCGTACTGTTTCTCTGAATAGATGCTCAGGACCAGAACCGGCAATTCGGGCTGAAAAGTGCGTAATTGCTTGAGCGCTTCCAGTCCATTCATATCGGGCAGGGCAATATCGAGCAGCATAAAATCGTAGGGTCTCTCCCGAACTATCCGCAGCATCTCCACACCGGTGCTGGCCTCGTCCACCGACACTTCGCTTGTCAGGCCCAGATCGGAGAGGATTTGTACCATTCCCTTGCGCACTACCGCGTGATCGTCAACGACCAATCCACGAATCATCGGTCTGACTCCCCCTGGATTGCCACCGGCACACGGATACGCACAGTCGTACCCATCCCCGGCGAGCCAGCAAAGGCGATCTCGCCGCCAAAGGGATGAATTCTTTCCCGCATCCCCAATATGCCCAGAGAATGGGTATCCCTCTCCGCTGCTGGATCTATTCCCCGTCCGTTGTCCCGAATTTCCAACAGCCATTCCTCATCTTCCTTTTGCAAAATTATAAAAAGCTGGCTTGCCGCCGCGTGGCGGGCTACATTTGTCAGCGCCTCCTGACTGATGCGATAAAGGGCCGTAGCCAGGTCTGGCGACATTTCCAGGGCAGGGTCTGTCACAGTGGACCGCACTTCGATGTCTGTGCGTCGGGCAAAATCTTCCCCCAGCCATTCCAGGGCCGCGGCCAACCCCAGATCATCCAGCATCCCGGGGCGCAGCTCGGAGGAGAGCTGGCGCACCTGCTCAATGGTAGAATCAATCAACCCCGACATAGCAGCAATTTTCGACTGGACAACTGCCCCCCCCACTAGCTGACGGCCAAGCCAGAAGATATCGAATTTGAGTGCGGTCAACGCCTGACCAAAATTGTCGTGGATCAGCCGGGAGATGCGGGTGCGCTCATCTTCCAGGGCGGTCTGCAAATAGCCAGCCAGATTGCGCAATTCCTGGCTGGCGGTCTGCTCCCGTTCCAACAGGTAGGCATTTTGGATGGCGATGGCGATCTGCGCGGCTACGGTCTCCAACAGCCGCTGATCCGCCGGGGAATAGGCATTCAGCCGGGTCGTCTCCGTGTTGATCACCCCAATCACCCGCCCCTCGGCTAACAGAGGCACGCATAGCTCCGAGCGGATGTCTGTGCGCACGGAGTAGTAGCGGGGGTCCTCGCGCACGTCGCCCAATCGCACACTCTCCCCGTGTTGGGCCACCCAGCCGGTGATGCCCTGGCCGAGGCGGACGCTGCGGGAGCGAACGTAGGCTTTGTCTTCTTCCACAAAATCTATTCCTTTGCCCTGTTCCGACAGAGCAAAGGGAATCAGTATCTCACCCGGCCGGTCAACGAGCAACACCGCGCCATAATCGTAACCCAAGACCCGCTCCAGAATACGGATGATCTCCTGGGCCAGATCTTCGGGTGTGCGCAGGTAGGAAAGGGAGCGGGTTGTCTCGTGGATAACAGTCAGGTCCTGGACACGCCGCTGGCTCTGTTCGTGCAGCCGGGCGCTGTGGACAGCAACCGACGCCTGATCAGCAAAGAAGCGCAGCAGCTCCCCATCCTGCGCGGAAAAGGTGTGGTGACGGTGAACGCTGATCGTCAAGACACCCAGAAACTCCTCCCGCCAGATCAGCGGTGCGCCGATCACAGAACGCTCCGGACGCCCTGTAAAGACACCCGCCTGCCCTTCCCACTCGTTGTAATCCGCCACCTGACGAACCTGGCCGGATTCCCAGACGCGCCCGGCCAGCCCTTGCCCCCGTCCCAGCGTTGCGCCCCGAAAGGATATCCTACTATCAACGGAGACCCGCCACTCCAATCGGTCCAGGTCTGGGCGATAGAGAAAGAAAACCCCATCATCCACGGCCAGCAGCGCGATAGAGTGGCGGATAATTGTCCCCAGCAGAGTCTCCAGATCAGTTTCCGACACCAATTCCGAAGCAACCTGACGCAGCGCGTCGAGCTGCCGGGCCATCTGCTCGGTAGATGAAAGAGATTCTGGAGGGGACGGTTCTCCGAGCAGGCGCATGAGAGCCTAGCCAGCCTTTCCATCCAGAATGGCGTTGACCTCTGCCGCCTCTGCGCTGGTCAGCGACCAATCCCCCGCGGCCGCGTTGCTCTGCACCTGGCTCAGCTTCGTGGCGCCGGAGATGACCGAGCTGACCTGGGGCTGGGCCAGCAGCCAGGCGTGGGCCAGTTCCACCATCGAGTGGCCCCGTTCCCCGGCCCAGGCCGCCATCTTTTCTACAATCGCGTAATTCTTGTCGGTCATATAGCGCTGGACATAGGCGCTGTTTTCACCCCGGCTGCCGGCCGGCGCGGCCTCGCCCTGCTTGTATTTGCCTGTCAAAAAGCCACCGGCCAGGGGGAAATAGGGCAGAATCCCCACGCCGTAGGCATTGCAGTAGGGGATCAACTCCTGCTCGATGGCCCGCTCGAACATATGATAGTGGGGCTGGATTGTGACCAGCGGCGACCAGCCCCGCAGCTCGGCCAGCAGATTGGCCCGGCTCAGTTGCCAGGCGGCAAAGTTGGAAGCGCCCACATAGCGGATTTTGCCGCTGGCGACCAGATCGTCCAGGGCGCGCAGGGTTTCGTCAATCGGCGTCGTGTCGTCCCAGCGGTGCAGTTGGTAGAGATCGATGTGATCCACCTGCATCCGGCGCAGGCTGGACTCCACCGCGTTGACCAGGTGATAGCGGGACGCGCCCCGGTCATTTTCGCCCTTGCCCATAGGGCTGACCCCTTTTGTGCCCATCACTACTTTGTCCCACTTGCCCTTCAGGGCCACGCCCAGGGTCTCTTCCGAGCGCCCGCCTGTGTAGACATCAGCGGTGTCGATGAAATTGATGCCCAAATCCAGACAGCCGTCGATGATTTCGTTGACGCCGTTCTGGTCCACTTTGCCGCCGAACTGATTTGTGCCCAGCCCAATCACAGAAACACGTACGCCAGATTTGCCAAGTTGTCGGTATTGCATGGGGAAAATGCCTTTCGTGTTGCAAAATGCGAAGTGTCGTTCATTCGCCATTCATAATTCACTATTCACTATTTTCTTCCTCTTCTCCTTCCTCACGAATCAGCCACCCCTCCGTCCGTGTGCTGCGCGCCATAGACCGAAACAAAGGAACGCGTCGTCTCAATCGAGAAATCGGGCTGGCGACGCATACAGGCGGCCTCGTCCACCTCTACGCCGATGCCCGGTTTTGTCGGGGGCAGAATGTAGCCGTCTACCACTTGCAGCGGCTCGACGACGAATTCCAGCATCGAGATCGGCGAGGAGTCCGGGTCTACCATCTCCTGAATCACAAAGTTGGGCATAGCAAAATCCACCTGGACACAGGCCGCGGTGGAGACAGGGCCGTAGGGGTTGTGGGGGGCCATCCCCGCGTAGTAGACTTCGGCCAGGCTGCCGATGCGCCGGATTTCGCTGATACCCCCCGCGTGGCAGGTGTCCGGCTGGAGCAGGCTGGCCGCGCCGGTCTCCAGAATCTCCCGAAAGCCCCAGCGGGTGAGCAGCCGCTCGCCCGTGGCAATCGGAATCGTCGTGGCTCTGGCAATCGCCGCCATGGCCGCGGGGTTCTCGGCCTGGGCCGGTTCTTCCATAAAGAAGGGGGCATACGGCTCGAAGCGTTTGGCGTATTGGATCGCCATCTGGGGCGTTACCCGCCCGTGCATATCGAGCAGAATGTCGATGTCGTCGCCCACGGCCTCGCGCACAGCCCGCAGACCAGCCTCGGCCCGCTTCTGCACGGTCAGCCCATCCACGATATTTGTGATGGGCACGGGTACAGTTTTGATGGCGGTCCAGCCCTTCGCCACCTTTTCCAGCGCGCTCTCGGCCATCGCTTCCGGCGTGGCCCCGCCGAAATGGGTGTACATCCGCACTTTGTCCCGCACTTTGCCGCCCAGCAATTCATAGACCGGGCGTCCCAGCTCTTTGCCTTTGATGTCCCACAGGGCCTGATCGATGCCAGAGATAGCCGTCAGCCCGATAATCCCCATGCGCCAGAAGGCGCTGCGGTAGAGAATCTGCCAGCAATGCTCCACATTGCGCGGGTCCATCCCCAGAATCATCGGCTGCATATCGAGCAGACAGCCCGCCACGGCCCGGGGCTTGCCTTCCAGCGACGCCTCGCCCCAGCCGATCAGCCCCGGCTGGTCGGTCTCCACTTTCACAAAGACAAAGACCCGGTTCTCGCCCTGGGCGAAGACGGGTTTGATAGCGGTAATTTTCATCGGTGGTTCTCCTATGGGTGGGGGATTTGTGTGTATCAGAGACTGAGTTTCTCCAAGAAACTCAGTCTCTATGCTGCTACAGAGTGAAGTCCCTCGCGGATCACCCGACGCAGGGTATCTTCCAGGGGTTCCTGCTGGGCGATGTGCTCGCGCAAGATTTGATTGACAATATCCTCGTAATCCAAATCCTGACTCTCGCCCATCTGTTGTGCCCATTCTGCAATATCTTCATCCAATGCAACTACAAATTGGGTTTGGACGAGTTCAGGGAATAGATGGCCCAGAGGCAGCGCTTTTGCCATTTGTTCCGGTGTCGCTGGTGGAATATCGCTGAAGTCGATATCTTCGTCGGTCATCCGTCCAACTCTTCCCCAATCGGTTTTGGACATACTCTATTTGCTCCTCTCTGCTTGCTTTACGCATCGAGATGATGCGTACCGATTCTCCACGGTAGTCGGCGCAGATTGCTGCGTCTCTTTTGTTCATTCCACTCATAAGCGATTACTCTGCTCCCTGCCTATTTCCTCAACCAACTCCGCCACCAACCGCCGCTCCCCCACTTCCCCCCCAATCTCCCCGTCCAGCAGGGCGGCGCGCAGCCGGGAGAGGATGCGACCAAAAGCCGGGCTGGGACGCATTCCCAGCGCCCGCAGATCGTTGCCGGTGAGAGTCGGGCGGATGTGTTGCCATTCGTCCTGGAAGCGGCGCAGATGGGCGTCGATAGTCGGGTCATTCTCCGCCAGGCCAAAGAGCAGACGGGCGGCCAGGGGCGAACGATCCAGAATCTCTACAACCCGGCTGGGGCGCAGATGGGCGTCGGCCAATGCGTCCCGGTGGGCCTTCAGGTGAGCCAGGCGCAGCATTAGCCGGGTGGTTTCGCCCCGCAATTTCAGCCTTTCAGTCAGTTCCCCCACAATGCCCGACGCGCTTTCCTCGTCGTCGTCCACCGCCTGGCTGGGCAGAAGCGGATAGACCAGCAGCCCCCAATAGAGCCGCTCGATCTCCTCGCCCATTTCAGCCAGGGATGGCTCCGCCGCGGCCAGCCGGGCGCGCAAGGCCACGCACTGCTGGGCCAACAGGGGCGTCGTCGCCAGTTGGGGGTGGATCGCCGCCAGTACACCCAATTCGTCCAGCCGATAGAGAGCCTTCTCTGGCCTCACCTCCTGAAAAATCCGGTCCAACTCGTGACGAATGCGGGCGGGCGTCACCCGGTCCACCAGGGGCACGGCATCGGTCAGCAGTTCCAGCGTGCGATCTTCGATGCGAAAATCGAAGCGCTGCTCGTAGCGCACCGCCCGCAAAATCCGGGTAGGGTCGTCCACAAAACTCAGGCTGTGCAGGGCACGGATCAGCCCAGCCCGCAGGTCGGCCAGCCCGCCGTAGAAGTCCAGCAGATCGCCCCAGCGGTCCGGCGTGAGCACAATCGCCAGGGTGTTGATGGTAAAATCCCGCCGGTGCAGGTCGAGTTTGATGCTGCCCTGCTCCACAGTGGGCAGCACAGTCGGCTCGGTGTAGAACTCCGTGCGCGCCGTCACCAGGTCCAGCGAAGCGGGCAACAGGCCCTCCTCCTCCAGCAGGTCGGCGCAGGTGATGGGGTGGGCTGGCTCGTTCAGCAGCCATTTGGCCGTGCCAAAACGGCGGTGGGTGACGACGCGTCCGCCACACTCGCTCTGGATGGCTTCCAGCAGGGCGATAGCGTCGCCCTCCACCACCACATCCATATCCGGCCCGCCCGCCCTGGGGTGTCCTGAGCCTGCGCCGTCCTGAGCCTGTCGAAGGGTTGAAGGGTCGCCAATGCGCCCCAGCAGCAGGTCCCGGCCAAAGCCACCCACCACATAGACCGCGTGGCCGAAGGCGCTGGCCCGCTCGCCCAGCAGACGCAGCATTCGGTGTTGGACGGGGGAGAGGTGTTCGGTCAGTTGGCGGCTGACATCAGGCAGGCTGTGACCGCCGGCCCCGTCCTCGCCCCATAATTTGATCAGATCCGTGCGGGTGACAATGCCGATAATTTTGCCCTGCCCATCCACCACCGGAATCTGTCCCCAGCCGCTTTCAATCATCCGCCGGTGCAGTTCGCTGATCGGCGCATCCGGCCCAATTGTCACTGCACCGGCGCGCATGAGCATCTCGACCGGGCGCTTTTCCAGGCCGTGATCGATGGCCCTGTCCGCATCCCGGCGCAGGAGAATGCCCAGCAGTTCGTCGCCGCCGTCGGGTCGGGTCGCCACCACCGGGAAACCCTCGAAGCCGTAACGACGCATCCGCACGACAGCTTCCCCCACAGAGAGTTCCGGCGGCAGGGTGCGGGGACGCCCCCGGCTCATCATTTCCTGCACAGTCAGGGCTGGGCGCACGGAGATGTCGGCCATTTCCAGAATGGCGGCGCGCACGTCGGGCAGATTGCCCCCGCGGATCAGCGCGGCCGCGGCCCGGCTGTGTCCTCCCCCGCCCAGCCCGGCAGCGATTGCGCCCACATCCACCCCATCGCTGCGGCTGCGGGCCACCACCTGCACCCGGTTGCCCAGATCGACCACCACAAAAACCGCGTCGGCCTCGTAGAGATCGCGCAATTTGTGGGCCAGTGCGCTCACTTCGTCGGAGAAGCCCGGCGCGCTGGCTGTGGCGATGACGAGGGTCTGCCCGGCCACCTGGACGTGCTCGGCGCTGGCGATCAGATCGTCGCCCAGCGCCTGCTGCTCTGGGCTGAGGGGGTAGTGGGTGAAGCGATGGATGACCTCCACCTTTGCCCCCTCCTCCAGCAGCCAGGCCACGCAGCGGGCGTCCCGGTGGGTGGTAGAGGCGTAGAGCAGGCCGCCCGTATCCTCGTAGATGCCCAGGGCCAGGAGGGTGGCCTGAATTGACGTCACATCCGCGCCCTGCACCATCAACTTCTCCACCAGCAGCGTCGTATTGGCCCCCGTGGAAAAGGGGCCGAGCGCACCCTCCCACCAGCGCCAGCCTGGGGGCAACGGTTCTGTGTAGGTGTGGTGGTCGATGAGCAGAAATTCGGTCGTCTCGTCCATCCCTTTGACGGCGTTGAAGCTGCGGGTGTCTACCAGAATCGCCCGTTCCACCCGGCCTTTGGGCATACGATTCGGCTCGATGAACGGAAAGGACGAGCGATAGAGGGCCAAAAAGGCCTGGCCGTTGCGGTTAATCGTCCGGGGCAGGACGGGGATGGCAGCAGGAAAGAGCAGTGCCCCGCCCAGCAGGGAAGCCAGGGCGTCGAAGTCTGCGTGTTCGTGGGTCAGGATAACGGTGTGAATGGACATAGCGCAAGAATAGAACGCGGCTGGCGCGGATTGGGTGGATGGCGTATCTGTTCAGCCACCCCACCCTACCCCTCCCCATTCCAGTGAGGGAAGTGGAGCAGCTCCTCCCCACTGTGGGGGAGGTTGGGTGGGGGTGAGCAGTTACCGGATAGCGCAGTGATTATACCAGATGTCGGGAGCTTTTCCTACGGATGAAAAACGACGGTCACATCCCCGGCGGTGACTGTATGTCGCTTGCCTGTACCGTCCCGGATCAGCAGCGCGCCGTCGAGGTCGCTCCCTTCGACCCGTCCCTGAAGAAAAGGCGCGGCGCTTTCGAGGGTGCGGACCTGGACCGGGCAACCCAAATTGATCAGTTGGGCTTGCCAGCGGGTATGAATGTCCCGGCTCCCGGGGCGATTGGGTGGAGAGAGCAGTCTGTTCAGAGAGCGGCAAAGGCTCAACAGAAGGTGCTCGCGGCTAAATTCCCGTTGGAAGAGAGTGTAGAGGCTGGCGGCTGGCGCTCCCCCTGCTCGGGGCGCGGGCAGTTCGTTGGCGCGCTGGTTGACATTCAGGCCGATACCCAGCACGGCGTAGCGGACGCCCTGACTGTCCAGGCTGCTCTCTACCAGCAGACCGGCTATTTTCACCGGGCCGGTGGGGAGGAGGGCGATCAGATCGTTGGGCCATTTGAGGCGCAAGCTGTCAGCTTGCGTTACGGGGGGCGGGGGGGAGGGCAAGCTGACGGCTTGCGTTACGGCATCCAGCACGGCCAGCCCGGCGATCATCGGGAGTTGGGCCGGGCGATCCGGCAGGTGCAGGCCCGCTACGACGACGCTGACGAGGAGCGCCCGACCCGGCGGCGTCTCCCAGCGCCGGTCCAGCCGCCCCCGGCCCGCGCTCTGTTCGTCGGCAATGACGACAGCACCGGAGATGCGCGCGGGGTCAGCGGCTTTCTCGGCCAGGGCCCGGGCGATGGGCATTGTGCTGGGCACAGATGGGTGGTAGTCGATTGTATGGCCGAAAGGCTGGTCGGCCAGGGCCAAATGTACTTTGTGGATGTCCATTTGCTTATTCGTCAGGTGCGACGTACTCACCGGGAGAGTGCTCTCGCGCAAAGATTGTGTGGCGAATACGTCGCACCCAAAGCCTGCGTAGTTACTCATTTGCTTGTGATAAAGGGTGCAATCGTGTAAAATTGTACTGTTTGGTCCAGGTCGGGCCGGGAATGGGCCTGGTAGACGCTACACATCCGGCACGGCAGCGGTTCAGCCACCCTACCCCTCCCCATTTTAGGGAGGGAACTGGATTGACTCCTCCCCCAAAGTGGGGGGAGGTTGGGAAAGGGTGAGCCGTTATCCGGCACGAGACCACTGGCAACCCTTTTTATGTCCGTCGCCCCCACCCCGACACTGCCTATCATTCTGTTCAGTCTCTTTGCGGGTATGGGATCGGGCGTTCTGGCCTATTTTCTCTGCTTCGAGACCTTTGGCCTGGGGCCGGCGTGGAGTTCCGGGGTGACCAGTCTGGTGCTGATCGGCGTTGTCAGCGGCACGGCTGGGCTGCTCTCCCGGCTGCACGACGAACGCACAGTCGGGGTAAATGTGGTCTTCGGCTGTGGGTTGACACTGCTGGTCGTGCTCTTTGTCGGCTTCTGCCTGTTGATGGGTCTCTTCGCCGGTACAGTCGCGTTGCTGTTTGGATGAGGATCCTATGCGGGCCATTCTCTTTCGTCAACACAGCCCCTCCCCCACTGTTTATGAATATAGCACGGATGCGCCCAAACCCGAACCGGGGGCTGGCGAGGTGCTGGTACGGGTGCGCTATGCCGCGCTCAACCGGCTGGACGATTTTGTGCGCCGGGGTTGGAAGGGGCTGCATCTGGAGTGGCCCCACATTCCCTGCGCGGATTTCAGCGGGACAATCGCGGCGCTTGGGGCGGGTGTGGTGGGCTGGGATGTCGGTCAGCGGGTGGTGGCAAACCCGTTGCTCTGGTGCGGGGAATGTCGCCAGTGTCTGCGCGGTTTCCAAAACCGCTGCGAACGGGGCGGTATTTTGGGCGAGCACGCGCGGGGGGCGTGCGCCGAGTTTGTAGCTGTGCCAGCCCGCAATCTGCTGGCTATCCCTGAGAGCTACCCTATGCGGCAAGCGGCGGCGGCTCCGCTGGTCTATCAGACCGCCTGGCACAACCTAATGGTAGCCGGTGGTTTGCGGGCCGGGGAGCGAGTGCTGGTGGTGGGCGCGGGGGGCGGCGTCAACAGCGTCTCGATTCAGATCGCAAAGCTGGCCGGGGCGCAGGTCTACGCGATTGCCAGCACAGCCGAAAAGGCCCGCCTGGCCCAGGCATTGGGTGCGGATTGGGTACACGACCGCCGCGCGGACCCGGCGTGGAGCCGGGCTGTCTACCGGGCTACGGACAAGCAGGGGGTGGATGTGGTGGTGGACAATGTGGGTCAGGCCACCTGGCCGGATAGTCTGCGCGCGCTGGCCCCCGGCGGGCGGCTGCTCACAGTGGGCGGCAGCAGCGGCTACGAGGCCACTGTGCCGGTTGCGCTGATCTTTGGCCGCCACTTGCAAATTATCGGCAGCACAATGGGCAGCCAGGACGATTTTCGGGAAGTGATGGGGCTGGTCTTTGCAGGAAAGCTGTCACCGGTGGTAGATTCAGTCCACCCCCTGGCCGACTATCCGAAGGCTCTGGCCCGGATGCTGGCAAACGAACATTTCGGCAAAATTCTGGTGGATATAGAGGAGTAACAGCGCCTATGGCCCGGGCCACAACAGCCGCTTCGCAAAAGACAAAATCCTCGGCAGGCAATCCCAGCACATCTTCCCGCCGTCTGTGGGAGATCGACGCCTGGCGGGGTCTGGCGATTGTGTCGATGGTCATCTATCACTTCGCCTGGGACCTGAAGGCCTTTGCCGAAGTCTACATCGATCTCTTCAGCCCCTTCTGGTTCTATTTCCAGCGCTCTATCGCTTCCTCTTTTGTGCTGCTGGTGGGCATCTCCCTGACAGTCAGCTACAACCGGGCGCAGCAGAAGGCGGACGGGAGCAAAGGTCTCTATTGGAAATTTTTCCAGCGCGGGCTGCTGGTTCTGGGCACTGGGCTGGCAATGGGCACTGTCCTGGGTTTTATGGGTATGGGACGCATCGATTTCGGCGTGCTGCATATGATCGGCGTCTCCATCATTCTGGCCTATCCCTTTCTGCGTTTCCGTTGGCTCAATCTGCTTTTCATCGCTATTCTGATGCCCCTGAGCTATTATCTGAAGACGATTGAGACGACCAGTCTGGCCTGGGTCTGGCTGGGGATCACCCCGCCCGGCTATGCGCCCCAGGACTTCTTTCCGCTGGTCCATTGGTTTGCAGTGGTGCTGATCGGCGTCTTTCTGGGCAATTCCCTCTATACAGCGGGTGTGCGCCAGTTCTCCCTGCGCGACTATTCGGCCTTTTTTCCGTTCAATCTTCTAGGCTTTCTGGGCAAGCATTCCCTGCTGATCTACGTCATCCACCAGCCGATTCTGATCGGGATTCTGATGGTGACGGGCATTGCCAACCTGGGATTTTTCTAAAACAAAAGAAGTCCGACTTTTGCTAAAAGTCGGACTTCTGACCGCGGTGAATCTAACTTGCATTTGAGGTGAATCATTTGAGCACGAACAGTACGGACCCACGCATATTGGAACTGCGCGAACGCAAAGGCGCAGCGCGCCAGGGGGGTGGCCCGGATCGCATTGCGGCCCAGCACGCCAAAGGCAAGATGACCGCCCGGGAGCGGATGGACCTGTTGCTGGACAAGGGCAGCTTCAAAGAGATGGACATCTTTGTCACCCACAATTCCAACGATTTTGGGCTGGACAAACAGCGCATCCCCGGTGACGGTGTGGTGACGGGCTACGGCACCCTGGACGGGCGGCTGGTCTACATCTACGCCCAGGATTTCACCGTCTTTGGTGGCTCGGTCAGCCGGGCCCACGCGGCCAAAATCTGTAAAATTATGGATATGGCGATGAAGAACGGCGCGGCGGTCATCGGTCTCAACGATTCCGGCGGGGCACGTATCCAGGAGGGGGTTCACAGCCTGGCTGGTTATGCGGATATTTTTTACCGCAATGTGATGGCCTCGGGCGTCGTCCCCCAGATCAGCCTGATTATGGGACCCTGCGCGGGGGGTGCGGTCTACAGCCCGGCCATCACCGATTTTGTGGTGATGGTAAAGGACACCAGCCATATGTTCGTCACCGGGCCGGATGTGGTAAAGACAGTGACCCACGAGGAGGTCACCTTTGAGGAATTGGGCGGCGCGTCGGTTCACGGCAGCAAGTCGGGGGTGGCCCACTTTACCGCTGACAGCGAATCCGACGCCATCTTTCTCGTCCAACAGTTGATGAGCTATCTGCCCAACAACAATATGGAAGACCCGCCCTTTGTGCCATCCACGGACGATCCCCTGCGCCAGGACGAGGAACTGGACGCGATTGTGCCGGACAATCCCAACCGGCCCTACGATATGAAGGAGATTATCAAACGGATTGTGGACGGCGGCCAATTTCTGGAGGTCCACCAGCACTGGGCGCAGAATGTGATCGTCTGTTTTGCCCGGCTGGGGGGACGTTCCGTGGGGATTGTAGCCCAACAGCCCTCTGTGCTGGCCGGTGTGCTGGATGTGGATGCCAGCCAGAAGGCGGCCCGTTTTGTGCGTTTCTGCGACGCCTTCAACATTCCGTTGGTTGTGCTGGAAGATGTGCCCGGTTTTATGCCCGGCCTGAATCAGGAGCACGGCGGCATTATCCGCCACGGGGCCAAGCTGCTCTACGCCTTTGCCGAGGCCACTGTGCCCAAGCTGACGGTCATCATCCGCAAAGCCTATGGGGGGGCCTATTGTGTGATGAACCCCCGGCATCTGGGCGCGGATATGGTACTGGCCTGGCCCAGCGCCGAGATTGCGGTGATGGGTCCCGAGGGCGCGGTCAACGTCATCTTCCGCCGGGATATCGCCGACGCGGCCGATCCGGTGGCGCGCAAGAACGAACTGGTGGCCGACTATCGGGAGCGCTTCGCCAACCCCTATGTGGCCGCTGCCGCGGGCTTTATTGATAATGTTATCGAACCCCACGAGACCCGACCCCGGCTCATCAACACCCTGGAAATGCTCCAGAACAAGCGGGACCAGATACCGGCCAAGAAGCACGGGAATATACCGCTGTAGGGGTGACAAAGTGACACGGTGGCAAGGTGATCGTGTTCACGAGATAATGGGATGATGAGATTCTGTCGAAGTGTCCAGAATCCCATCATCCCTACCTAACCCGCCAACATTCCAATCGAACACCAAAGCGACTTTCCGTTTATGCCTCTCTCCGAAATCGAATTTGAGCTACCCGCTACCCAATACGAAACGATGGGCTTCGCCGGCTTGCAGCAGGGGGAGTCGTTGTCTCTGGTGCTGGATGGGGGCATTCTCCTGCCGGACAATGGCGCGCAGCACTGGTACGCTGTGCAGCCGGAGCCGTTGGAGAAACGCTTTGTGCGGGTCGGCCCGGCCACCTATGCCTTTGCCGGGCGCATTGCCGAGGCCGAAATCGAGTACGGCCACGACCAGCTGGCCTATCTCTCCATCGACTGCGGCCCGGTCCATCTGCGCGTCACCGCCGCGCCGGACGAGAACGGCCAGCTCCCCTACGGCACCTGGGAGACGCGTTTCATCAGCGGGCTGGTCTATGTGCAGGGCATTGTGGAAGACAGCTACGAAAACCCTGTAGGGCGCAATACGAATGTGATCGTCTGGCACTTCCGGCGGCTGATTCTGACGCCGGGGGATGCGGTCTATGGGGAATGGCACGCAAGCGACGAACTGCTGCCCCATCCGTTTGGGGTGGACCGGGTTTTTGTGACGGCGCGGGTGCATCGGGAGGGTGTGTAGCGTAGGCTGACGGAGCCACGATTTGCGTGGGGAAACGTGAAGACGTGAAACGTGATATCCCGCGACGACACCTCACGTTTCAGATGGAACGGCTGACTGACAGAAAAGGAGATAGGCCGGAATGACGACATCCATACCAAAACAACGGTCTCCAAGAAATCGTACATTGACTCTATCGGAAGAAGATCGCAATCGACTTTCGCCTACATTAATCACCGGTTTACCCAAACGCCCTGTAATTTCTCCCCGTACTGGAATAATCCACGGCGATTGTGGTGATTGGGCTAAATTGTTGCCGCCCGGACACGTAGACTTACTGTTTCTCGATCCGCCCTATAATCTTGACAAATCATTTAATGGTAAGAAATTTGCGCGGCAAAGTATTGAAGCCTATACAGACTGGCTTGACAGCACGTTACACTCGTTGAAACACCTGCTAAAGCCAACGGCAAGCATTTACATATGCGCTGATTGGTTCACCTCATTATCCGTCTTTCAAGCAGCCTCGAGGCACTTTATTGTGCGAAATCGAATTACTTGGGAACGGGAAAAGGGGCGGGGTGCAAAATCAAACTGGAAGAATTCAAGCGAAGATATTTGGTTTTGCACAATGTCTCAGGAGTATACATTTAATGTGGAGTCTGTAAAGCTGCGCAGAAAGGTGATTGCGCCCTATACACACGCTACTGGGGAACCGAAAGATTGGGAACGAGACAAAGACGGGAATTTTCGAGACACCCATCCATCGAATCTATGGACGGATATCACGATTCCATTTTGGTCAATGCCAGAAAACACGGATCATCCAACCCAGAAAAGTGAAAAACTAGTAGCAAAAATAGTTTTAGCCAGTACCAATTCTGACGATTTTGTTTTCGATCCTTTTCTCGGAAGTGGTACAACTTCAGTTGTGTCTAAGAAACTGGGGCGAAGGTGTCTGGGTATCGAAATAGATGAAGAGTATTGTTTGCTTGCGGCAAAACGACTTGAATCAGCGATTACAAACAAGACAATTCAAGGGTTTACGGATGGTGTTTTCTGGGAACGAAATACCCTTGCCAAACAACTCACCTCTCAAGAAAAGAGTTCTAACGGCAGTGGTAGCCGGCATGTCGCTCAGGATCTATTTTCGCTAGAAAACAGCCATGAGTAGAGATATCTCGGAACTTTCCCAATTCTTATATAGCTATGCCAATTCTCATCCGCGCTGTATCAAAGCCGAAATTTCCGATGCTACCGTCAGAAATTTCTCGCTTATAAAGATGCGCTCTGTCTATTATTGCCCTGAGTTTGCTGTGCGCTTTTCAAGCGCGAAAGGCAAGTCTTTTTCCAACGGTGTTTTATCTCTATCCGCCTTGCAAAATTATGATCAGTCACCGTTTGTGGTCTGTATAGTACGTCCTGAAGGAATCGAGCTATTGTTGGCGAACACAACATTTCTCAAAAAAATCAGCCACAGTTCTCAACAATTACGCGTAGACAATGTGCGGGGCACGTTTCTCGGCCATGACATTCTGCGAGAATACGACGGCATTGCCAATAGACCTGAAAACTTTGCTGAGCTATTTGCTATACATACTCAATTTAGCTGGGAAGAGAATCTAATTCGCCTGGTTAAAAGAACAAATGCGATAGTATCTACAGGAAGTCGTTTTGAACCGACAGAAGAGCAAAAAGCAAACATTCTGCAAGCACCCGAACTCGCCAATCTTCTAAGCAATCATCCTGAATATCTTCAACTGGGCAAAGACTTGAACCAAGCAGTGGACGAAAATCTGGAAGCGATTCTGGATGCCGCCGGAATCGACAATGTTAATCTTCGTGGGAATCAAATTGAACAAATCATTACCGGTGCAGACAACTTGCATTTGCTTGAGGATGTGAGTCGAACGCTGACAATAGGCAATGAAGTAAAAGTAGACATCAAGACGAAAATTCTGACCCTTGTCTCTAATCCGAAGGGATACACCATTGATAAGGTTTTAGAAACGCTTGCGTCGGGCGGCACTGTTTTTTCATTTTTCTTTGTTGGTATTAATGTTGATTCTGGATATGTGGTTACTTGTCTTGTCTTCATCCTGGACGAGACAATCTTAAACGCCACGCGTGTACACTTTCATTGGGCCGGTCGTAATTCACGAGGCGTGACGCAACTCACAGGGGATTTGAAACGCGTATTCGAGCCTGATTTCCTCGAATCTGTCAATGTAGATCAAGCGAAAGAGTTTTTACAAAAACTTATTGAATTGAAACCTATACCCTCCGATTCGTAGCAATCGGAGGGCATATTACCGCGCAAACTGAACACAGTTCATTTTCCAAGTCGAGGTCGTGAATGTTCAAAAAAGTATTGGTTGCCAATCGGGGCGAAATTGCCGTGCGGGTATTGCGGGCCTGCGAAGAGCGGGGTATCTCTACCGTCGCCGTCTTCTCCGAGCCGGACCGCACGGCCCTGCACGTGCGCTATGCCAACGAAGCCTACGCCATCGGCCCCGCGCCCAGCCGGGAAAGCTATCTGCGCATCGACAAAATTATCGACGTGGCCCGCAAAGCAGGCGTGGACGCCATCCACCCCGGCTACGGCTTTCTGGCCGAGAACGCGGCCTTTGCCGGGGCCTGCCGGGATGCGGGCATCACTTTCATCGGCCCCAGCCCGGAAGCCATCGAAAAGATGGGGGACAAACAGACGGCCCGGGAGACTGTGGCGAAGAACGGCGTGCCGCTGGTCCCCGGATCGGCCAAAGGGCTGCGCGACGACGAACTGAAGGCGGCCGCGCTCAAAATCGGCTTCCCGCTGATGATCAAGGCGACCGCGGGCGGCGGCGGCAAAGGGATGCGGGTGGTTCACGACCCGGCCCAGTTCACCAGCTCCCTCTCGGCGGCCCGACGGGAAGCCGGCAGCGCCTTTGGCAACGACGAAGTATATCTGGAAAAATATATCGCCTCGGCCCGCCACATCGAAGTGCAGATTCTGGCCGACAACCACGGCAACACCATCCATTTGGGCGAGCGGGAGTGCAGCATCCAGCGCCGCCATCAGAAGCTCATCGAAGAGTCGCCCAGCGTGGCGGTGGATGCGGAGATGCGAGAGCAGATCGGACGCATCGCCATCGCCGCGGCCGAGTCGGTCAACTACTCCAACGCGGGCACAATCGAATTTCTTTACGACTCCAATGCCAATAAATTCTACTTTTTGGAGATGAATACCCGGCTGCAAGTGGAGCATCCGGTGACGGAGATGGTGACGGGCGTGGATATTGTGAAGGAGCAGATCGCCATTGCCTCGGGCCGTCGTCTGCGCTACCGCCAGGAGGATATCGTCTCCAAAGGCTGGTCCATCGAGTGTCGTATCACCGCCGAAGACCCTTTCAATAATTTTATGCCCAACAGCGGTATTGTCACCTATCTGAAAGAGCCGACCGGCCCCGGTGTGCGGGTGGAGAGCTGTCTCTACCGGGGCTTTGAGGTCAGCCTTTTCTACGACCCGATGGTGGCGAAGCTGGTGGTGTTGGGCGAGACACGAGCCGAGGCCATTCTGCGTATGCGCCGGGCGCTGAGCGAATACCGCATCGGCGGCATCAAAACGTCCATTCCCTTTCACCAGGAAATGATGATCAGCACAGAGTTTATCTGGGGTACCTTTGACACCAGCTTTTTGGAGCGGCGAAAGCTGATGGCGACGGAGAAGCCCGCCGACGAGCAGGCCCGCATCGCGGCTGTCTCGGCCGCGCTGATTGCCCACGAAGCCGGGCGACGGGCTGTGCATATCGGCGATCAATCCCCCGCAGCCAGCCAGGGGAGCAACTGGAAGAGAGCCGGTCGGATGAAGGCCACAGGAGGGCGCTGGTGAAATACTTTGCCGCGGTAAATGGGCAGGAATATGAGGTTGAAATTGAAGGCGGTCAGGTGCTGGTGGACGGCGAGGCCATTTCTGTGGACGTGAGCCAGATCGGTGTGCCGGAGCTTTACAGCATTCTCCTCAACGGCCACAGCTACGAAGTGCTTGTGGAGGAGCAGCGCCAGGAGTACGCGGTGACGCTCTCCGGCCAGCAGTTTCATGTGCAGGTGGAGGACGAGCGCACCCGGCGGCTCAACGCGGGGCGCAAAGGGCCCCTGCTCCCCAAAGGCGATCTGGTGGTGAAAGCGCCGATTCCGGGGCTGGTGGTGAAGGTGCTGGTGCAGGAGGGCGACGACATCCCGGAGGATCACCCGCTGGTTATTCTGGAAGCGATGAAGATGGAGAACGAAATCCGTTCCCTGCGCGCCGGCATCGTGCGTTCGGTGGATGTGGCCGCGGGCCAGCGGGTGGAGCAGGGCGCGGCGTTGCTGGTGTTGGGCTAGCATCCCGCCGAATCAATTCGACGTCTGTTACGGGACTTGAGTTTGGCTCTTTAGCGAAGAGGGTAGAAAATGCGCGCTGTTTGGGACTGGCACATGCCCCGGCAAAACGCCGAGGACGAACGACGGCTGGTGGAGTTTGCTCGTGCCATCGGTTTTGACACCCTTATCCTCTCCAGCCCCACACCGTTGGTGATGGAGAGCGCCCATCGCCTGGGGATGCGGGTATGCGCAATCGTCACACCGAATGTCACTGCCGAGTATGCGCGGAATTATCCTGACGCGGTACAACAGATGTTGCCCGCCGAGGATGCCATCGCCGAGACCCTGTCTGGGTTGGATTGGGAAGACTACACCGCCCACGCCCATCGCTGGTTTTACCCGGTGCAACTGAGCCATCTGCTCTGTTTCGAGAGTCCCCAGGCCCAGGATGAGTTGCGGGCACGGGTGAACGCGGCCCT
This sequence comes from Caldilineaceae bacterium, assembly GCA_023384455.1. GTDB lineage: Bacteria > Chloroflexota > Anaerolineae > Caldilineales > Caldilineaceae > JACQGT01. The sequence continues at coordinate 625 of JAHDWH010000070.1, read as the reverse complement.
GGCAGTGGCCGATGGCGTGGCCTTCGACGGTTTCGGCTTCCGCAACCACTACGCCTGCTACTGTCCCCGCTGCCAGACCTTCCGGGAAGAGATGGCTGTGCAGCAGGCAGGCCGGTCCAGCGACCACCTCCTGGCCGAGATGTCCGAAGCCTCTCTGGTCAACCTCTCCCACCGGCTCTACGCCCACGCCAAAGGGGGCAAGGCCGACGCTCTCGTCACCAACCACGTCTGGCCCCCTTTTCGCCCCAACCCAGACTACGCATGCCGCCTGCGTCTGGACTATTGCAGCCAGACCATCTCCTGGTTCTATCGTCCCCACTGGTCACTGGAGCGGGTTCGTTTCGAGGCCCAGCAGATGAAGCGCCTGGAGAACCCAGCCCGCAACCGCTTTGTCCCCTTCATCGGTCTCTTTGACCAGCCCCATCTTTTGCGCACACCCTCTCGTATTGCCGGGGAAATGACAATTGGGCTGGAATACGGGGCAGGCGGTCTCGTCTTTTGCAGTTTGTACACCCTGTGGCGATATCCAGAGATTCGGCAGGTTGTCCAGGATGCTTTAACAGCGGATACCATCGCACGTATAGAGAAGGGGGAAGTCTGATGCCCATCTACTCCGTACCAGCGA